>NZ_JAVTWB010000098.1:0-2537 GCF_032229525.1 Accumulibacter sp. | reverse complement strand
TCGCCGGCCGCCTCGATGCGACGCGACTGAGCGGTGGCTTCGGCGCGCTTGATGCGGGTCACCTTCTCGGCCTCGGCTTCGAGCCCGCGTTGCTCGATCTCTTTCTGCTTGAAGGGCAGGACGTGTTTCATCGCTTCGGCCTGCGCCCTAGCGGCGATGATTCGCTCCTGGGCGGCGGCCTCGGCGGCGGTTTCCCGGCGCACCTTCTGGGCCAGCGCTTCGAGTTCGCTTTGCTTGACCTGCTTGTCTTTGAGCTCCAGCGTGTAGCGCATTTTTTCGCTGGCGATTTCTTCGGCGAGCAGGGTTTCCATGCCCGCCCGGTAGTCGCGCGGCAGGTCCACCTTGCCCAGGGTCACCGATTCCAGAACAATTCCGTCGGCCGCCAGGCGGGGTTTCAGTTCGCGCTCGATGGACTCCTGGATGTCCTGGCGTTTGCTGGAGAAGATCTCGCGTACCGTGTAGCGGGACAGGGTCTTGTAGAGCACACCCTGCACCACCGGCTCGACGATCTCACCGTTGAGGTCCTCGGGCAGGTTCCTGGCCATGGCCGCGATCTGTTTCGGGTCAAGCGCGTAGCGCACCGCGATGTCGATGCCGAGCGACAGCCCTTCCACCGACTGGAAAGGCGCCGGGCCGTTGGCTTCGAGTCCATCGATCGGGCGATAGACCTGGTCGCGCAGCGAGAAGCGGCGCAGCTGGTGCAAGCCGGGGACGACAAGCGCTGCGCCTTCGCGCACCTCGACCGAACCGCCGGTAAACTGGTTGAGGCGGATGCCGACTTCACCGCGGCCAATGCTTTGCACCGGGGGATTGGTGTAGAGAGCGTAACCGCTGGCGGCCAGCACGCTGAAGGCGATGAGACCAACGGCGCGATGACGGATGGCGCTGCCGCAACTGGTCGCCACTCGACCCACACCGGCAGCCGAGTAACCCAGGGCACTGCGAACGCTTTGAGCGATCTTGGTGAGCTGTTCCGACATGATGTTTCTCCCCACAGGATGATCTTCGACGGAAGGGGTCACTGCCCCGCCGTGGGGTCGGGAAGATCGGTCCGCACCCCGGTTCGGCATGGAATCCATGGTCGTCCAAGTGCCGTGGAGGGTTCAAAGGCGGCGCGGGGGCAGTTTCGTAACGGGCCGGCGGCTTTTCTACCGGGACGTCCTCATTTCTTCAGGGGTGTGAACAAATCTTCACAACCGGGCCCTGAACGTGCCCGTCAAGCGGGGAAATCTGCGGCGTGTGCAGGCGGCTGGCCGCTGAAGAAGCCTCCCCTGCCTCGGCGAAATTCGTCTTTTCTGGTCGCTTTTCGAATGCCGCTGGGCCGACCGTTTCCATAGCATCCGGTGCACTGGCGGCGCACTGAACGCGCGAAGGAACGTTGAACGCTCCTCTTGTGTGCCTGCAGGTTTCCTGCAGTGCGTCTGCCAGGCTTCGCTGCCCACTTCCGGGCGCGCTGGTCAATGACGTGACCCAGGAGAAAACCTGACATGACAGTTCTCGGAATCGATATCGGCTATTCCAACCTCAAGTTGGCCTGCGGAGACCCCGGTGGCGAACCCCGGGTTGTGCTGCGACCCGCCGGCGCTGCGCCGGCCGATCGGCTCGGAGAAAAGATCGCCAGCGACGGCGAGGAAGATTTCTTGCGCGTGCTGGTGAACGGGGAACCGTTTGTCGCCGGTCTATCGCCGGATCGTGCCGAGCTATGGAGTCGCGAGTTGCACGAGGACTACCCGTCGACGGCCTCTTATCGCGCCCTCTTCCATGCCGGGCTTCTGCTTGCCGAATTGGAGCAGATCGATCGGGTTGTTACCGGGCTTCCGGTCAATCAGTATCTCGATCCTGCGTTGCGCGAGCGCTTGGCCGGGCAGATGCGGGGAGAGCACCAGATCACGCCGCGGCGAAAGATCACCGTGGGCGAGGTCAAGGTCGTCCCGCAGCCCGTGGGAGGGTTCGTCGACTACGTCTGGGGATTGCCGGATGCCACGGAAATCGAGGATAGCCGCGTGCTGGTTGTCGACCCCGGCTTTTTCTCGGTCGACTGGGTCCTGATCAGCAATGGCGAGCTGCGGCGCCAGTCGTGTGGCACGAGCCTGGAGGCGTCTTCGGTGATCCTTGATGAAGCCGTTCGCCTGATCGCGCAGGATTTTGGGGGCAACGTCGGCAGAGAACGTCTGGAGCACACGCTCCGCAAGGGACACGCGCAGGTCCGTCTTCTCGGCGAGCGGGTCGAAGTCGCGCCCTACCTGAAGAAGGCTGCCGACAAGGTCGGGCCGATCGTCACCACCCGGTTACGAGAATCGCTTCGAAAGGAAAACGCGAGTGCTGACCTGGTGCTGCTGGTAGGTGGCGGCGCGGGGTTCTTTGAGGAGGCGCTCAAGGACGCCTTCCCGCAGCTCAAGCTGTCGACGCCGGAGGCGCCGGTTTTTGCGAACGTGCGCGGGTTCTGGCGGATGGGCGCTTGAGATGTCGTCGCTGCGCATTGTGGTGAAGATCCCGACGGGCACCTACCCGGAGTTGCTTGCCGATCTTGGTACCGT
>NZ_JAVTWB010000097.1:0-2539 GCF_032229525.1 Accumulibacter sp. | reverse complement strand
AATCAGCGCATGGGTGCCGACCACCAGTTGGGCCGTACTCGCTGCCCGCCGCTGCACCTCCCGCCTGCCCCCTGCCCCGAGGCGGCCCGACAGGCAGACCACAGCAACACCGAGCGGCTCGAACCAGGCGCGCAGTTTGAGATAATGCTGCTCGGCAAGGATTTCGGTGGGGGCCATGAAAGCAGTCTGGTATCCCGCCTCAATGGCCTGACAAACGGCCAACGCAGCGACAATCGTCTTGCCGCAGCCGACATCGCCCTGGAGCAGACGTTGCATCGGGTAAGGCTGCGCGAGGTCCGCGGCGATCTCGGCAACGACGCGCTGCTGTGCCCCGGTCAGGGCAAAGGGAAGCGCCGCCCGGAGACGTTCCGCGAGCTGACCGGCGGCAGGCAGGAGCGGCGCTCCCTTGCGCCGGCGAGCCAGATAGGCACGGCGCAAAGACAGCTGCTGTACCAGCAGTTCGTCGAACTTGATGCGTCGCCAGGCGGGATGACTGCGCGTCTGCAGAGCCATTGGCGAAACTTCTGGCGGCGGTGAATGGAGCAAGGCGACGGCCGTCGCGAACGGCGGCAACGAGTGTTTGTTGCACCATTCGAGGTCGAGAAATTCGGCGAGATCGACCGTCTTCAGCGCCCGCGCGATCAGTTTGCGCAGCGCGCTCTGGGGCAAACCGGCGGTGGTCGGATAGACCGGCGTCAGCGACCGCGGCAGCGTTTCGTCAGCGGTCAGTACCCGACAACGAGGATGGACCATCTCGGGACCCAGGAAACCGTCGCGGATCTCACCGAAAACACGTAGCCGAAAATGATCATCTCGGGCGGCTTCGAGCGCCCTCTGCTGGCTACCGTAGAAGTTCAGAAAGCGCAGAATGAGGACGGCGTTTTGGTCACCCGCATCGCAGACCTGAACCACCAGTTGGCGACGCGGAGCAAAGCGGACGGCAACATCCACCACCAGCACTTCGAGCTGTAGCGGCACGCCTGCCGGCGCGTCGGCGAGCGCGATGACGCGCGTCTCGTCCTCGTAGCGCAAGGGCAGATGCAGGACGAGATCGTCAGGCCGTTCCAGGCTCAGCTTGCGCAGCCGGCTGCGCAGCGCTGGTGGAGCATCGATCTCGTCCAACCGGCATCAGCCGCCGACTACCATCACCGCGTCGGCCTCGACCAGTGCATTGCGTGGCAAGGAGGCGACACCGACTGCGGCACGGGCCGGGAACGGCTCGGCGAAGTAGCTTTTCATCACCTCATTGACTTTCGCAAAGTGCGCCAGATCAACAAGGTACACATTCAGCTTGACGACGTCGGCCAAGGAGCCACCCGCAGCTTCCGCAACCGCCTTGAGGTTGTCGAACACGCGAACGATCTGCGCATCGATCCCTTCGAGAAGGTCCATACTGGCCGGGTCGAGGCCGATCTGACCCGAAAGGTAAACGGTATCGCCGACTTTGACCGCCTGCGAGTAGGTGCCGATCGCCGCCGGTGCGTGCGTCGTGGAAATGATCGTTCTGCTCATCGTGCTGTCCTCTACAATGTGTTCGGGTTGAAACCGGGGATGTTAAATGACCACTGCTATCATCGCCAATCTGGAAAAACTGCTCGGGGGTCCACGCGACAGCGCCTTGCTACGCTACTCGCTGGGTAACGAACATCTGAAGGCCGGCGATTTCGAACAGGCGGCGAGCTGCCTGCGTGAAGCGCTGGAACGAGACGCGACGTATTCAGCCGCGTGGAAACTGCTTGGCAAAGCGCTGAGCGAGTGCTCTCGCCCGGTCGAAGCTCTGGCCGCCTACGAACAGGGAATCGTTGTCGCCGAAAGCAAGGGCGACCTTCAGGCGGCCAAGGAAATGGCCGTTTTTGCCCGGCGCATCCGCCACCAACTGCAGACCACGGAAGGCTGAGGCGCTAGGGGTTACCGGTCTTGCCCAGCCCACGCAGCGTCTCGATCCCGAGCTTGTTCATTTTTCGGCGAGCCGCCTCTGCTTCGGCACGATTCTTGAAAGGGCCGATCTGCAAACGTGCCTCAAGCGTCGACGGAATTCCTTCTTGCGCAAGCTTTGCCTGCCATTCCTCGGCCCGACCAGGATCGTGAAAGATCGCGGAGTGCAGAACGTAGCCTGACGACAGCTGCGGGGCCGCTGGCGGCGCAGCCTGCACCGGCTCTGCGGCAGCACCCGCGGCTACGAACTGCCGCCTGGCGGGCGAAGGCAGTGCTGGCGTGGCCGCCACCTGCGGTGGTGGCGGTGGCTCGGGAGGTAGAACCGATTTTTCGGCGGCGGCCGCACTCGGCTTCGGCTCTCCGGACAGGCGAGCGACGGGGGTTCTTCTGGTAGCCGGTCCGGCCGCTGTTCCGGCAGCAGTTCCCACGACGGTGCCCGCCGTGTCTTCCACGGTTGCTTCCGTGGCCGCTTCGGTGGCTTCTTCTTCAGCCGGCGCAGCAGCCGCTACTACCGGCTGTACCGGCTCCTTTTTCCTGACCGGTACCGGCTCGGTGAACTGCTGCCCCGCAGGCTGCAGATCATCCGGTACGGTGGCGTAGTCAA
>NZ_JAVTWB010000096.1:0-2546 GCF_032229525.1 Accumulibacter sp. | reverse complement strand
CGGCACCCTCCCCTTGCGGGACGATGCGCGCCCCGCGGGGTTCAAAGATTGCGACTTAGTGCGTTACGGTTGGCTGACTGACGGGTCTGCCGGCTTCGAGAATCTTCTGGCTGGCGCTGAAGATCCGCTGTGCCGATCTTTCCGGGAGCTGACCGTTTTTGAGCCACGACTGGATATAACCTCGCGACTCATCCCGGCCTGGCAACTCGAGGATCGAACACAGGAGAAAGGCCACGCCTTCGGCCTCGGCTTCGCGAACACTTCTTGGCGTCGACGGGGCGTCATGGCAGTCGCCTTCCAGGGTGTGCCCGAGAACGACGTGAGCCATCTCGTGAAAACGCGTCGAGTGGGGGTGCTCGGCCAACTGACTGACCGCGATGCGGCGCTGAACCGCATAGCCCTCGACGTTGCCGTCCAGGTAATCGAAGTGCTCCTGCGTGATGTCCAGCGCGGCCAAAGCCGCTTCGGCATCCCAATGGGGCGATTCGACGGGCTCAGCGTAGGCCTCACCTTCGGTCTGCTCCAGGCTGAACCAGCGCGGCGCGAGTTTGAAGCGCGTGAATACCTCTTCGCTGCTGCCGGAATCGCCGGGATCGTCAGAAACCGCCTGCCGGTCCCGACGTTTGACGGTGATCGGCATCCACAGCGAGAGTGCTTTCTGTCCCTTGCAGACGGACCGACCCAGGGCTTTCCAGCGACTGAAGCTCGCGATGGGCGACAGGGGCAGGCACTTTTGACGGAGCTGGATGGCCGCCAGAATCTGGTTGCCGACGCTGAAGCGGTGAAACCGGCGGAAAGCCTGACTGACGATCCCGGGCTCGGTGAGAGCCTGTTCGAGAAGGGGTGCGAATTTGTCGTACATGGTGCCTCCAGTGAAAAACGGGAAGGCACCGTCCCCGTCGGGGAGCGATACACTCCCCGTGGGATGGAAAAACCGGCCAAGGCCGGGAAAGTCTGCTGCGTTAGCAGCGGCTGATTGATGAGCCTGCGGAAAGGGCAAATTTCCGTGCCTCGACGGCATGCGGGCCGAGAAACCGGGCGCGTGCACCGTCAGGTTGGAGAACGAGGATTCGGCCGACGACGAGGATCTGTTGTCGCACACCGATGTCCCCATCGAAGCGGGTTTGCAGGTATTGCCGGTAGTCGCCCTGCCATCCGGCTGGCGGTGCGAAAGGCCCGAAACCCCCTGGCCGGGTGTTGATCCGGCTGAAGTCGATGACGCCGTACATGGTCACCTCCTCGTCAGGCGGCCCGGGTGAGCGCCTTGTCGACGCTGCCGAGCGTGGGAAAACCTGCTTTCCCTGCGAGATTGAACACGTCGAGCCAATCGACTCCTTTTTGGCCGTCGGGAATCGCAAGCGCTGGCGCAATCGCACCGGCTTGAATCCCCATGGCCCAGAGCCGAGTCACCAATGCCCTCGCCGCTTCCTGTCCGTGTCCGGACGGGTGCTGTCGCGACGGCCGGTCCTTGTCGGCGAAGACCAGGACCTGGCGCACTCCTGGAGGAGGAACAAAGGTTTCCAGAAGATGGGCATTTCCGGTCGCCCAGGCGGGCAGACCGGTGGCTTCGATGACGGCAAGCGCGGTTTCGATGCCCTCGGTCACCGCCAGGCGACTCCCGGGGGCGATCAGGCGAATGGCGCCGCCGGTCAGCTGTCGCGCCGAGGGATGGCACATCAGCTTCTTGGGCGCGTCGACCGGCGCCTTGTGGCCATCGACCGTCAGGTAGCTACGATGGAGAGTCACTGCATCGCCCCCCTGCCCGGTGACTTGGGCGAGGATGGCTGGATGGCGCCCCACGAGACACCGATCGGCGTAGTAACCCAGCGCGGGATGAAAACGCAGGGTTTGTGGTGCCGTTGCCGACAGACCTCGCCGCGCCAGATAGAGACGCGCCGGCTCGGCTTGCGGGTCTGTCAGCGGAAGGGATTCCCGCCAAGTGCGATTGAGGTGTTCGCGGCGGGTGGCGTCGTCGGACGTACCACTTGCGACCAACGGCCATTGCCTGTGGGTGCTGCTGACGGGCTGGCCGCCGACATGCTCTGCCACTTCGCGGATCGTGCGACTGAAATCCCAGTCGTTGACCCACATCAGCAAAGACAAGCCGTCGGCAAAAAAGCCGCAGGTGTTGCAGACGCCGCCGCCGGTTTGATCGACGTCAGGAAAAACCCGAAAGCCATCCCGACCACCATGGACCGGACAAGGGACATGCTTCCCTCGCCGCTCCACAGCCTCTTTCAACGCCGGCGCCAGATCGGGCAGGACCCGCTCCCAGCGCCCGCGTGCGTCATCCTTGACGCTCTGTGCTTGATAAGCCTGTTTCATTGCAGGTGCCTCCATGGAATGTCCCGGTCGGGACCTTCCGAAGCACCCCATGCCGGGGTCCTGGGGAAGGCCACGGCAAGGCCGGTTGGAACGTTCCGCGCGGCATGAAGGTAGCCCTGCCGGGATACGCTTCCCCGGCGGGGTCATGATGCTGTTTGTTTTCTCGTGGCCAGCTACCACACGTCCATCCTGCGCCTTACGGTGCGGGATCGAAACTCAAT
>NZ_JAVTWB010000095.1:0-2547 GCF_032229525.1 Accumulibacter sp. | reverse complement strand
CGCGGCTCGACGGTGTAAGCAGCTTGATGACGCTACCAATCGAACGGTCATTGCTAAGTATGAGGCGGTTATCAACGCCATTCCTTTCCTGATCGCTATAGCGTTCCGAGAAATCACGCGCCAGAATGGCTGCCACTGCGTCCATGTCCTTTTCGAGGTCAGCGACGTAGACATGACCGACAAGTATCGCGTCCGAAATCGCCTTGGATATTTCCGACTTCCCCCCCCCGGAAACGGTTGCCGGCTTGTGGCAGGCCGTGACTTCTGCCGAGGTTCCAGTGAGGTTCCACTGCCGATGATCGGCGCTCAATGACTCCATTTGTATCCGATAACCATTGGGGCCCATATAGGTCTTACCCGCCTGCAATCTGATCGACGATGTATGGCCATCAACGGTTGACCACGAGACGGTCTGTGAGCGCAAACTGAAGGTGGATTTCGCTGGCACCAGAACGACAGTCGGCTGAACGCGATCAAACGCATGGCCGGCCGACTGCAGGACGAAGCGATCTGGATCGCGTGCCAGCACCTCTTTCAGCGAATAGGCATCACCCGCCGTCAGATCGGTATACTCCTGACCCTCGTTATAACTCGGAAAGACGAGCGCTCCACCAGAATGCTCTTCTTCGGCAGAACCAAACATGTTCGCTGAATAACTGATCTGCGTTTTCACCTCTTTCTTGCAGTAACCGAAATAATTGTCAGCGATGATGGTCACGACTACGCCGCGCTCGTCCCGAGCGCACAACTTGAATGCACTACCTCCGTTATACAGCTCGTTCTCACTCTTGTAGCACATGCCGTCGCGCCGTTGCAGGGCAGTGGCCGCATCCCAGTGCGGAAGACCGAGCAGGTGTTTGGGCACATGCGTAAGATGCGGCGCGAGAATCACGCAACCCGTGTGGCCGGTCCAGCTGTCGGGGTCGAGCGAGGAATCATTCTCAGGCAAATAGGGGTCGCCGGCATTGCCAAAAATACTCTCGACAAAATCGAGATTGGCCACCAGAGCTCCTGGAACGAAAAAGCGGGTTTCCATCCGCTTCTCGGTCGTAAAACCTGGCACGGCAGGCACCACCAACGGCCGCAGAAACAGCGAAACGAAACACATGGCCGGGGCGTTCTCGCCCGCGGTGAACGGTAGTTGCAGTGACTCGGGCGGAGGATTCAGCGCCAAGGCAAGCAACTTGGAAAAAGCCAGCTTCGGCACCGCCAGCTTGTCGTCTGGAATCGGCAAGCCGCCCTCGGCGATGTGAAAAACGCCCGCAGTGGTGCGGCGATCACTGGCGGGATTGTGCAGAACCCCATTGCGCAGGCGATAGCTGCTGAGCAGCGACGATTTGAAAAGATCCCCATTGGCCGGCAGCGAAACACCGCGCGCCAGACCGGACTGATCGAGCACCAGTGTTTTGCCCGGCAATCGTGGCGCCGGACCAACATCCGAAAGATACTCCTTCAGAAAATTCTGAATCCGCATATCGACAGGGCAAAGTTTATCCGAAAGTCGACGGCTCAATTCACGCTGACGTGCCAGAATTGGTGACATTAGCTCCGTAATGGAGGCGCCATCAGCCCCGGCGGCGAGAGGTAATTCGAGAAGAGCAAGTCGAAGATTTATCGCGGCATTCAACTCTGCCGTATTGACGGATAACGGGGTTACAGCGGTATTTGAGGTGAAACCCATGACGTATTCTTTCATAGAGGGGTCACGCAGCATAAAGAGGTCGGCAGTCAAGTACTGCGCCCGGAAAATTGTGATAAAGAACGCGCTGACGAACACAAATTCCTCGAATTCCGCGAAAGAACCCTGGTTCGCAGAGTTCCTCAAAGGGAGCACGGTTTGCGTTATCTTATTCGTGTGCCTGGTCGGCATGGACCGGGGTGCCGGATCGATCCGAAAGGTCAGTAGAACATGAACTCACGGAGTCCGGCAAGCGGCCCATCTGCGCTTGGGCGACACGCAACACGCCCGATGCCGACGGCCCCTAACCGCCACCTGTGTGGCGATGGCGTCGGACCTGCCGGGCGCCCGCGGCGGCGCGCAGCGTACCTCCAGCCACCACCCGCAGGCCCTGGCATCGCGGCACGCGCAGATGCTCCTCGACCAGGGCCGTCGGCCTCTGCTTGAGATCACCGAAGAGCACAGCACGGAAGCTGTAGCGCACTTTGCAGACGACTGGGGCACGCACCAACCGGGCCGAGTCCGCGCGATGGTGGGGTTGGCGCAGAAATGGTCCCGTTCCGGCTGGACCGTACCGTGCACGCCGGACAGCAAGCAGGCCAGCAGCGTTGGGAAACCGAGCAAGCCGCTGGCCGCTTTCGCGCAGTCAGCGTCAGGCAGTGCTCCCGCCACCCGATCAGTCTCTGTAACGCTGCCGGTTGGGCGGCATTCAAGTCCCACAGGCTAGAGGAGAGGTGCATTCCCACCTGCCGACGGCGGACCGGAAAGGTGTGGGGACGCCAATGCGAACAGCGTAGATGCAGCTGGGGCCAGGCTAGCAGCCTGTCGGGCTTACCCGGTGACATGCGATAATCATAGTCATTGAATGA
>NZ_JAVTWB010000094.1:0-13993 GCF_032229525.1 Accumulibacter sp. | reverse complement strand
TCTCCTGATTGAAAATTCTTTCATCAAAGGGGGCGCAGTCGGTAGGCGATTCACCGCTTTGGGCCGGCGAAAGCAGATGGTGTCGTCGTGGCCGGTCGACAGCGCCATACGGGATTCTAACCCGACTCAACAACTCTCTTCGCTGATCGAGGCAAGCCAGGAAAGGCCGCATCGCCGCGCCACCACTACCAGCAAAAGTATGCATTGGCAGCATGAACTCAGGCGACAATACTCTTGACATATACCGTGGCGTTCGGGGAAGCAGGCCCACCTTGCGCTGGCCGTGCTGGCCAAACCTGTTCGCCCGACCAAAGCATCTTCTCTTGACTTGAATGTCGATATGACTACACTGGTCGATATGTTTTCGATCTGCTCGGATTTTCTTTAATGTGAAAGTCGCGCACGCGACGCACGAATTTCCCTTCTCCCCAGCGCGGGCCGGGGTGAGGCGGGGAATTCAGGGAGCATGCTCCCTGCCCGGCGAACGATTCCGGCGTGCAAGCCGGAATGCGCACTGCAAGTGAGAGGGGGGACGATCATGACTTTCATGATCTGGGGTATCTCGACATGTCATGATCGTTAGCGGGGGCAAGCGAGATGCGTGATTACGGACGGACGATTCCGCGCGACTGGCAGGCGATGTCGAAGGTTTTTGCGGCCCTTGGCGATGAGCATCGGCAGCGCATTCTGCTGCTCTTCGAACCCGGCGAACGCCTCAACGTTGGTCAGATTGCCGAGGTGTCGACGCTGGCCCGGTCTACCGTTTCGCATCATCTGAAGACCCTGCGCGACGCCGATGTCCTGTGCTCCGAGAAGCTGGGCAAGGAGATCTACTTCTGGATCAACAAGGCGTTCCTCGAAGCATGTCTGGGCAACGTGCTCGACTATCTCGAGGAGTCGGCGTGAGCGCAAGGCGCAATCGGACGACACGATGAGCCCGCGCCGCCGTCTCCTTATCGGCGGTTTCGCGCTCGGTGGGCTGGCGCTGTCGGGCCTCGTCGCGCGGCGCTCGCCGGCTCTGTTCAATACCTGTCGTGCGCAGCTGCCAGCGGCCACCGCGGCAGACGAACTGATTCAGTCCGCCTGGGCAGGAGTCGACCCGGCGCGCTTCCTCGATTGCCACGTACATCTGGTCGGCACCGGCGACTCGGGCAGCGGCATCGAGGTCAATCCGCAGATGGAGAGCCTTTTCCATCCGCTGCAGTACGCGCAGCGCCTGTTCTATCTCAACGCCGGTTGCGTCCATGACGCGCCGGGAAGAATTGACGACAGTTACGTCGAGCGCATGCAGAACCTCATCGATGGGCTGCGCCCCGGTGCTAGGCTGCTGCTCTTCGCCTTCGATCGCTTTCACGATAGCGACGGCCGCGCCGACCCGCAGCGCAGTTCCTTCTACACGCCGAATGCCTACGCCCGCGCAGTCGCCGCGCGTCATCCGCAGTACTTTGCGTGGGCGGCTTCGATCCATCCCTATCGCGCCGACTGCGTCGAGGAACTCGCTGCTGCTGTGGCGAGCGGCGCGCAGGCGGTGAAATGGCTACCGCCGGCGATGGGTATCGATCCTTCGTCGCCACGCTGCGATCGCTTCTACGCCGCACTGGCCAGTTACGGACTGCCGCTGATCAGCCATGCGGGCGAAGAACAAGCCGTGCATGGTGCGGATCAGCAGGCCTTTGGCAACCCGCTGCTGTTGCGCCGGGCGCTGGACCAGGGCGTGCGTGTGGTGGTCGCCCATTGCGCTTCGATGGGCAGCGCGGTCGATGTAGACCAGGGCCCCGACGGGGTGCAGCGTTCGTGTTTCGACCTGTTTGCCCGGCTGATGGGTGAAGCTCGCTACGAGCACCTGCTGTTTGCCGACATCTCGGCACTGACGCAACGCAACCGCAGCGAGGAGGTGGTGCGTGCGGTGATCGAGCGTAGTGAGTGGCATCCACGACTGCTCAACGGCTCCGACTATCCCTTGCCCGGCATCGTACCGCTGACCTCGCCCGCCGAGTTTGCCACGCGCGGCATGCTGCCGCAGGCGGCGGTAGGCGTTCTGGAGACGGTCCGCCAGCACAACCCGCTGCTCTTTGATTTCGTCCTCAAACGACAGCTGTCGTCGGGTGCGCACCATTTTTCTCCCTCGATCTTCGAGACCCGAGGCTTCTTTGAAAGGAAGGCGGCATGAGTTCCCAATTCGGTCTGCTCAAGACCCGGCGCTTCGGCCCTTTCTTCGTTACCCAGTTTCTCGGTGCGTTCAACGACAACCTGTTCAAGAACGCGCTGGTGGTGCTGCTCACCTTTCAGGCAACGAGCTGGACGACGCTGACGCCCGAAGTGCTGACCAACCTCGCCGCAGGAATCTTCATCCTGCCTTTTTTCCTCTTCTCCGCCACCGCCGGGCAACTGGCCGACAAATACGACAAGGCCCGGCTGGCACGCCTGACCAAGCTGCTCGAGATCGTCATCATGGGGTTTGCCCTGGCCGGTTTCGTGATGCACAGCCTGGAGGTACTGCTCGCGGCGCTGTTTCTGCTCGGTCTGCAGTCGGCCCTGTTCGGGCCGGTCAAGTACGCCATCCTGCCGCAGCATCTGCACGAAAACGAGCTGGTCGGCGGCAACGCGCTGGTCGAGTCGGGCACTTTCGTCGCCATCCTGGTCGGCACGCTGGCCGGTGGCCTGCTGGCCGGAGTTGCCCAGCACCCGACCTGGGTTGCTTTCGCCGGGCTGGTGGTCGCGGTGGCCGGCTATCTGACCAGTCGCGGCATCCCGGTGGCGCCGGCACCGGTCCCGGATCTGGTGGTCGGCCTCAACCCGCTGACCGAGACCTGGCGCAACATCGGCTTTGCACGCCAGAACCGAACAGTCTTTCTGTCGATCCTCGGTATCTCCTGGTTCTGGTTGTATGGTGCGCTGTTCCTGGCACAGTTCCCGGTCTACTCGAAGAGTGTTCTCGGCGGCAACGAGACCACCGTCACCCTCCTGCTGGCGATTTTCACTGTCGGCATCGGCGTCGGCTCGCTCCTCTGCGACCGCCTGTCAGGCGGGCATGTCGAAATCGGCCTAGTGCCCTTCGGTTCGATCGGCTTGACCATCTTCGGCATCGATCTCGCCTTCGCTTCGCCCGACCTGCTGCCGGTCGGGGCGCCGCTGCCGCTGGCCGGTATGCTCGCCATGCACGAGACCTGGCGCGTGCTGTTCGATCTTTTCGCGCTCGGGCTGTTCGGCGGCTTGTTCATCGTGCCGCTCTATGCGCTGATCCAGTTGCGCAGTGCACCCGATCAGCGGGCGCGGATAATTGCCTGCAACAACATCCTGAATGCGCTGTTCATGGTCTGCGGCGCGCTGGCGGCGGCCGGATTGCTCGGCAACGGGGTGTCCATTCCCGCCTTGTTCGGCATCGCCGCGCTGTGCAATGCGGCAGTGGCGGTTTACATCTATAGCCTGGTGCCCGAGTTCATGCTGCGCTTCATCGCCTGGCTGCTGATCCACTCGGTGTACCGCTTGCAGCAGAAGGGTCTGGAAAACATCCCGCAGGAGGGCCCGGCAGTCCTCGTCTGCAACCACGTCAGCTTCGTCGATCCGATCGTCATCGCCGCGGCGAGCCGGCGGCCGATCCGCTTCGTGATGGATCACCGCATCCATCGTACGCCGGTGATCAACTTCGTTTTCCGTCACATGCACACCATCCCGATTGCACCCGCGCGTGAGGATCCGGCGATGATGGAAGCCGCCTTCGAGGAAGTTGCCCGCGCTCTCGAAGACGGCGAACTGGTGGCGATCTTCCCGGAAGGCAGGATCACCAACGACGGCGAGGTTTGTCCCTTCCGTCCGGGGGTGCAGCGGATCGTTGGGCGCAGCCCGGTGCCGGTGATTCCGATGGCGCTGCAAGGTTTGTGGGGGAGTTTTTTTAGCCGCAGGGATGGTCCGGCGATGAGCGATCTGCGGCGCGCCGGCCTGTTCAAGAAGATTGCGCTCAGCGTTGGCCCGGCGGTTGCGCCTGAAGCCGCGACCCCCGAACATCTGCACGACCTGGTGGCCGGTTTGCGCGGCGACTGGAAGTAGGCTCAGGCAGTATCGCAGGCAAGAAAGGAGCTGTTCATGTGGTTTTTTGGACTGCTGATCGGCGCGGCCCTTGGCAGTTTACTTGGAATCGCTGGTGGGCTGCTCGGCGGTGTCCTCGGCCTGTTTCTCGGTTTGGCACTGGAACGCCGCCTGGCAAAGCGCTATGGTCCGTTGCCACAGCCCCCATCTCCGGCGACCAATGAGAGTCGCCTGCGGACCCTGGAAGCGCAGGTCGACTGGCTTCATCGCGAATCGCAGGCCTTGCGCGCCGAGGTGGCCCGCTTGCGCGGCGATCCGCCGTCCGTCCCAGGCGACGAGTCTGCTGCCCCGGCCGAAGCAATGCTTACGATGCCGGAGAACGTGGCGGCGAGCTTCCTCGCAGCGCATGCGCCACAAGTGGAGCTGACGGAGACCCCTCTCCGCGGCAGTGGTACCCAAACGCTTTCGGCAAACACTGCGCTACCCGAGCGGACCCCGGAAGAACTCCCCGTTCCGTGGTGGTCGCGTTTTCTGGCCGGCAATCTGCTGGCCAAGGTCGGCGTCGTCCTGCTTTTCTTTGGCGTCGCTTCCGGCTTGCGTCTGGCTGCCGAATACGGCCTGCTGCCGGTGCCGCTACGCTTGCTGCTGGCTGCGGTCGCTGGCGTGGCGATGCTGCTCTTCGGCTGGTCGCAGGCGCAGGAACGGAAGCAGGCGACGCGCCGAGTGTTCGGGCTGACGCTGCAGGGCGGTGGCTTGGCGATCCACTACCTGATTGTCTATTTCATGCTTGCCCGTTACGCGATGCTCGGCGAACCCAGTGCCTTCGCGCTTTTCGTCACGCTGGGCGTTTCCTGTGTTTTTCTCGCGATCCGTCAACAAGGTGAATTGCTGGCGGTATTCGGTATCGCCGGTGCCTTCCTGGCACCCGTACTCGCTTCTTCGACCAGCTCCGATCCACGCCTGCTGTTCGGCTATCTCAGCCTGCTCAACGCCTTCGTTCTTGGCGTCGGCTGGATGCAGTCGTGGCGACGGCTCAATATCGCAGGCTTCGTGCTGACCCTGGTGGTCGGCATGAACTGGGCGATCGCACTCTATCGGCCAGCGCACTACGCGCTGATTCAGAGCTTCTTGATCGTCTTCTGCGTGATGTATTCGGCGGCCTCGCCATTGACTGCGCTGTTGCGCGCACCGGGTCGGAAGGGGTGGAGCGAGGGCATTCTTCTGTTCGGTCCGCCACTGGCCGGCAGCATCTTGCAGGCGGCACTGCTCGGCGACGACCGTTACGGCCTGGCACTCAGCGCGCTGTTGGCCGGCGGGTACTACCTCGGCTGGTGGCTGGCGCTGTATCGCCCTGCCGAGCCCGAACTGCGAATGCTCGAACGCTGCCATCTGGCGATTGCCATCGCCTACCTGACCCTGGCCGTACCGCTCGCTTTCGGTGCGCAGGTGACTTCGGCACTGTGGGCGGTCGAAGGGGTTGCCGTACTGTGGTTCGGTGTGCGTCAGGAGCGGCGCGTTGCACAGGCCTTCGGGTCGGCGATGCAGGTGCTGGCCGGATGGTGGTTTCTTGGCGGCCTTGAAGAGCTGGCGCATGCGCGGCCGGTGTTCAACGATGTCTGCCTCGGCGGCGTGCTGATTGCCGCTGCCGGCCTGGCCGGCGGGCGATTGCTGCACGGTTTGGCGCGGCCGGTGCTGTCGCCTTCGCTGCTGCTCGGCTGGTCGTTGCTGTGGTGGTTTGCTACGGCGGGGCAGGAAGTCGATCGCTTCGCTCCCCCGGCTCTGCAACTGCCGCTGTTCGTGCTTTTTGCGGCGCTGTCGCTGAGCGCCATGGATCTCTACGCTGCGGCAATCCGCTGGAACGCCGCGCGCTGGGCCGCGGCCCTGCTGCTGCCGTTGTTGTGGCTGCTCACCGGCAGCGCGGTGCTGCGCGACGGACATGCGCTGGCCGGCGCGTTGGTGGTCGTCCTGCCGAGCGCGGTCGGGCTGCACTACTGGCTGCTGGCGCGGCAGGAGAGGGACGGCATGGTCGCCCTTGCTGCCGGGCGCCACGTCGCCGCCTGGTGGTTGCTGCTGTTCATTGCCGGCATCGAATTGGCCTGGCTCGGCCAGCGTCTGGCGCCGGGAGTCAGCCTGTGGCCACTGCTTGGCTGGGGACTGGTCGCCGCAGTCGGCATTCACCTGCCCGGCCATGGTGCGCGCCTGTGGCCCTTCGCAAAACATCTCGAGGCCTATCGCGGTGCCGCGACTCTCCCCTTGGCGCTGGCTGCGGTGTGCTGGTCGGTCGTCGCCAACCTGTCGCATTCGGGCGGGGGGTCAGGGCTGCCCTATCTGCCCTTGTTCAATCCATTTGACCTGACGCAACTGGCGGTGCTGGCGGCCCTGCACGGTTGGCTCTGCCGGCTGCGCGATGAGCCGCTACCGGGTTGGCGGTCGGTCGGGCGTCTGACGGCCGTGCCGGCCGCGCTGGCGCTGGTCTGGATCAGCATGCTCGCTGCGCGCATGGCGCATCACTGGGGCGGTGGGCCGTTCCGGGCGGAGGCGCTGTTTCATTCGGGTCTGCTGCAAGGCTTGCTCAGCCTGCTGTGGTCGGCACTGGCCCTGGCCCTGATGATCCGGGCCACGCGCCAGGGTAGTCGTCAGGGCTGGTACGCCGGTTTTACGCTGCTCGCCGTGGTTGGCCTCAAACTGCTGGCGGTCGATCTGGCCAATTCCGGTACGGCGATGTGGACCGCGTCGCTGATCGGCGTCGCCCTGCTGGTGCTCATCGCCAGCTATCTGGCACCGGTGCCGCCCAGGGCCGACGAAGCCTTGGCGCAGGCAGAAGGGAGCGAAGCGGGGAACGCACGCAGGCCGGCGGACGGGCGGGGTGACCCGAAGCAGGCGGGGTAGAATGACGGCCATGGAATTTTCCGGCCAACAACTGCGCGAGCGCCTCGATCTTTACGAGCGTCTGATGCGCCTGGACAAGCCGATCGGCATTCTGCTGCTGCTGTGGCCGACCCTGTGGGGCTTGTGGTTGTCGGCGCTCGGGCAGCCCGACTGGCTGGTGGTCTGGATCTTCGCCCTCGGCACCGTCTTGATGCGTTCAGCCGGCTGCGTGATCAACGATTTGGCGGACCGCGATTTCGACCCGCATGTGGCGCGCACCAGCCAAAGGCCGATGGCCGCCGGCAAGGTTTCGGTCCGGGAAGCCTTGCTCCTTTTCGGCGCGCTGGTCGCTTGCGCCTTCGTGCTGGTGCTGCCCTTGCGCAGCTGGTTGTTCGCCGGCCTGTGTGCGGCGGCGCTGTTCCTCGCCGCGAGTTATCCGTTCACCAAACGCTTCCTGGCCATTCCCCAGGCCTATCTCGGTGTTGCTTTCGGTTTCGGCATTCCACTGGCCTACGCGGCGCAGCTCGGCAATGTGCCCGCGGAAGCCTGGCTGCTGCTGCTCGCCAACGTCTTCTGGGCGATCGCCTACGACACCGAGTATGCGCTGGTCGACCTCGCCGATGACCTGAAGATCGGCATCCGGACCTCGGCGATCACTTTCGGACGGAGCGCCATCGCGGCGGTGATGTTGTGCTATGCGCTGGCGCTGGCACTGATTGCCGCGGTCGGCTACGGGCTCGGACTTGGCGCCGTGTTCTACGCTGGGTTGGCGGGAGCCGCGGCGATTGCCGGCTACCATTACACGTTGATCAGGGAACGCGATCCGCAGCGCTGCTTCAAGGCTTTCCTGCACAACAACTGGTTCGGTGCCAGCATTTTTGCCGGCATCGCCCTCGATTTTCTTGCCGCGAAAGGGTTTGCCGGATGAAAGCTTTCTTGATGGGATTCTTGGCGTTGTTGGCGACTGCCGGCCACGCGGCCGACGACCAGCGCCAGCTGGCGCCGATGCCGCCGGCGGCCGACGCCTCGCTGCGTGCCGAGATGCGCGCCAACCTGCTGGCGCTGAACGAAATTCTCGGCCTTGTCGCAAGCGGGAAATACAGGGAGGCAGGCCAGATCGCCGAGGACGAACTGGGCGTGTCGGCGATGGGCAAGCATCGCAACCTGCCGTTCGACGCGCGCCCCGGACCACACATGCCGCCGGCGATGCACAGCGCCGGAGTGGATGGGCACCAGGCGGCCAGCGAGTTTGCCCGTATCGCCGCCAGCGGTGATCGTGAAAAGACCATCGCTGCCTTGCCCTTGCTGACCAGCGGTTGCGTTGCCTGTCACTACGCCTACCGCATCCGCTAGTTCGGCCACACCTTCGCTGGCCACCTTGCGCAGGGCGCAACAGCCCCCGGACGTGGCGCCGGGTGCCGGTGGTGCAAGGTGCTTCGCCGCTTGCATCGTGGCTCCGCCGTCGGGGGAGAAGCCATGAGTTTCCGATTGAGCAGGATGCTTCGGCGTATTCTTGTCGCCCTGGTCTATGGCGCTGGCGGTGCCGTGCTCGCCGCGCTCATCGGCGGCATCGTTTATCTCGAGAGCCAGCCGGACCTTGACGTGTGGCACCTGGCCGACCTCGACGAAGAGTTCACCGCGACTTCCCGGGTGGACAGCTTTGCGGACTATCTGGCGCTCGAGGACCGCCTGTTCGCGCAGCTGGACGAGGAGGTCTACGCGCGCATCCCCGGCGACGAAAGACGCCTGATCAACCGCTACCATCGCCACAGCCTGTCGGATCCCGAGCGCTGGTCGCCGAACTGGAACCGCAGCTTCGAACTTCGCGCCGAGACGCCGAAGGCGGGCGTGCTGCTGTTGCACGGCATGTCGGACTCTCCGTACAGTCTGCGCCATCTCGGGCAGCGGCTCAACGCCGCCGGCGCAACCGTGTTGGGCCTGCGCTTGCCGGGACACGGGACGGCGCCGTCCGGGCTGGTGGAGTTGAGCTGGCAGGATATGGCCGCGGCCGTTCGCCTGGCGATGCGCCACCTCGCCGAGCAAGTCGGCGATCGACCGCTCCATGTCATCGGCTATTCCAACGGTGCCGCCTTGGCGGTGAATTACACCCTGGCCACGCTGGATGATGCAGCGTGGCCGAAGGTCGACCGACTGATCCTGCTGTCGCCGGCTATCGGCGTCAGCGGCGCGGCGGCGCTGGCCGTCTGGCAGGCGCGGCTCGGTCATCTCCTGGGTCTCGACAAACTCGCCTGGAACGCTATCCTGCCCGAGTACGACCCCTTCAAATACAACTCCTTCGCGGTGAACGCGGGCGATGTGGTCTATCGGCTGACCGGGCAGATTCAGGGCCAGCTGGACGCGATGAGCAGCGGCGGCAAGCTGCAGCACTTTCCGCCGCTGCTGGCTTTTTCCTCGGTCGTCGATGCCACCGTTTCCACCTCGGCGCTCGTTTCAGGTCTGTTCGAGCGACTACCGGCCGGCGATCACGAGCTGGTACTGTTCGACATCAACCGCATGGCCGAGATGGAGCCACTCATGCGGGCCGATCCGGCAGGCGCGGTGCAGGCACTGCGCGACAAGCCCGATCGCCTGTTTACCCTGAGCCTGGTGAGCAACGAGAACGCCGCCAGCCGAAGCGCAGTGGTGCGCAGCGCGCCGCCAGGCGAGGCGACGGCCACCGAATCCGCCCTCGGTCTTGCGTGGCCGGACGAGGTCTACTCGCTGGCGCATGTGGCGCTGCCATTTCCACCGCAAGATCCGGTCTACGGTGGGCGACCGGTCGACAAGAGCCCAGGCATCCACCTCGGCGACATCGCCCTTCGCGGTGAGCGGGGTGTACTGCAGATTGCCGCATCGGAGATGTTGCGGCTACGCTGGAATCCCTTCTACCCTTACGTCGAGTCACGCATCCTGGCGTTCATCGGCTTGTCTGGGTCGTAGTGCAAGGCTTTCTTGAATTACTGCTTGCCGCCCATGCCATAGACGACTGGCTGCGAGTTGCGCCCCTTGGGCGGGAGACTGACGAATGATGGGTGGAATCTTCATCAGCTATCGACGGGATGACTCGGCTGGTTACGCGGGCCGTCTGTATGACCGTCTGGCGGCACGCTTCGGCAGCAATCAGGTGTTCATGGACGTCGAAGGGATCGAACCGGGTACCGATTTCGTCGTTGCGATCGAAAAGGCGGTTGGCGCCTGCGCGGTGTTGATCGTGTTGATTGGCGACGAGTGGCTGTCTACCACCGATGCGGCCGGCAAGCGCCGCCTCGACGACCCGAACGATTTCATTCGCCTGGAAACGGCCACCGCCCTGACCCGGCAGATTCGCGTCGTGCCGGTACTGCTCGACGGCACGCCGATGCCGCCGACCGACAGCCTGCCGCAGGACCTGCGTCTGCTGACCCGGCGCCAGGCCGTCGAGATCAGCCACAAGCAATGGGAATCGTCCACCGGTGAGTTGATTCGTACGCTCGAACGAATCATTGAACTGCCCGCCATCGCGCCGCAAACGGCTGAGCCGCCGGTCGACAGCGCCAGGCGATCGCCCGTTGGCCGGGTGCTGGCCGGCCTGGTCGTGGCCGCGGGCGTTGCTGGCCTGGTGTGGTTTCTGGCAACGCGCCCCGAGTCGATGCCCGATCCTGCCCTTCCGCCGGTGGTCGCACCTGCCGGAAAGTCGTCCTCGCCGCCACCCCAGACGACCCGGACCGTTGGGCAGCCGCGGCTGGTGGCACTCGCTGCGCGGGTCGATTTCGGTAGCGCGGTGGTCGGCAGCAGCCTTTCCGGCGCGGTGCGTTTCGGCAACGAAGGCACCGCGCCGGCCTCCCTTGTCGTGCCCAGGCTTGAGGGCGAGGATGCCGGCAGTTTCCGGATCGTGGTCAGTACCTGCGCTGGCGATCTCGCGCCGGGTCAGACCTGCGAGATCGATCTGGGCTACCAGCCGTTGTCCGCTGCCCGACGTCGTGCAACGCTGCTGCTGGCGCTCGCCGACGGCTCCCAGCGGGCCAGCGTCGAACTCGTCGGGGAAGCATCGGCGGCGCCTGCCGCCGAGCGGGCCAGGACGCCGGTGGCGCCGGCAGCGCTCAAGCGCAAGAGCCTCGCGGAAAGCCCGGAACCCGCGGCAGCCAAAGTGACCCCGGCCCCGGCAGCGAGGTCGACCGCGCCCCCGGCAGCAAAGTCGACCGCCAGCCTGGCCAACGCCGTCGCTGCGCCAGGATCCGCGCCAACGAAGCCGGTGGCGGCAGACAAGCGATGGCCCGTGCTCGGAGAAGAGTGGCATTACCGTTCGCGGGGCAAGTGGCCGACCAGTCCCAAACGCAGCTTTTCGATTACCGTGCGCTCGCTTGCCAAGGGTGTTGTCCAGGAACAGTTCGAGCCGCTGTCGGGCAGCGGCGCGACCGAGAATCGTGGCAGCGGCACTACCCCCGGCTTCGTGAACTGGAACGAAATCGGCACCGAGTTCAGCCCTTATCTGGGCGCCTTCGAGACCCTCGCCGAGGGCCGGAGCTGGCGTGACTTCCCGACTCCCGACCAGGGCGCCTACTGGACGCAGTGGTATTCCGAGGCCAAGGTGCTGGGGCCGGAGACGGTCACCGTTCCTGCCGGTAGCTACGCCGCCGTCAAGGTCGAGGTGTGGAGCAGCCGGCGTGCTACCGGGTCGCGCGCCGAAGCGCAGCTCGAGCCAGTGCGCATCCATTTCCTCCTGTGGTACGTGCCGGAACTCAAGCGCTACGCGCGCATGGAGCGTCGGCTGGTGTCGGCCAGCGGCAGCGAGATGGAGAACGACGTCTTTGAACTGGTGAGTCATCGGGGCGGCTGAAAGGACCGCCATGGCCGGCGCAGGGTGTCTGTAGCGGCTGGCCGGTCTGTCTATCGCCGTTACGAGGATGCGCCATCCGCGACCTCGTGCCTGGCCGAGACCGCTATAATCCGTCGCTGGACGTTCTGGGGCGGACCGCTCGGCAAGGCTTGCGAGCCGGGCCGACGCCCCGGGCGAGACGCGACGGTCGCTGCGGCGACCCTGCCGCCGGGAAGCTCCCGGCCGGATGACTGCCGATGCGATATCACGACCTGCGCGACTTCATCGCGCAACTGGAAGAACTTGGCGAACTCAAACGCGTTGCCGTCGAGGTCGATCCGCGCCTGGAGATGACCGAAATCTGCGATCGGGTCCTTCGCGCCGGCGGTCCAGCCCTGCTGTTCGAGAATGCCAGGGGGCACGCCATGCCGGTGCTGGCCAACCTTTTCGGCACGCCGCGGCGGGTGGCGCTGGGCATGGGCCAGGAGTCGGTGGTGGCGTTGCGTGAAGTCGGCAAGCTGCTCGCCTATCTCAAGGAGCCGGAACCGCCGAAGGGGCTCAAGGACGCCTGGGACAAGCTGCCGGTGCTCAAGCAGGTGCTCAACATGGCGCCGCGTCTGCGCTCGTCGGCGCCGTGCCAGGAGATCGTCTGGGAGGGCAGTGAAGTTGATCTGTCTCGTCTGCCGATCCAGCTCTGCTGGCCGGGTGACGTGGCGCCACTGATCACCTGGGGCTTGACGGTCACTCGCGGACCGCACAAGACGCGCCAGAACCTGGGCATCTACCGCCAGCAGGTGCTCGGGCCGAACAAGGTGATCATGCGCTGGCTGGCACATCGCGGGGGCGCGCTCGATTTTCGTGAGCACTGCCTGGCACACCCAGGTCAGCCTTTCCCGGTGGCGGTGGCGCTGGGTGCCGATCCGGCGACCATTCTCGGCGCCGTGACGCCGGTGCCTGACAGTCTCTCGGAGTATCAGTTTGCCGGCCTGCTGCGCGGCGCCAGGACCGAAGTGGTGAAATGTCTGGGTTCCGATCTGCAGGTGCCGGCTTCGGCCGAGATCGTTCTCGAAGGCTTCATCGATCCGGCCGAAAGCGCGCTCGAGGGGCCGTACGGCGACCATACCGGCTACTACAACGAGCAGGCGCACTTCCCGGTGTTCACCATCGAGCGCATCACCATGCGCAAGAACCCGATCTATCACAGCACCTACACCGGCAAGCCGCCCGACGAGCCGGCGATGCTTGGTGTGGCGCTCAACGAAGTCTTCGTGCCGCTGTTGCAGAAGCAGTTCCCCGAGATCATCGATTTCTACCTGCCGCCGGAGGGCTGTTCGTATCGGCTGGCGACGGTGAGCATCAGGAAACAGTACCCGGGGCACGCCAAGCGCGTGATGTTCGGCATCTGGAGCTTCCTGCGCCAGTTCATGTACACCAAGTTCATCATCGTCGTCGACGACGACGTCGACATCCGCCAGTGGAAGGAAGTGATCTGGGCGATGACCACCCGTGTCGACGCGGCGCGCGATACCTTGATTGCCGAAAACACACCGATTGACTATCTCGACTTCGCCAGCCCGGTCGCCGGCCTCGGCAGCAAGATGGGGCTCGACGCGACCAACAAGTGGCCCGGTGAAACCAGTCGGGAATGGGGTACGCCGATCGTCATGGACGCCGCCGTGAAACAACGCGTCGATGCCCTGTGGAGTGAGTTGGGACTGTGAGCGGGACTTTGCGCACCAGTCGGGGCTGTTGGCGTGGCGGATGCCACGGTGATCGCTGCGGCGTCGCGGCGTGGGTCGTCCGAGTCCAGTTCAACACTGCTGTCCATCGTCTCGCGGCAAGCGCGCTGCACCAACGGAGAATGAAATGACTAACGAGTTGATCCCTGCCGGGTCCGACCTCGAGGGTGAACGCGCCTGGTGCCATGTGATCTACGGCCTGCATGCGCTGGCGGTGGTGATCGGCGTGGCCGGCGCGGCGACCGTGGCCGGCGCATTCGTCTTTGGTGTGCCATCGCTGATTGCCGTCGTGCTCAACTACGTCAAGCGCAGCGACGTACGAGGAACCTGGCTTGAGAGTCATTACCGCTGGCAGATCCGGACCTTCTGGTTCACCCTGCTGTGGCTGCTGGTCTACGGTCTGCTGATCATCACCATCATCGGCATTCCGATCGCCTGGTTGCTGATCGTGATCCTCGGATTGTGGGTCGGCTATCGCGTCATCCGTGGCTGGCTGGCTCTGTCGGGACGCAGACCGATCGACAGCGACTGATGCCCGTACAGTTACCGGAGATGATGTCAAAGG
>NZ_JAVTWB010000093.1:0-2551 GCF_032229525.1 Accumulibacter sp. | reverse complement strand
AATCAGCGCATGGGTGCCGACCACCAGTTGGGCCGTACTCGCTGCCCGCCGCTGCGCCTCCCGCCTGACACCTGCCCCGAGGCGGCCCGACAGGCAGACCACCGCAACACCGAGCGGCTCGAACCAGGCGCGCAGCTTCAGATAATGCTGCTCGGCAAGGATTTCGGTAGGTGCCATGAAAGCAGTCTGGTATCCCGCCTCAATGGCCTGACAAACGGCGAACGCAGCGACAATCGTCTTGCCGCAGCCGACATCGCCCTGCAGCAGACGTTGCATCGGGTAAGGCTGCGCGAGGTCCGCTGCGATCTCGGCAACGACGCGCTGCTGTGCCCCGGTCAGGGCAAAGGGAAGCGCCGCCCGGAGACGTTCCGCGAGCCGACCGGCGATAGGCAGGAGCGGCGCACCCTTGCGCCGGCGAGCCAGATAGGCACGGCGCAGCGACAGCTGCTGGACCAGCAGTTCGTCGAACTTGATGCGTCGCCAGGCCGGATGACTGCGCGTCTGCAGAGCCGTTGGCGAGACTTCTGGCGGCGGTGAATGGAGCAAGGCGACGGCCGTCGCGAACGAAGGCAGGGAGTGTTTGCTGCACCATTCGACGTCGAGAAATTCGGCGAGACCGGCCGCCTTCAGCGCCCGCGCGATCAGTTTGCGCAGCGCGCTCTGCGCCAACCCGGCGGTGGTCGGATAGACCGGCGTCAGCGACCGCGGCAGCGGTTCGTCAGCGGTCAGTACCCGGTAACGTGGATGGACCATCTCGGGGCCCAGGAACCCGTCACGGATCTCACCAAAAACACGTAGCCGCAAATTATCGTCTTGGGCGGCTTCGAGCGCCCTCTGCTGGCTACCGTAGAAGTTCAGGAAGCGCAAGATGAGGACGGCGTTTTGATCGCCCACATCGCTGACTTGAACCACCAGTTGACGACGCGGAGCAAAGCGGACGGCAACCTCCAGCACCAGCACTTCGAGCTGTAGCGGTACGCCTGCCGGCGCGTCGGCGAGCGCGATGACGCGCGTCTCGTCCTCGTAGCGCAAGGGCAGATGCAGGACGAGATCGTCAGGCCGTTCCAGGCTCAGCTTGCGCAGCCGGCTGCGCAGCGCTGGTGGAGCATCGATCTCGTCCAACCGGCATCAGCCGCCGACTACCATCACCGCGTCGGCCTCGACCAGTGCATTGCGTGGCAAGGAGGCGACACCGACTGCGGCACGGGCCGGGAACGGCTCGGCGAAGTAGCTTTTCATCACCTCATTGACTTTCGCAAAGTGCGCCAGATCAACAAGGTACACATTCAGCTTGACGACGTCGGCCAAGGAGCCACCCGCAGCTTCCGCAACCGCCTTGAGGTTGTCGAACACGCGAACGATCTGCGCATCGATCCCTTCGAGAAGGTCCATACTGGCCGGGTCGAGGCCGATCTGACCCGAAAGGTAAACGGTATCGCCGACTTTGACCGCCTGCGAGTAGGTGCCGATCGCCGCCGGTGCGTGCGTCGTCGAAATGATCGATCTGGTCATCGTGCTGTCCTCTACAATGTGTTCGGGTTGAAACCGTGGATGTTAAATGACGACCGCTATCATCGCCAATCTTGAAAAACTGCTCGGGGGTCCACGCGACGGCGCCTTGCTACGCTACTCGCTGGGTAACGAACACCTGAAGGCCGGCGATTTCGAACAGGCGGCGAGCTGCCTGCGTGAAGCGCTGGAGCGAGACGCGACGTATTCAGCCGCGTGGAAACTGCTTGGCAAAGCGCTGAGCGAATGCTCTCGCCCGGTCGAAGCTCTGGCCGCCTACGAACAGGGAATCGTTGTCGCCGAAAGCAAGGGCGACCTTCAGGCGGCCAAGGAAATGGCCGTTTTTGCCCGGCGCATCCGCCACCAACTGCAGACCACGGAAGGCTGAGGCGCTAGGGGTTACCGGTCTTGCCCAGCCCACGCAGCGTCTCGATCCCGAGCTTGTTCATTTTTCGGCGAGCCGCCTCTGCTTCGGCACGATTCTTGAAAGGGCCGATCTGCAAACGTGCCTCAAGCGTCGACGGAATTCCTTCTTGCGCAAGCTTTGCCTGCCATTCCTCGGCCCGACCAGGATCGTGAAAGATCGCGGAGTGCAGAACGTAGCCTGACGACAGCTGCGGGGCCGCTGGCGGCGCAGCCTGCACCGGCTCTGCGGCAGCACCCGCGGCTACGAACTGCCGCCTGGCGGGCGAAGGCAGTGCTGGCGTGGCCGCCACCTGCGGTGGTGGCGGTGGCTCGGGAGGTAGAACCGATTTTTGGGCGGCGGCCACACTCGGCTTCTGCTCTCCGGACAAGCGTGCGACGGGGGTTCTTCTGGTAGCCGTTCCGGCCGCTGTTCCGGAAGCCGTTCCCACGACGGTGCCCGCCGTGTCTTCCACGGTTGTCGCCGTGGCAGCGTCGGTGGCTACCTCGGTGGCTTCTTCTTCAGCCGGCGCAGCGGCCGCGACTACCGGCTGGACCGGCTCCTTCTTCCGGACCGGCACCGGTTCGGTGAACTGCTGCCCCGCAGGCTGCAGATCATCCGGTACGGTGGCGTAGTCAA
>NZ_JAVTWB010000092.1:0-2566 GCF_032229525.1 Accumulibacter sp. | reverse complement strand
GCACGTCGGTCTGCGGATCGAGTGCCACCAGCTTGTCCTCCGAGATCAGGCTGACAAAAAGCCACTGGCCGTCATCGCTGATGTCCAGGCCATGCAGGCGCTTGCCCATCACGTACTCCCGCTCGACCTTGCCGGTCTCGAGCGAAACCGCGCTGACCATTCCGCTGCGCGCGTTGGCGACGTATAGCCGCTGGCCATCGGGCGCCAACAGCATGTGCTCGGGTGCGGCGCCGGCGTCCAGGGTGCGCGTGACTTTCCAGTCGGCGGTGTCGATCTCGCTGATCGTGCCATTGCCGCTGTTGCTGACGTAAACGCGCTTGCCATCGGGGGTCACCACGGCGTAGTTCGGCGCCGGGCCGGTAGCGACGGTGTGGACGACCTTGTTCTCGATCAGATCGGCAACGCTGATGCCGCCGCGTGTGGGATGGGTAGACAGCACGTAGCGACCATCGGGCGTGATCGCCTGATGGTGCGTCCAGCCAGCCACCGGGATGGTCGACATGACGTGGCCGTGCGCGGGATGAATCACCGCCAGCTTGCTGTTTGCCGTATCCATCGCGGCGCCCGCCGGCAAAGGTGTTTCCGACAAGCTGCCGGCGACCAGGTATTCGCCATCCGGGGTGGCGACCAGGCCATGCGGATTGTCGACGCCGTCGTAGGTGGCGGTAATGCGATTGCTCGCCGCGTCGACGGCAATGACCTTGTTGGCGGAGCCGAGTGGGATGTAGACCGTCATGCCGGCCCAGGCCGTTGGCGCGGAGAGGGCAATGACGATGGCCGTCGCGGCCAGACTAGAGTAGCTTTTCATGTTGAAGTCCCTTCGTGAAAGAGTTGATCCTGGTTGACCCGGGCGCGATGGTTGCCGACGCGTGGCGTGCTCGATTGCTCAGCGGACAGCGAACTCCTTGCGCATGTAGTGCACTACCGCCTTGAGATCCGCGTCGCTCAGGCTCGGGTTGCCGCCCCGCGGTGGCATCGCCATCGGCGACCCAGCGCTCTGAAAACCTTCGGCGATGCGCTTGACCAGTACTTCGTCAGCGACCGCAAGCGGCCCGTCCGTGGCGGTCAGGTCGGGGACGCCGGGCAGTGCGCCGACACCATCCGCACCGTGGCAGGCGATGCAGCTGGATTGATAGGTCGATTCGCCTGTTGTAACGGCCGCTCCAGCGCTGCTGGCCAGGGCGACGCCCAGGCCCGCCAGCAGGAGCTGGGTGGCAGGCCTCACCATTGTTCGTCGTCTCTCCGGGTGGTTGGGGAAGCACCCGTATTCGCTTGGCGCGAAGAGCCTTCTTGACGACCGTGCATGAACACATGCAGCAGCGGGCAGGCCAACAGGATCAGCCATGGCAACCAACCCACCAGGTGCGTGCGGTGTTCGACGGCGAGCAGCATCAGGGAAAAAGCAGCGAGGCCACCGAACACCCATCTGGAGCGTCGGTTGGCCCTGTCGCCTGACGCGTTGCGAGATGTTTCGTGGGCGGGCTGGTCATGCGTATTCACGATTAGCTCCTTGGCGGGTAAGTCGATCTCGTTGCTCAGGTCGTTCATGGCGGCGGCGCAGCGCCGCACGGAGCGCCGCCGTCCGTTTGAGCGTTGCATCTTCCTGCACGCCTTGCTTGGATTTGGCGTTCAAGTGACAGCCTGGACCTGTGAGCTACTGATAGGTCAAGCGACGGTGGTGTGTTGAACCTCGTCGCCGGTGGCGTCGATCAACGCACAAGTGGCGTGACCGTCGGGCTCGCCGTTGGGCATTCCCGCCCACAACGCCAGCGCCTGTTCCAGGCGCGCCTGCAGGGCCTGCATCTCGGCCACTCGTTCGCGAGTTTCGGCGATACGCCGCTCGACGATCTCTCTGACCACTGGGCACGGCGTTTGACCGCAATCGGACATGCCGATGATCTTGGCAATCTCGTCCAGATGGAAGCCGAGCCGCCTGGCGCGCAAAACAAAACGCAGGCGAGTGACGTCCGCATTCTTGAAACAACGGTAGCCGTTATCGGCGTCGATGGCTGGAACCAGCAAGCCGATACGCGCGTAATAGCGGACGGTATCCGGTGTGACGCCAACCAGACTTGCGAGCGCGCCAACTTGCACGATATTTCTCCTGTCATGGACGAGGACGGAGGCCCGCCGCTAATGAACTGCCCGGCGTCGTACCGTCCCAATGGGATATCACCCTGCCAAGCCTGCGGCATTGGGGTCAGTGGCTGCTGCCATGGTGCCAGCCGGGTCCCGACGGGCAGGTGACCGCAGGATTACGGATTTGTCACCTCCGGCTTTATGCTCGCGGCGCCGCGATGCGCGTGGCTGAATGGCCACAAATCCTGACCAAACCTGGCGAAGAGGACGACGGCTCAGGACGTGGTCGACGGGCCTGCGGGAGCAAGCGGCAAACGCAGCGTGAAGGTGGTCACGCCGGCTTCGGACTTCACCGCAATCTGACCGCCGTGCGTCTCGACAATACTGCGCGTAATGGCAAGCCCCAGGCCGGCACCCTCTCCGTGGCGGTGCCGCTCTGGACTCGCGCGATGGAAGCGCTCGAAGATCTGTGACAGTTGATCGGCCG
>NZ_JAVTWB010000091.1:12792-14134 GCF_032229525.1 Accumulibacter sp. | reverse complement strand
ACGGTCATGACTTTCATGATCTGGGGTATCTCGACATGTCATGACCGTTAGCCAACCGGCCGTGAAAGGGTTGGCGGGGCGGCTTGCCGGCAGTGGACCGGAGCCTCGAGCCGTACCCGTGCAGACCAAGGCGTTCGCGCTCATTGCCCTTTCGGCACGGCAAACTCGTGGCCGTCTACCGCCAGATGCAGGGTGCGCGTCGGGAAGGCGATTTCAGCGCCGTGTCGATCGACGACTTCGGCAATCTTGAGCATCACATCCTGCTTGATCTCGTGGTAATCGACCCAGACGGTGGTCTTGGTGAAGGTATAAACCAGGATATCCAGCGAGCTTGCCGAGAACTGGTCGAAGTTAACGATCATCGTTTGCTGCTGATCGATCTCGGGGTGGGCGCGCAGCATCGCCTTGATGTCGGCTGTGATGGCGGAGATCTTGCTGACGTCGTCGTAACGCACACCGACCATTTCCTTGATCCGGCGATTGCTCATGCGTGACGGATTCTCCACCGCAATCTGGGCGAAGATACCGTTCGGTACGTAGAGCGGGCGCTTGTCAAAGGTGCGGATGCGGGTCAGTCGCCAGCCAATCTCTTCGACCGTACCCTCGATTTCCTTATCCGGCGAGCGGATCCAGTCGCCGACGACAAAGGGGCGGTCGAGGTACAGCATCAGGCCGCCGAAGAAGTTGGCGAGCAGATCCTTGGCGGCGAAGCCGACCGCGATGCCGCCGATGCCACCAAAGGCCAGCACCCCGGAGATCGAGAAACCGAGGCTTTGCAGTCCGACCAGGGCGGCGGTGATCAGCACCGAGACACGCAGCAGCTTGCCGATTGCGTCGACCGTGGTGCGATCGACCGATTCGCCAGCCGCCAGGCGCTGGGCAATGATGCTGTCCTGGACGTTGCCGATGAAGCGCACCAGGAACCAGGCGATACAGGCGATGACGCCGATGATGCGCACCGGATCGATGGCCTCGAATACGGTCGCTTGGGTGCCCGCCTCGACGATGCGGGCGGCAAAACTCAGGCCGACCACCCACGCCACCACCGTCAATGGCTGGCGCGCGGCCGACACCAGGGCGTTGTCCCACGGCGTCGAGGTCAACAGCGTGCGCGCCTCCAGTCGGGCGAGCAGCCGACGCAGGATGAAGTTCGCCACCACCACCCCGAGCACGACCAGAAACACCTGCAGGACCAGCATCGTGGTCGCGTCGCCGCCGACCAGGTGATCAAGCACTTTCTCCAGCCAATCGATCTTCATTATTTCGTTCCGGGCTCTTTCCAGCTCCGCATTCTAACGTGCGGGCCTGCCATCGCCTGAAGGCTCCGGCGCAGCGGAGGCAA
>NZ_JAVTWB010000091.1:6055-12692 GCF_032229525.1 Accumulibacter sp. | reverse complement strand
GCATTCTAACGTGCGGGCCTGCCATCGCCTGAAGGCTCCGGCGCAGCGGAGGCAAGGCCGACGCGAGTTGGCGTTGCCCCTATCCCGTGGACGGTAGTCGGGCTGGATGGAGCAGGACTGTGGTCAGTTGGCGAGGAAACTGCTTGTGAACGGTGGCGGGCGCTTCGGCGGTCAATGGATCGGCGCTTCCCTGTTCGCCGGCGGGGCTTCGAATCGCCGCCTCAGACCTGCACGACCAGCTTCTCGAAGTCCTCTACCGCCAGCGGCGGGCTGAAAAGGTAGCCTTGAAGGGCGTCGCAGCCGGCGCTGATCAGAAAGTCTCGCTGGGCTTTGCTGTCGACCCCTTCGGCGATCACGCCCATTCCCAGGCTGCGCGCCAACGCCACGATGGTGCGGGCGATCGCGGCATCGTTGGGCTCGCTGAGCACATCACGCACGAAGGATCGGTCGACCTTCAGCTGATCCAGCGGCAGGCGCTTCAGGTAAGACAGCGAGGAATAGCCGGTGCCGAAATCGTCGAGGGAGAAGCGGACGCCGCAGGCCTTGAGCGTGGAGATCTTTTCGATCAGCTCATCAATGTTGTCCGCCAGCAGGCTTTCGGTGAGTTCCAGGGTCAGCCGCGCCGGTTCTGCTCCGGTTCGGCTGAGGATCGCCAGGACCTGGTCGACAAAGTGCGAGTCGTGGAATTGCCGGGCGCTGACGTTCACCGCGAGCGTCAGGTGGGCCAGTTCCGCTCGCGTCGCCCAGAGGGCCAGCTGACGGCATGCGGTTTCCAGAACCCAGTAGCCCAGGGGCAGGATCAAACCGGTTCGTTCAGCCAGTGAAATGAACTCGGCCAGGAGAATCACGCCTCGCTCGGGACGCGACCAGCGCAGCAGCGCCTCACTTCCGGTGACGCGGCCATCGCTCGCTACCTGTGGCTGATAGTGGAGGACAAACTGATTTTCGCGGATCGCCCGACGCATGCTGGCTTCCAGATCAGCGTGTCCGAGGGCGATGGTCTGCATCGCCTGGTCGAAAAAAGTGAAACGATTTCGGCCGCTGTCCTTGGCCTGGTACATGGCCAGATCGGCGTGCTTCATCAAAGTGTCGATCGACAGCTCCTGCCCCCGGAACAGGGCAGCGCCGATGCTGGTGGAGCTGCAATGTTCAACCGCTCCCAGCCGATACGGTAGATTGAGGGCGGCAAGCAGCTTTTCGCCGATGATTTTTGTCTGCGCGGCGGCCTCTTCCTTGTTCTTGCTCAGGCTCGTCAGCAACACCACGAACTCGTCGCCGCCCAGTCGCGCCACCGTGTCGCACTCACGTACGTTGGCGGCCAGGCGTTGCGCGACGCCCTGCAGCAGCAGGTCGCCCTGGTCGTGACCCAGAGTATCGTTCAGCCGCTTGAAGCGATCGAGATCGATGAACAGCAGCGCACCGAAAGTGCCCGTGCGGTGACTCATGGTCATGGCCTGTTGCAGATGATCCAGCAACAGCGCGCGGTTCGGTAACTGCGTCAGTTGATCGTAGAAGGCCAAAGCCTCGATCTCTTTCTCCGCCTGCTTGCGTTGGCTGATGTCGCTGATCACGACACGCAGTACCGCTGCGCCATCGGCCTCCAGCGCAGTCGTTGTTTCCAGATGCGCCCAGAATGGCTCGCCGTCATGGCGCAGCAGGCGCAGCTCGCACGCCTGCGCCTGGCCGGTTTCCATGAGTTGCTTGCGATGCAGGTAGAAGATGTCCTGGTCTTCCCTGACAATGAAGCGGCTGAGCCTTTGCTGGTCCAGCGCGCCGCGGGCGAGATTCAGCAAGGCGGCGACAGTGAGGTTGGCTTCGACGATCAAGCCCACGGCGCTGACCGTGCAGTAGCCGACCGGAGCCAGGTCGTAGATCTCGAAATAGCGTGCCCGCGCTGCATCCAGTTCCAGCTGCGCCCGGCGCAGCTCCTCGTTCTGCATTTCCAGTTCGATCTGATGAACATGCAGTTCATGTAGCGCCTGCTGGAAGGCTTCGGCCGACATTCCCTCGAGGTCTTCCGGGGACGCGCTGGTGTTTCCCTGCAGCGTCTCCTCCGCCCGTCGGCGTAGGGCCTGTTCTGCCCCCTGTTGCTCGTTGTCCGCGCCCAGCGCTGCGACAACGGTACGCTTTTTCCGACTGCTCACCTCGTGGCTCCACCGGGGATGGCCGGCCGCGTCGGATCTTTCGCCCGCTCGGTGGTGGCAATGGCATACACTTTCCCGGCCTCGTCCACCAGCGCTGTGGCGGCGACCCAGACGTCCAGGACTGCGCCGCCCCGGGTGAGCCGCTGGCCAAGATGCGGTTCCGGAACTTCAGGCCGGCCAAGCGGGTCGAGCCGCGTCACGGCCTCCTCGCGCGAGCCCGGTGGGATGCGCTCGCTGACGTTCATCGACAGCGCTTCAGCTTCACTCCAGCCATACATGCGCACGGCAGCCGGGTTCCAGGCCAGGGTGCGGCCGTCGAGGTCCTGCAGGGTGACGGCATCGAAGGAATCACGCACCACGGCTGCCAGGCGGAGCAGCTTGTTGGCGCTCTCAAGCTCGCCCTCGATGCGCTTCATCTCGGTGATGTCCACAAAGGTGATGACCGCGCCCTCGATCACGTTGTCCAGGGTGCGATAGGGCCGGATGCGCATCATGTACCACAGGCCGGCCCTGGTCTGTACTTGCGCGTCCTTGGGCTCCAGGGTGTCGAGCACTGCCTGCAGGTCGTCGACCAGATGGTCATCGCAGCCGATCAGGTTGGAGACGATGTGGCCCACCGGCCGGCCAACGTCGCTGAGGATCAGGTTGATGATCTGGGACGCCGTCGGGGTGAAGCGCAGAATGCGCAACTGATGGTCCACAAAGACCGTGGCGATGCCTGTCCCGGCAAGCAGGTTGTTCATGTCGTTGTTGGCCCGCGACAAGTCCGCGACCTTGGTCTGCAACTCGGTGTTGACCGTGGCCAGTTCCTCGTTGACCGATTGCAGCTCTTCCTTGGAGGTCTCCAGTTCCTCGTTGGTCGACTGCAATTCCTCGTTGACCGACTGCATTTCCTCGTTGGCGGACTTGAGTTCTTCGTTTGCGGTCTCGAGTTCCTCGTGCGCGCTCTGCAGGTATTCGTCCCTCGCCCGTAGTTCTTCGGTGACTGCGACCAGCCGCGCGTTGGCGTCCGCATCGCTCCACTTGGCGCCGGCATCGCCAGCACCACTGGCGAGCGGCAGGGCCGCCTGGGTCTCGGGATCAGGGCTCGGCGCTTCCTCAAGAACGACCAGGTACATGGGCGACGTGCCTGGCGCGGCCACATCCGTCGCCAGCGGATGGATGCTCAGCTTGACCCGCGCAAAGTGGCCGTTGGTCTTGACGCGCAGGCCCGGGAGGTGGACGGACTCCTGACGGCTACTGGCCTGGTGCAGCGCTGCGCCCAGTTCCAGCCGCAGCCCCTCGCGAGCCATCTTGACAATGTTGTTGATGCCCGCTTCACCCGGGGCCGGTTCCAGATAGGCACCAGTGCGCCCGTGCAGGTAGAGGATGTCGCCCTGCCGGTTGGTCAGGGCGGCGGCCGGGGCAAGATGCCGCAGTAGCGCCTGTTCGGTCAGTTCGCGCATGGGTCGTTTCTCGGGAAGATCGCTCGGTGCTGCGCCATGGGGCCGCGCTGTCGGGGCCGGTAGCAGGCGGCTCAAGGCCGCGCGCTGCATGCCGGTCACGTCTTCCGTGCGCTCGTACAGCTTTGCTTTGCGGTCGAGCACGGCAAACAGACTGCTCGCGTCGCCGATGCCTTCGGAGCTGCCGAGGAACAGCACACCGCCCGGCTTCAAGGCGTAGTGGAAGAGGGGAACCAGTTTCTTCTGCAACGCCGCGTCGAGATAGATCAGCAGGTTGCGGCAGGTCACGAGGTCGAGCCGGGAGAAGGGCGGATCCCGGATGAGGTCTTGCTCGGAGAAGATCAGCAGGTCGCGAATGCTCTTGTGGATACGGTAGGCGCCACCTGGCTCGGCGGTGAAAAAGCGCGCCAGCCGCTGCGGTGAAACATCACTGGCGATGCCAGCCGGATAGAGGCCGGCGCGTGCGGTGGCAATTGCCCGCTGGTCAATGTCGGTGGCAAAGATCTGCACGGTGTAACGCTGTTTGAGCGCTTCCATCTGCTCTTGCAGCAGGATGGCCAGGGAATACGCTTCCTCGCCGCTCGAACATCCCACCGTCCAGACGCGAAGCACGCTGTCCGTCGGCCGGTCCGCAAACAGCTTGGGGATGATCTGCTCCTCGAGGAGCTGGAAAGCCTCGGGGTCGCGGAAGAAGTTGGTGACCCCGATCAGCAGGTCGTGAAAAAGCAATTCCACCTCGGCCGGGGTTTGCTGCAGAAACCTGACGTAGCCAGCCAGCGTTTCGACCTGATGGACATGCATGCGGCGCAGGATGCGGCGGTGAATGCTGCTCGGCTTGTAGTGGGAAAAATCGTGGCCGGTTTGTGCGCGCAGCAGGACGAAGATCTTCATCAGCGCAGCATCGAGCTTGGGGTGCTGGTCGGGAGGGTGAGGCTGCAGTTTGCCGAAGGCGTGCGTGGTGTAGGCGATCAATTGGGCGGGCATTTCCGCCGGTGGTAGCTGCCAATCCACCAGGCCCGTGCCGATGGCGCTACGCGGCATGCCGTCGAATTCGGTGGACTCGGGGGTCTGGGCCATGACCATACCGCCTTCGCCCTTGATCGCCCGCACGCCCAGCGTGCCGTCACTGCCGGTACCGGCGAGCACGATGCCGATGGCGCACTCGTGCTGGTCGGCGGCGAGGGAGCGAAAGAAGAAGTCGATCGGCAGGCGCTGGCCGCGCGGCTCGGAGTGCTCCAGCAGCTCCAGGCGTCCATTGAGAAAAGCCATGTTGCGGTTGGGCGGGATGATGTAGGCGCAGTTGGCGCGCACCGGCATGCCATCCTCGACCTCAAAGACCTGCATCCGCGTGTAACGCCGGACCAGGTCGGCGAGGATGCTCTTGTGGTCCGGCGCCAGGTGCTGGACCAGGACAAAAGCCATGCCGGGATCGCCTTCGCCGGGCATGCCGGAAAAGAAGGCCTCAAAAGCTGCCAGCCCCCCCGCCGAGGCGCCGATCCCGACGATCGGGAAGGCTCTGTTTGCGGCGTCTTCGGCCGCTGCCGCCGGGTCCGTGGTGCTCGACTCCGGGGCCTGTTTTTTCTTCGCTGCCTGTTTGCTCTGCATGCGCCGTCACTCCCCTGTCGGCAACACATTGATTGGACAAATCCGGGGAAACCATCCAGCGTTCAGCGGCGCCAGTCTGGCAGTAGACCTTTGATTCTTTGGCCGGACCATCGATGAAGCATCCGGCGCTCGCCGCCCAGCATACGCGAAATGGGTCTCAGGTGCGACGAATTGCCGCACCCTTGTCAGGAGCTTGCATTGCCAGCAGCCAAGTAGCATGGTGCGTTCATTCCGCCGTCGTCCGAGCTCTCGGGTGCATCGGCTACAATGCCCGTAGAAAGTCGCCAGGCCGTAGCCTGATCGCCCTCCGCGCGCCGGCGCCGATGAATACCGGAGAAATCGCATGCAACTGCCTTCGTGCACCCTCGTTCGCGCCCTTCTTTGTCTGTGTTTCTGGCCGGCCGACTCGTTGTTCGCCTTGCCCACTGCGCACGCGGCCACCATCAGCATCGCTTGCTCCGGCGTCGGCCAGGAGCGTGAATTCTGCAAGGGCGCTGCCGAAGCCTGGGCGAAGAAAACCGGCAACGCGCTGAAGATCGTCACGCCGCCCAACGACGCCAGCGAACGGCTGGCGCTGTACCAGCAGTTGCTCTCGGCGGGCTCGGACAAGGTCGACGTGCTGCAGGTGGACGTGATCTGGCCGGGCCTGCTGGGCAGCCACCTGCTCGACCTGCGGCCTTACGCCAAAGGCGCTGAGGCGCAGCACTTTCCGGGTTTCATTGCCAACAACAGCAGCCAGGGCCGGCTGGTGGCGATGCCCTGGTTCGCCAACGCCGGCCTGCTGTTCTATCGCAGCGATCTGCTGCAGAAATACGGGCAGCCGGTGCCGACCACCTGGGACCAACTCACTTCCAGCGCGCGCCTGATCCAGGACGGCGAGCGTGCCGCCGGCAACGACCGGATGTGGGGCTACGTCTGGCAGGGCCGTGCCTACGAAGGCCTGACCTGCAATGCGCTGGAATGGGTGGCGAGCCATGGTGGCGGCGCCATCGTCGAGGTCGATGGCAAGATCGGCATTCGCAACCCGCGTGCCGCGCTGGCGCTGAAGACGGCGGCTGGGTGGGTCGGCAGCATCTCGCCGACGGCGGTGCTCAACTATGCCGAAGAGGAGTCGCGCGGCGTGTTCCAGGCCGGCAATGCGGTGTTCATGCGCAACTGGCCGTATGCCTGGGCGCTGGCGCAGGCCGATGGCAGCGTCATCCGTGGCAAGGTCGGCGTCGCGGTCCTGCCCCGGGGCGGCGCGGCGGGGCGCCACGCGGCGACGCTGGGCGGCGAATCGCTGGCGGTGTCGAAGTATTCCAAGCACCCGGCCGCCGCGGCCGACCTGGTGCTGTACATGACCAGCACCGCGGTGCAGAAGGATCGCGCGCTGCGCGGCTCGTTCAACCCGACGATCCCCGCGCTGTATCAGGATGCCGAGATCCTGCAGGCCAATCCCTTCATGGG
>NZ_JAVTWB010000091.1:0-5955 GCF_032229525.1 Accumulibacter sp. | reverse complement strand
ATCCTGCCCGGCATCCTGGTGGCGATGGTCTTTCGCACGCTGGACGCGCTGCGGGTTTTCGATCTGATCTACGTGATGACTTCCAACAGCCGCGACACGCAGAGCATGTCGGTCTTCGTGCGCGAGCAACTGATCGACTTCGGCCTGATCGGCTACGGCTCGGCGGCAGCGACCTGCCTGTTCTTCATGGTCGCGCTGCTGAGCATCGTGGCCATGGGCTTGATGCGCAAGACCTTCGAGCGGGCGGCGGCGTGAGCGAGCCGATGCAGGCCCGAGCGGGTTCGGCCCCCGCAAAGCGGCGTACCGCGCCGGGCCGGCGTCGTCTTCCCTGGGGCAGTATCGGCTACTGGATGGCCTCGCTGCTGTTCATTTTCATCTCGGTTTTTCCGCTGCTCTACGCGCTGTCGAGTTCGTTCAAGCAGGGTACGGGCCTGTTCTCGCCGGCGCTGTGGCCGGCGGCGCCGACCTTTGCCAACTACCGCGCCGTTTTTGCCGACCAGCCGTTCGCGCAGAACCTGCTCAACTCGCTGTTCGTTGCCGGCAGCGTCGTCGCGCTGTCGCTCGGCCTGAGCCTGATGGCCGCCTGGGCGTTCGGGCGGGTAGAGTTTCGCGGTCGTGGTGTGCTGCTGATGCTGATCCTGTCGGCGTCGATGTTGCCGCAGGTGGCGGTGTTGTCGGGGATGTTCGAGCTGGTGCGTTTTTTCGGCCTTTACGATTCGCTGGGTGCATTGGTGATTGCCGACCTGGTGCTGACGCTGCCTTTCACCGTCTGGGTGCTGGTGACCTTCATGCGGCAGTTGCCCAAAGAGCTGGAGGAGGCGGCGGCGATGGATGGCGTCGGTGTGCTGACGCTGGTCTTTCGCGTCTTCATGCCGCTGCTCTGGCCAGCGATGGTCGCCACCGGCCTGCTCGCCTTCATCGCCGCGTGGAACGAGTTCCTCTTCGCGCTGACCTTCACCCTGTCGACCGAGGCGCGCACGGTGCCGGTGGCCATCGCGCTGATCAGCACGGCCAGCGGCTTCGAGCTGCCGTGGGGCAGGATCATGGCCGCGTCGGTGATCGTCACCCTGCCGCTGGTGGGGCTGGTGGTGGTCTTTCAGCGGCGCATCGTCTCCGGCCTGTCGGCTGGTGCGGTGAAGGGGTGAGTGCCATGAGAGCGTCGACGGGAGGATCGGGATGAGCCGTATCGAGCTGCGTGGCGTCAGCAAGCGCTTCGGCAACACGCCGGTGCTCAACGACATCGATCTCACCATCGCGGCGGGCGAGTTCTGCGTTTTCGTCGGGCCTTCGGGTTGCGGCAAGTCCACGCTGCTGCGCCTGCTCGCCGGCCTGGAAGACCCAAGCGCTGGCGAGATCGAGATCGACGCTGTGCGGGTCAACGAGCTGCCACCGGCACGGCGCAACGTGGCGATGGTGTTCCAGAGCTATGCGCTGTACCCGCACATGAGCGTCCATCAGAACATGGCTTTCGGCCTGCAGCATCGCCAGCTGCCGGCCGGCGAGATCGAAGGGCGTATCGCCGAAGCGGTGCGCATCCTGCAACTTGACGGCCTGCTGCAGCGGCGGCCGAAAGAGTTGTCCGGTGGCCAGCGGCAGCGGGTGGCGATCGCGCGGGCGATCGTCCGCCAGCCGAAGGTGTTCCTGTTCGACGAACCGCTGTCCAACCTCGATGCCGCGCTGCGCGTGCAGACACGCCTGGAGATCGCCCGGCTGCACCGCGCGCTCGGCTTGGCGAGCATGGTCTATGTGACGCACGACCAGGTCGAGGCGATGACCCTGGCCGACCGCATCGTCCTGCTGCAGCCGCTGGCCGGTCGCGGCGATGCCCCAAGCGTGGCGCAGGCCGGTCCGCCGCTGGAGCTGTACCACCACCCGGCGAACCGCTTCGTCGCCGGTTTCATTGGCTCGCCGGCGATGAACTTCATCGAAGCAAAGGTGAAGTCGCTTGGCGACGGTTGTGTACTTGCCGACGTGCACGGCATGCCCTGCGCAGCGCGCTTGTCGCCGCAGGGGCTGACGCCCGGTGAGCCGGTGACGCTGGGCATCCGGCCGGAGCATGTGCTGCTGGGGCAGGGGACGCAGCGTGCTCGCGTCAGCCACGTCGAGCGCCTCGGCGAACTCAGTCACGTCTATCTCGACCTGCCGGGCGCCAGCGTGCCACTGCTCGCCAAGAGTCCGCGCGACGACATCGCCATCGGCGATCTGCTGCCGTTCGCCTTGCCGGCGGCGGCGCTGCACCTGTTTCGTGCCGATGGCGTCGCGCAGGCGCGTGGAGCGCTTGCGGAGGTGCCGGTCGAGGCGCGCGAAGCCGCGCCTACTCGCGGCTCATAGCTGACAGAGGTCGACCCACTGGCCCTTGCTCACGGTCGCCCGCGCCACTGCGTGGGGCTGAGCTGCGCCCAGTTGCGAAAGGCGCGGGAGAAGGCATTCGGATCGTCATAGCACAGCGCCGTGGCGATCACCGACACGGAGAGGGCGGTGTTCTGAAGAAGCTGCCGGGCAAGCTCGAAACGCGCCTGATTGACCAGCTCCTGCAGATTCTTCCCCTCCCGTTCCAGGCGCCGCCGCAGGGTCCGCTCGTGGATCGCGAACTGGCACGCGACCGCCTCGGCCGATGCCATGCGGCTAAGCAGCATTTGCGGCAGCATGCCTTGCACGCGCTCGGCGAAGCTCATCGCACTCCTGGCGTCCGCGTCGCGAATGGCCTTGCTGACGAGTTCGTGGAGCGTCGCGTCGGCACCTTTGATTGCTTGCTCAAGCCAGGCCGCGTCGAAGACGATCCCCGAAACTTCCGCGTCGAAGCTGACGTTGCAGCGGAAGACGCGGTGATAGGCATCGCTGCTGGCCGGTTGGCTGTGAGAAAACTGTACGTGCCGCGCCTTCCAGGTCGGCCCGCACAATGCGTTCAGGATGGCGTAGGCGATGGCGATGGCGGCATCGAGGATTTGCGCGAGCGCGGGCGTGCCGTGACGGAAGACCGAGTAGCCGAGAAGGGCACAAGCGGGAGCGGGTGCTGACGCTGGCGCGAGCAGTAGCGGTGCCGCGCCACGGTCATGGAGGTGGAGGTGCAGCAGCAGACCCCTGAGCGCTTCGCCGACCGTAGCGGCGTTGCACATCAGATCGCCAAGTGGCCCCAAGCCTTTCAAATCAAAGCGCGCGCCGAGCAGCAGCCCGAAGTGCGCGCAGCCGGTGAGTTCGACGCAGCTCTCGAGTAGACGGCCGAGCGCGTCGATCTGAATCCGGTTGTCCGGATCGAGGAACAGTTGCCGATCGACGCCGGCTTGCGCGAATGCCTGCCGTGGGTTGGCGCCCAGGTCGGCGAGGAGGGCTGGAATGGCCTGGATCGGCCCGACACGAATGTCACCCGGCGCGCTTGTCGTCAGCGAGTTCCACGGCAGTGCTGGCGATCTGGGGTTTGTTTTCACGGCTTTGGTCTCGTTCTTTGAGCGTATGCCCTGCTCGAGGCCAGGGCCGCCTCTGACAGCCGAGCCATTCTGAGCGAAAAATGTCCGGAATTGCAAGACGCCATGGCGGCCAAGCTTGTTATATTCAGGCCTGTTCCGATACGCAGGAGAAAACGATGTCCAGAATTCGCGGTTTGACCCACGCACTGTGCCTGCTCTTCGCCGCGCTGGCCTTTGCCGGCCCAGCGACGGCACAGCAAGTGACTGGCACGCTGGGTTCGCCCAGCGCCACAACCACGGTCAGCAACAAGCAGCTGCCCGCACCTGATCCCAAATTCGGCGGCGTCATCAAGAACGACGCCCTCAGTTCCAAGGCGTGGTGGGCTCCGGCCATCGTTCCTCCCAAGCAAGCCCCCAACGTCCTGCTGATCATCACCGATGACGCCGGCTTTGGCGTGCCCAGCACCTTCGGCGGTGTCATCCCGACGCCGACCATGGACCGCATCGCCAAGGAAGGCCTGCGCTACAACCGCATGTTCTCCACCGCGCTGTGCTCGCCGACGCGCGCCGCGCTGATCACCGGGCGCAACCACCACTCGGCGGGCTTCGGCGTGATTTCCGAACAGGCCACCGGCTTCCCCGGCTATAACAGCATCATCGCCAAGGACAAGGCCACCATCGGGCGCATGTTGCTCGACAACGGCTATGCCACCGCCTGGTTCGGCAAGGATCACAACACGCCGGCCTTCGCCGCCAGCCAGGTCGGGCCGTTCGACCAATGGCCGACCGGCATGGGCTTTGAATACTTCTACGGATTTGTCGGTGGCGACGCCAACCAGTGGCAGCCCAACCTGTTCCGCAACACCACGCAAATCTATCCGTTCGAGGGCAAACCGGGCTGGAACCTGATCACCGGGATGGCCGATGACGCCATCGACTACATGACACGGATCCACCAGATCCAGCCGAACAAACCGATCTTCATCAAATACGCGCCGGGGGCCACGCACGCACCGCACCACCCGACCGAGGAATGGGTGAAGAAAATTCACGACATGCACCTCTTCGACGACGGCTACAACAAGCTGCGCGAAACGATCTTCGAAAACCAGAAGAAACTTGGCGTGATCCCGGCGGACTCGAAACTCACGCCCTGGCCAGACACGGTGCTCAAGCCCTGGGACCAGCTCGACGACAAGACCAAGAAGCTGTTCATCAAGCAGGTCGAGATCTTCGCCGCCTATGCCGCTTACAACGATCATGAGATCGGCCGCGTCATCCAGTCCTTCGAGGACCTGGGCCGGCTGGACAACACGCTGATCATCTACATCAACGGCGACAACGGTACCAGCGCCGAGGGCGGCCCGCTGGGCACCCCCAACGAAGTGGCCTTCTTCAACGGCGTGAACGAGCTGCCGGTGGATGTGCAGATGAAGTGGTACGACGTCTGGGGCACCGAGCAGACCTACAACCACATGTCGGCCGGCTGGTCGTGGGCCTTCGACTCGCCCTTCGACTGGTTCAAGCAGAACGCCTCGCGCCTGGGCGGCATCAACCAGAACATGGTGGTGTCCTGGCCAGCGCGGATCAAGGACAAGGGCGCGCTGCGCGAGCAGTTCGTCCACGTCATCGACGTCGTGCCGACCATCCTTGAGGCGGCCGGCCTGAAGGCCCCCGAGATGGTGGACGGCATCAAGCAGGCGCCGATTGAAGGCACCAGCTTCCTCTACACCTTCGATGCCAAGAATGCCAAGGAGGCTTCGCGGCACAAGACGCAGTATTTCGAGATGATGGGCCAGTGGGCGCTGTACGACGAGGGCTGGCTGCTCAGCACCAAGGTCAACCGGGCGCCGTGGGAGGCTTTCGGCCCGGCCAACACCGACCCGCTGAACAACCAGGTATTCCAGCTGTACGACCTGCACAAGAGCTGGAACCAGGCCGACGACATCGCCGCACAGCACCCGGAAAAGGTCAAGCAGCTGCGCGCGAAATTCCTCGCCGAGGCCAAGAAGTATCAGGTCTTGCCGCTGGATGCCTCGGTGGCGGCACGCGTCGTTGCCCCGCGCCCGAACATTACCGCCGGGCGTAGCGAGTTTGTCTACACGCGGCCGATGGTCGGCCTGCCACAGGGCGACTCGCCCTTCCTGCTGGACGCGTCCTACACCATCACCGCCGACATCGAGGTGCCGCAGGGTGGAGCCGAAGGCATGATCCTGACCTCCGGCGGGCGCTTTGCCGGCTACGGCTTCTACCTGCTCAAGGGCAAGCCGGTGTTCCTGTGGAACCTGATCGACCTGAAGCGGGTGAAGTGGGAAGGGCCCGAAGTGCTGGCGCCGGGCAAGCACACCCTCGAGTTCGACTTCAAGTACGACGGCCTCGGTCTCGGCACGCTCGCTTTCAACAACATGAGCGGACTGGGTCGCTCGGGCACTGGTACCCTCAAGGTCGACGGCAAGGAAGTGCAGACGATCAAGATGGAGAAGACGCTGCCGATGATCCTGCAGTGGGACGAGAGCTTTGACATCGGCTCCGACACGCTGACCGGCGTGAA
>NZ_JAVTWB010000090.1:77665-83204 GCF_032229525.1 Accumulibacter sp. | reverse complement strand
CTGGTTGAGCGGCCACTTGGCCGATCCACCGTGCTGCCTGAGCAGCGAGAGGGGCGCATTATACAGTCGTTCTCGGCGGCGTCAACACTTGTTTTGCGAAGCCTGAAGAACTATCTGCTGCCACCTACACAACCCCAAAAGGGCCGCCTCAAAACTTCACCGCAAAGCCGTAACTACTTGTTTTTAAGAAGTTTTTAAATCAAACTCTGCAGCGAAGGTGCGAATTATACAGGCTGGGAAAAGGGCGTCAACCCTTTGACAAAACAATTCTGCATCCATTGGCCAGGTCGCGAGCAGACACCCCCTGCGCAGCACTCAGGCGATGCTTACCCGCGCGAACTTCCGCTTGCCCACCTGCAGGACATAGCTGCGCAGGGGCGTCAGCGTGAGCTGCTTGTCGTCGACCCTGCAGCCGTCGACTTTGACCCCCCCTTGGTCGATCATCCGCAGCGCCTCGGAAGTGCTTGCGGTAAGGCCCGACTGCTTAAGGACCTGCGCGATGCCCACCGACTGGCCAGCGCCGGACAGGCACACCTCCGCGATATCGTCGGGAATCGCTCCATGGCGAAAGCGCGCTTCGAAATCAGCCAGAGCCCGCACGGCGGCGGGGCCACCATGGAAACGCTCGACGATTTCCTGTGCCAGCAGAACCTTGCTATCGCGCGGATTGCATCCATCGGCCGTGCGCCGCTTGAGTTCGTCGATGGCCGCCGTCGTACGGAAAGACAAAAGTTCGAAGTAACGCCACATCAATTCGTCGGAAACCGACATTAGCTTGCCAAACATGTCGCCCGGCGGCTCGTTGATCCCGACGTAGTTGCCCAGCGACTTGGACATTTTGTTTACCCCGTCCAGACCCTCGAGCAAGGGCATGGTAAGGATGCACTGCGGCGCCTGCCCGAAATGCTTCTGCAATTCACGCCCGACCAGAAGGTTGAACCTCTGGTCGGTACCACCAAGCTCGACATCCGCCTTCATCGCCACCGAGTCGTAGCCCTGGCAAAGGGGATAAAGCAGTTCGTGAATGGCGATCGGCTGACCACTCCGATAGCGCTTGGCAAAATCGTCGCGCTCGAGCATCCTCGCCACCGTATGCAGCGCAGCCAGACGGATCATTCCGGACGCACCAAACGGCTCGAACCAGGTGGAGTTGAAACAAACCTCTGTCTTCTCGGGGTCGAGAATCCGGAACACCTGCTCTTGATAGGTCTTGGCGTTGTCGAGGATCTGCTCTCGCGACAGCGGCGGGCGAGTGACATTCTTGCCAGTTGGATCACCGATCATGCCGGTGAAATCGCCAATCAGGAACATCACGTGGTGACCCAGGTCCTGAAAATGCCTGAGCTTGTTGATCAGCACCGTATGACCCAGATGGAGGTCTGGTGCAGTGGGATCAAATCCAGCCTTGATGCGCAGTGGACGACCACTTTTCAGCTTCTCGATCAGCTCGGCTTCAACCAACAGATCTTCGGACCCACGCTTGATTTGCCGGAGGTCGTGTTCAACAGCATGCATGAAAACCTCTATCGTTTCTGCCCAAAGAGCTTCTGGTGAGGAGGGTTTTTTGCTAGACTGCAGCGATTTTTAGCCGCCGAGAGCCTATGGATATCAAGGAGAGCCGGATTCTAACGCATTCACACTCACCCATCGACCGACTGCGCCGTCACCGCTGGGCAGCCGCAGCCATCGGCGGCGTTTCGCTGCTCGGAATGGTCGCCGCATTCGCTATCGCGCCACCAGGCGACAAGCCCGGCGTTGCACTGACGACAGTTCTCGAACAGCTGCCCGCCCCCACTGCCACCTTGCTCCAAATCGACGACGCCTCCTTCCTGCGAGAAGAACGCGTCCGACGCAGCGACACCGTGGCCAGCCTGATGAACCGCCTCGGGATTACCGACCCCGAGGCAATGCAGTTCATTCGCAGCAACCGCCAAACGCAGGAAATGGCTCGCCACCTCCTGCCGGGCAATACCGTCCGCGCCAGGTCAAGTGACAGTGGCGAACTGGATACACTGTATGTCGAGCTGCCAGGCAAGGACGCGATGCTGGCCGTTGAACGACGCGGGGATGGCTTCGTGGCCCATGAGCAAGCGCTGGAACTCACACCCCGGACGGTCGTCAAGTCCGGCGAAATCCGCCACTCTTTGTTCGGCGCCACCGACGAGGCCGGCATCCCCGACGCCATTGCGATGCAAATGGTCGCCATTTTCGGCAGCGAGGTCGATTTCCATCGTGACCTTCGCAAAGGTGATCGCTTTTCGCTGGTCTACGAGGCTCTGACTCACCGTGGCCAGGTGGTGCGCAGTGGCCGCATCCTGGCCGCCGAACTGGTCAACGACGAGAAGGTACTGCAGGCCTACTGGTTTCAGCCCGAACAGGGTGAAGGCGCTTACTACGCGGCTGACGGCAGCAGCGTGCGCAAGGCGTTTCTACGCTCCCCGATCGAGTTTTCCCGAATCACCTCCGGTTTTTCGGGCGCGCGGTTTCACCCGATATTGCGCACCTGGCGTGCCCACAAAGGGGTGGACTACGGCGCCCCGGCAGGTGCCGGCATCGTCGCCGTGGCCGACGGTATAGTGGCAACCGCCGAAAGCCAAAGAGGGTACGGAAACTTGATCGTCCTCAAGCACCAGGGCAACTATTCGACGGCCTATGGTCACCTGAAGAATTTTGCCAAGGGCATTCGCAAAGGTGCGCACGTCCGGCAGGGTGACACCATTGGCTACGTCGGACAAACAGGCCTGGCGACAGGGCCGCATCTGCATTACGAGTTTCGTGTGAAAGACAAACAGGTGGATCCACTGGCCATCTCGCTGCCCAGAACGATCCCGCTGACAGGCTCGCTGATGGCACAATTCAAGGCCTCCAGCGTAAGCTTGCAGACACAGCTAGGTCTGGCCCGACAGGTAACTCTCGCGGCGATCGAGTAGCGCCATCTACCGGCCCCCGTCGCCGCAAACCGCGAAAAAAAGCCGTCCCTGGAACAGGGACGGCTCGCAGTGCCAAGCGCCGACCTCGATTACCGGGTTCAGGAAGAGCGCGGGTTGCCGGTAAGCTTCTCGTACTTTACCCACAGTTGCTCTTCGTTTTCCTCATTTGCTGCATCCTTGGGGATGCAGTCAACCGGGCACACCTCGACACACTGGGGCGTGTCGTAGTGGCCGACGCACTCCGTGCACTTGTTCGGATCGATCTCGTAGATCTCCACGCCTTGGGTAATTGCCTCATTCGGGCACTCGGGCTCGCACACGTCGCAGTTGATGCACTCGTCGGTAATAATCAAAGACATTGTTGCTGTTCCTTCAGATCGTTGAAATTTCTCTTACACGTTTGGCCAGCCGCTCGCAGATTGCCGGCTGTACGAACTTGCTGACATCGCCGCCGAGCACGGCAATCTCTCGCACCATCGTCGCCGAGATGAACATGTACTGCTCACCCGGCGTCAGGAATACCGTTTCGACCTCGGGAAACAGGTTTCTGTTCATCCCGGCCATCTGGAATTCATAGTCAAAATCAGACACTGCCCGCAGGCCTCGTAGAATCACTTTGGCACCTTTGGCATGCAGGAAATCCATCAGCAGGCCGTCGAAACCGCAGACTTCCGCGTTCGGGTAGGGGACCAGAATCTCCTGCGCCATCTCGACTCGCTCGGCGAGCGAGAAGAATGGCCTTTTCGGCTGGCTCTCGGCGATCCCCACGATCACATGATCAAAGAGACAGCTCGCACGTCGAACGAGATCCTCATGGCCGCGGGTCATCGGATCAAAAGTCCCTGCGTAGATTGCCATCCGCCTATTCAGCGCCATCCGCTTCCCCTCGCCGCATCAAGTGATAGAAAACCTGGCCTGCCTTCCCCTGGCGCACCGTGCGCCAGCTCCCGCAGCCCGCCAGCAGCCGCTCCGCCTCGGCGTAGATTACGCCGTCCTGCGCCAGAATCGTCGGCATTGTCGGTGCCAAGCGGTCGATCCAACCCTGATTGAACGGCGGATCGAGAAACAACACGTCGTAGCGCGGGCCGGCGGAAGTTGCGAATCTTACCGCATCCGAGCGCACAATCTCCAGGCGCTTGCCAGCGCCCAGGGCTCTGGCGTTAAGCTCGAGCGCCGCCACCACCTTCGGCGAGTCATCCACCATCACCACTCTCGCGGCTCCGCGGGAGGCGGCCTCGAAACCCAGCGCGCCGCTGCCGGCAAACAGATCCAGACAGTCAAGACCGGTCAAATCATTCCCCAGCCAGTTGAACAAGGTTTCGCGCACACGGTTGGGTGTCGGGCGCAGACCCGGCGAATCGGGAAAGCGCAAAATGCGCCGCCGCCATTCGCCACCGATGATGCGCAGCGTGTTCAGAACGTTATTCCGCGCCAACGATAACGGTCACCAGATGCTCTGGCCGCACACGCCGCGAGAACGCCGCCTTGACGTCGGCGACCGTCACCCGGTCGATGTTTTCCGGGTAGCGATCAAGATAATCGAGCGGCAGGTCATAGAAGCCGATCACGGCGACACTTTCCAGAAGCTTGCGATTGCTGTCCAGACGTAGCGGAAAGCTGCCGATCAGGTTCTGCTTCGCGGCCTGCAACTCCGCTTCGCTCGGTCCCTGCTCGAGGAAGGTCTGGAGCACCGCGCGGCTTAGTGCCAGCGCTTCGTCCGCCTGCTCCTTCTTGGTCTGCAGACCGATTTGAAACGGCCCCAGCTGCGCCAAAGGGTGAAAGTAGCTGTGGACGCTGTACGCCAAGCCACGCTTGTCGCGCACCTCCTTCATCAAGCGAGAAACAAAGCCCCCACCGCCAAGCGAATAGTTGCCAACGACCAGGGGAAAGAAATCGGCATCGCCACGCCGGAGTGCCGGCAATCCCAGCAGCAAGTGCGCCTGCGCAGCGGGATGGGCAATGCGCTGCTCGCTGCCAGCCGGCAATTCGGGAACGGCGATGCCGGTCATGCCCGGCGCCGGGGGCAAGGCGGCGGTAAGCGCCTCAACTATCGACTCCGCCTGGGCACGCGTCAGATCGCCGACAATGGCCACGGTGGCCCGCGGCGCCGTGTAATTGGCGGCGTGGAAAGCGAGAACATCGGCCCGCTCAAGTGAAGTCAAGGATTCCGGCGTGGCGTACCTGCCATAGGGGTGCGAGGCATACATGGCCGCCCAGAAAGCTCTGCTGGCAACCGTCTCCGGGCGCGTCAATGCTTCCTTGAGCGTGGCCACCGAGCGAGCTTTCTCGCGGTCGAAGACCTCGGCCGGGAACTGCGGCGTGGCCAGAATGGCTCGCAGCAGGTCGACGGCGGGACCGCGCTTGTCGGTCATCGATAGCGTACGCAGCACCACTGACGCCCGATCCATGTCGACCCCGCCCGACAGCTTGGCACCGACGTCGGCCATCCGGCTGGCAATCTGGGTCTCGTCCATCCCGGCCACACCCAGCTCCAGCAGGGCCCGCGTCAAGGGAGCGACGCCGGCCCGCCCTTCGCTTTCATGAGCCGTACCGGCCGCGAAATCGATCTGTATGTCGACGATCGGCAGGGCATGATTTTCTATGAACAG
>NZ_JAVTWB010000090.1:56054-77565 GCF_032229525.1 Accumulibacter sp. | reverse complement strand
ACCGGCACCTTGTAGGCCATCATGACTACCGGCAGTTCTGCCGGCGCTTTGACGGTCAGCCGACGAATGCCGAGCTGTGGCGGCTCGTCCTGCGGTTTCCTGGGCGGCAGCCGACGCGCCTGCAGAGGGCCGTAGTGCTGCTCGGCAAGCCGGAATACCGCCTCGTGATCGACGTCGCCGACCACTACCACGTAGGCATTATTGGGCGCATACCAGTTGTCGTACCATGTTCGCGCATCGTCGACGGCGAGGTTCTCGAGATCGTTCATCCAGCCGATGATCGGCACCCGATAGGGATGGGTCTGGAACGCGACGGCAGTCAACTGCTCGTACAAAAGCGAGCGCGGCTGGTCGTCGGTACGCAGGCGGCGCTCTTCCATGACCACCCTGACCTCTTGCGCAAACTCCTTGGGGTCCAACGTCAGGTGCCGCATGCGATCGGCCTCGAGCTGCATCATTTCGGGCAGCTTCTGCTTTGGCACTTGCTGGAAGTAGGCCGTGTAATCCCGACTGGTGAAGGCATTGTCGCGGCCGCCCGCAGCCGCCACGCGACGGCTGAACTCACCCGGTCCAGCGCTTGGCGTCCCCTTGAACATCATGTGTTCGAGGACATGCGCCACGCCAGTGCTGCCATTCGTTTCGTCCATGCTGCCGGCGCGGTACCAGACCATGTGCGCCGCCGTTGGTGCTCGCCGATCTTCTCTGACGATGATTCGCAGCCCATTGGGCAGCTGCTTTTCGAAGGTGTCGGCCAGCCCGGCGGCCGGCGCGGCCAGAGCCAGCAGCAGGGGAATCAGTCTCGCGTGACGCATGGGCATGAATCGCTTCTGATAGAATTTCGGGGTGTCGGATACTCGCGCCGGCATCTTACCACCGGCAAAGTCGCCGACCGCCTTTCAGACACGGAAGCATTATGTTTGGTTTCACCAGGAAATCCACAGCGCCAACCCCCGACACCAGCGCTGCTGCCGTTGTCGAAACCGCCGACGCCGTGGCCGCAGCTTCGTGGCGGCAGCGCCTCAAGACCGGCCTCTCGCGCACACGAGCGCAATTCGGCGGCAAGCTGAAATCATTGTTCTCGCGCGGCAAGGTCGACGACGAGTTGCTCGAAGACCTGGAGGCCGTGCTGCTGACCAGCGACGTTGGCCTCGACGCCACCCAGCATTTGCTCTACCAGCTGAAGATGCGCGCCAAGCGCGACAAGCTTGCCACCCCCGAGGCCATTCAGCAGGCGCTGTCAGACGTCATGTTTGAACTTCTACGGCCGCTCGAGGAACCACTCGACCTCGCGTCGCACCGCCCCTTCATCATCATGATTGCCGGCGTCAACGGTGCCGGCAAGACCACCTCGATCGGCAAGTTGGCCAAGCATTTTCAGGCCCAAGGTCTATCGGTACTGCTGGCCGCCGGCGACACCTTCCGCGCGGCAGCGCGCGAGCAGTTACAGACCTGGGGCGAGCGCAACAACGTGACGGTCATTTCACAGCAGTCGGGTGACTCGGCGGCGGTGATTTTTGACGCCATCGCCGCCGCCAAGGCGCGGGGCATAGACGTCGTTCTCGCCGACACCGCCGGCCGCCTGCCGACGCAGTTGCATCTGATGGATGAAATCGCCAAGGTGAGACGCGTCATCCAGAAAGCCGATCCGTCCGGACCACACGAAACGCTGCTGGTGCTTGACGCGACTTTTGGCCAGAATGCACTGCAGCAGGTAATGGCCTTCGACAAGGCGATCAAAGTCAGCGGCCTGGTGTTGACCAAGCTCGACGGCAGCGCCAAGGGTGGTGTCGTCGCCGCGATCGCGCGTCAGTGCCCCAAACCCGTTCGCTTCATCGGCGTCGGCGAAGGAATCGACGACCTGCGACCTTTCCATGCCCGTGATTTTGTCGATGCGTTGTTCGAGTGATTACTGCCAACGCCGTTACCAAACGCTACCCTGAAGGTCACGAAGCGCTCAAGAACGTCAGCTTCGAGATCACTGCCGGGGAGATGGTCTTCCTGACCGGCCATTCTGGCGCGGGGAAATCGACGCTGTTCAAGCTGCTGGCAGCGATCGAGCGCCCGACCTCGGGCAGCATCGTGATCAACGGCCAGAATCTCTCGGCCCTGCGCAGAAACGCCATTCCCTACCTGCGCCGCAAGCTGGGGCTGATCTTCCAGGATCAGAAACTACTGTTCGACCGCTCGGTGCTCGACAATGTGCTCTTGCCACTGTCGATTGTCGGCCACCCAACCAAGGATGCACCGCGCCGGGCGCAGGCGGCACTGGCCAAGGTAGGCCTGCCGGGTCGCGGAAAAGCGTTTCCGATCGCCCTCTCGGGCGGCGAACAGCAGCGACTGGCGATTGCGCGCGCGGTTGTCAATCGACCGGCGATCATCCTCGCCGACGAGCCGACCGCCAACCTGGACGCGGCCTCCGCCATCGAGATTCTCGACATCTTTCGGGCCTTTCAACAGGTGGGGGTAACCGTGCTCATCGCCACCCACGACCCACTTATCCTGGCCAGGCTGAAACCACGAATTCTGCGCCTCGACAAGGGCGAGATGAGCGAACAGATGCCGGATCAACCCCTTGCTGGAGCCACCCCGTGAGCGCCTGGTTTGCCCAGCATCTGACCGCCCTACGCGACGCATTGCGGCGTCTGCTGGCGATGCCTCTCAACACCCTGCTGTCGCTGCTGGTGATCGGCGTTGCGCTGACCTTGCCGACAGCAGGCTGGCTGACCATCGAAAACCTCCGCAAACTGACCGGCGACACCCCCGGCGTGCAGCAGATCAGCATTTTCCTGGCGCTCAACGCCAGCCAGAGCGAAGTCGGCGAGATTGAGTCGCGACTGCAGCAGGCAAGCGCGGGAAGCTGGCGTTTCGTGCCGCGCGCCGAAGCGCTCAAGCGCCTGCAGGAGGCCGAAGGGATGGCGGAAATTATTGGCAGCCTGCCGAAAAACCCGCTGCCGGACGCCTTTGTCGTCACCCCCGCCGATTCACGACCCGAGTCACTCGAAAGTCTGGCGACCAGTTTTTCCACCTGGCCAAAGGTAGCGCACGTACAGCTCGATTCGGCCTGGGTCAAACGCCTGGATTCCCTGCTCCGTCTCGGCAAGCTCATCGTCATGCTGCTCGCAGTCCTGTTTGCCGGCGCCCTGGTGACCATCACCTTCAACACCATTCGGCTGCAAATCCTGGCCCAGGCCGCCGAGATCGAAGTGGCCAAACTGATCGGCGCGACGGATACCTACATCCAGCGCCCCCTGCACTACTTCGGCCTCCTGCAAGGCGCCCTGGGGGGCTTGTGCGCCGCACTGCTGGTTACCGCCGGCAGCCACCTCCTGACCCCGCCGGTCGCCGAACTGGCGCGGCTTTATGGCACCAGCTTCACGCTGCAAGGTTTGTCGGCGAACGACATCGTCGTCCTGGCGGCCATCGGCGGTACCCTGGGCTGGCTGGGAGCGAAAATTTCGGCGCTGATCCATTTGCGCCGCATCAGCTGATCGCGATGCCGGGGCTGCGGCCCACATGCCGCCCGAGCGCGGCCTGGCCCGGAGCACAACTCAGCCGAAGAGCACGCAGAGCCAGACCACAGTGACGTTGACCAGCGCCAGCAGCACCGCGGCGCTGCCGATATCCTTTGCGCGCTTGGCCAGGGGATGCCTGTCCAGCGAAATCCGGTCTACGGTGGCCTCGATCGCCGAATTGAGCAATTCAACAATCAGGACCAGGAGCACGCTGCCGATCATCAACGCCAGTCCGAGGCCGCCTGGCGAAATGAAGAAGGCCAGCGGTATCAACAACGCCGCCAGCAGCACCTCCTGGCGAAAGGCGTCTTCGGCGACGTAGGCCGCGCGCAGCCCGGCCAGCGAATAGTGCAGAGCATTCCATATTCGCCGCAATCCGGTCTGCCCCTTGAACGGGCTTTCGTCGGCCACGGGTTCCTCCTTGCCGTTACTCGATGGGTGGCCAGTATAGCGATCTGCCCGGCGATCGGGTTCGTTCACCACCCGATAGGGCAGCACCAGGCCCGGGCTGTCATCACCGGCGGGCGTTAGCTACAATGACGCACCTCCCCACGACAAGGTAAAACCAGCGATGACCCAGGACGAACTGAAGAGAGCGGTCGCCCGGGCGGCCATCGCTTACCTCGTTGAAGGCGAAATCATCGGCGTCGGAACGGGCTCGACCGCCAACTGCTTCATCGATGAACTGGCTGCGGTCAGGCACCGCATCCGCGGCGCCGTGGCCAGTTCCGAAGCCACCAGAAGACGACTCGAGGGTCACGGCATCACGGTCTTCGATCTCAACGAGGTGGAAAGCATCCCGGTGTACGTCGACGGTGCCGACGAGATCAACGCGGCCATGCAGATGATCAAGGGCGGCGGTGGCGCGCTGACGCGCGAGAAGATCGTCGCCGCAGTGGCCGAGCAATTCATCTGCATCGCCGACGACGCCAAGCTGGTACCGGTACTCGGCCGCTTCCCGTTGCCGGTTGAAGTCATTCCGATGGCTCTTGGCCACGTCGGACGCCAGCTGGCAGCGATCGGCGGCACGCCGGTCCCGCGTGAGGATTTTCGTACCGACAACGGCAACCTGATCGTCGACGTCGGGGGACTCGAAATCCTCGACCCGACCGCGCTGGAAACGCGCATCAACCAGATCGTCGGGGTGGTGACCAACGGCCTCTTCGCCTGTCGGCCGGCGGACATCTGCCTGCTTGGAACGGCCAGCGGAGTGCAGACCCTGACCGCAGAATGAGCGGTCAGGCGTCGTCGATCAAGCGCTGGGCGGCACGTAGCCCTGCACGGCATCGGCACCACTACCGAAGAAATGTCTCTCGAGCTGCTCGGCCAGATACTTGCGATGCGCGGCATCGGCAAGATTGAGACGGTTCTCATTGATGATCATGGTCTGCATGCGCACCCACTGCTGCCACGCTTCCTTGGATACCGCCTCATAAAGCCGTTTGCCCAGCTCGCCCGGATAGGGCGGAAAATCGAGGCCCTCGGCCTCACGACCCAACTTGATGCAGTTCACCATTCTTGTCATGCAATCCACTCCTTGATTGCTCTGCAGCGAGCTGCAGAGGAAAATATTGTCCGTTCCAATGCCCCGCCGGCATCAGCGAACGGCCAACAAGATTAGAGATCCTTGATCAGCACCTTGGACCGACGTTGCAGGTTGTAGACCAGCCGCTTTTCGGCCGGCAACTGATCGATCTGGCGCTCGGCAAAGCCGCGCTCCTTGAACCAGTGCGAGGTCAGCGTCGTGAGGACAAACAGGCGCTTGACGCCCAACGCACGTGCCCTCGCCTCGATGCGCTTCATCAGCAGAGCGCCATAACCCCAACGCCGATAGTGCGGATGGACAGCCAGGCAAGCGAGCTCCGCCTGATCGCCGCCGTAAGGATAGAGCGCAGCACAGGCAACGATCACGCCATCATGCTCGACGACCGAGAAACGGGTGATTTCTCGCTCGAGCAACTCCCGTGAGCGACGGACCAGTGCGCCAGCCTCTTCGAGTGGTTCGATCAGCGCCACCAGGCCACCGATGTCGTCGGGTCGTGCATCGCGCAGCTGCTCGAGCGACTCGCGGGTAATGATCGTACCCACGCCATCACGGGTAAAAAGCTCGCGCAGCAGCGTGCCGTCCTCATCGTAGCCGATCAGGTGCACCCGACCGACACCAGCGCTTCCGGCCCGTACGGCGCAGGGAAGATAGCGCTTCAGGTCCGGCGACAGCCAGTCGCCCAGACTGACCAGCCGTTCGGCGGCGTCGACCGTCAGCTCGTCGAGCAGCGCGCCGTCGATATCGGTCGCACCCTGACTGTCGGTCAGGAAAATGAGCTTGTCGGCCAGCAAGGACGTCGCCACTGCCTCGGCCACCTGCTCCATGGCCAGGTTGAAAATCTCTCCCGTCGGACTCGAACCAAGGCACGACAGCAGGACGATGTTGCCGAGGCCCAACTGGGCACGGATCCCTTCACTGTCGACCTTGCGTACCTGACCCGAATACTGCATGTCGACCCCATCGACCACGCCGACCGGCCGGGCGGTAACGAAGTTGCCGCCGACCACGCGAATCGTGCTGTTGGCCATCGGCGTATCGGCGAGGCCCTGCGAAAGCAGGGCCTCTATCTCGAGGTAAATGCCGCCTACTGCGTCAATCACGCTATCGAGTGCCTTGGCGTCGGTGACGCGATAGTTGCCGTGATAAACCGACTGAAGACCTCGTTGGCGCAGCAACTCCTCGATCTGCGGCCGCGCGCCGTGAACCAGAACCAGGCGCACGCCGAGCGCCGCCAGCAGGTTGACATCGTAGGCCAGCGTGCGCGCCAGCGGCCCGGCAATCGCCTTGCCGCCAAACGCGATCAGGAAGGTCTTGCCGCGAAAGAGGTTGACGTACGGCGCGACCGCCCGGAACCAGGCAACGAAGTGGGCGGAACTCGGTTCGTCCGACATGTCACGTGGCCGGTTCAGCCTTCTCGCTGGCCTTGCTCGCCGCTTTGGCGTCCTCGCTGGCGTCCCCCGCGCCTTTCGCCTTCTCGGCCTTCACCTCCTTGGCGGCCCTGGATGCTACGGCTTTCGCCTCCTTGGCGGCCGCTGCCTTGGCGCTCTTTGACGCCGCCGGCTTGGCTTCCTTAAGCGGATCGACTTTCAACTCCTTTTCCATACGCTCGCAGATCGTCCGCAACACTTTGACTCGCGCAAAACACTTGTCATTGGCCTCGACAATCGTCCACGGGGCGGTTCCCGAGCTGGTGCGCTCCATCATGTCGCAGACGGCCTCGTGGTATGGCCCGGCCTTTTCGCGGTTACGCCAGTCGTCCTCGGTGATCTTGAAGCGCTTGTGCTCGACCTCGGCACGCCCCTCGAAGCGGCTGAGCTGCTCCTCGTCACTGATTTGCAGCCAAAACTTGATGACGATTCCACCGGCATGCCAGATGTCATGCTCGAAATCGTTGATCTCGGCGTACGCACGCGACCAGTCGGCTTCGCTGCAGAAACCCTCGACGCGCTCGACCAGCACGCGACCGTACCAGGTACGATCAAAGATGGTCACCCGCCCCAAGCGTGGCATGTGCCGCCAGAAGCGCCACAGGTAGGGTTGCGCGAGCTCATCCTTGGTCGGCGCGGCGATCGGGATCAGTTGATACTGGCGCGCATCCATCGCCGAGATCACGCGCCTGATCGCACCTCCCTTGCCGGCTGCGTCAGAACCCTCGAAAGCGAGGATCAATGCGCGCTTGGCAAACGCCGGATGGCGCATCAGCTCCGCCAACCGCCCCTGCCACTTGGCAAGCTCGGTCTTGTACAGGTCGTTGGGGATACTCTGCGACAGATCAAGCGCACTCAGCACGTCGAGACCATCGATCCGCGGCGAGACCGGCGGCGCCAACGGCGCACTCGGTTCGCGCTTGTCAACCAGACGCTTCTGTACGGCATCCAGAATCGTCTTGCCGACAGTCAATGAGCGATACCGGTCATCGGTCCCTTCGACGATGATCCAGGGCGCCCAGGACGTGCTCGTCGTACGCAGCAGGTGGCCGGCAACCTCCTGCAGCTTGTCGTAGGTCTTCAGGCGATCCCAACTCGCCTTGGTCACCCGCCACTTGGTCAAGGGGTTGGCTTCGATCGATTTCAGACGCTCATGTTGCGCATCCTTGGACAGATGGATCCAAAACTTGAGGACCAGTGCGCCCTCATTGACCAACATCTCCTCGAAGCGGTTGAGCTGGTCCATGCGTTGATCAAAATCGGAGCGAGACATATCGTTGGCGATCCGCTCGGCAATCGGGGCCGAATACCAGGAACCGGAAAAAATCCCGATTCGCCCTTTTGGCGGTAGCGCCCGCCAGTAACGCCACATCGAGGGACGGGCCTTCTCTTCGGCCGTCGGCGCGTAAAACGCGTGGGTCGACAGGTAACGCGGATCCATCCACTCGTAGAGGACGTTGATCGTCTCTCCCTTGCCCGACCCATCGACCCCGCTGATCAGGATGACTACCGGAAAGCTGGCGTTGTCGCGCAACTGCTCCTGTATTTCGAGCAGGGCCGCGCGCAGCGTGGGCACCTCCTCACGGTATGTCGCCTTGTCGATCTTGTGTCCCAGCTCAGCCGATTCAAACATCAGTCATCTCCTCCTTCAAGTCACCCCACAAAAACTGGATTGCTGCCAGAGCAGCCAGGCCCGCCGTCTCGGTGCGCAGGATACGTGGGCCAAGACGCACCGACAAGAAGCCCGAGCGCGCAGCCATTTCCGTTTCCTCCGGCGCCAACCCACCCTCGGCGCCGATCAGCAGTTCAATATGGCCGTCAGCGGACGGGGCCGGCAGACTTCGCAGAGACTGCTGTCCAGCCGGTGCAAGCATCACGCGCAGGACGCCTGGCTCTGCCGGTCGCCTCAGCCAGTGTTCGAGGCTCTCCGGCGTGGCGACCTCCGGCAGCCGGTTCCGGCCACACTGTTCGCATGCCGCGGCCACGACGCCACGCCAATGTTCGAGCCGGCGCGCCGCACGCTGGTCGGCAAGGCGCACCACGCTACGTCGCGAGGTCACCGGCACGATGCGCGCGACACCGAGCTCGACGGATTTCTGCACCGTCAGGTCCATTTTCTCACCGGCCTGCAGCGCCTGCACCAGCGTGATCGACAATGGTGATTCGCGCTCGGTGGCCCGCCACCCCTCCACCTCGACGCTGACTCGCGCACGCTCGATGCTGGTTATGCGGGCAGCGTATTCGCCGCCCGCACCATTGAAGAGGGTCAACGCGTCGCCGCTACGCAGGCGCAGAACCTTGGTTGCATGGCGCGCGACCGGCTCCGGCAGGTCAGCTTGCGCGCCGACCGCAAGCGGGATCGGGCAATGAAAACGGGGATCATTCACCATGGTATTATAAAAGCTTAGCCGCTGGACGGTCGTTCTTTGGAGGCAGGTCTGTCATGGCGCTCAATACACCGGTGTGTGACTTCGGCTGGCAAGCCGCTGACTTCGAACTTGCTGACACCCACGATTCGCGGCACACGCTCGCAACACTCCGTGGCCCGAACGGGCTGCTGTTGATGTTCATCTGCAACCACTGCCCTTACGTCAAGGCGATCATCGATCGGATCTGCCGTGATGCGCGAGAGTTGCAGACTCTGGGCATCGGCGTCGCGGCGATCATGAGCAATGACCCGACCGAATACCCCGAGGATTCCTTTGAAAACATGCAGCGCCTGGCGAAACAGCTCGACTTCTCGTTCCCCTACCTGTACGACGTCGAGCAGAAAGTGGCACGCCTCTACGGCGCCGTTTGTACCCCGGACTTCTTTGGCTTCAACCGCCGCCTGGAATTGCAGTATCGCGGACGCCTCGATGCCAGCGGCCGCCTGCCGACAGCGCCAGATGCCCGACGCGAACTGCTGGAAGCCATGCGACTGGTTGCCGAAACCGGCCGCGGTCCACGCGAGCAGGTCGCCAGCATGGGCTGCTCGATCAAGTGGCGTACCTGATAGCTGATGAATGAGGTAGACAGTGCAGCGCTGCCGACAACCTCTGACCAAGAGCTCAAGCGCATGCTCGATGCCAGTGTCGCGCTGGTCCGCGAGGTAGCGCAGCGGGAGATCATGCCGCGTTTCTTGCGCGCCATTCAGGACCAGCGCAAGGACGACGGATCGCTGTGCTCGGAAGCCGACCTCGCTGCCGAAAACTTTCTCCATGGACGACTGACAGAGATTCACCACTGCCCGGTCATCGGCGAAGAAATGGCGCCAGCGGCACAGCGCGCCAACTGGCAGCGTGGCAGCGACGACGACGACGGGCTGTGGTGCATCGACCCGATCGACGGCACCACCAACTTCATCAATGGCTTACCCTGCTTTGCCGTTTCGATCGCCTGGATGCGCCGGGGGCGGACACGGCTGGCGGTGACCTATAACCCGATCACCGACGAAATGTTCTATGCCCGCGAAGGCAATGGCGCCTACCTCAATGGCCGCCGACTGCCGTTGCGTCAGGTTACCGCCGATGTCAGGCGCGCCGTCGGTGGCGTAGACTTCAAGCGCATTCCGAAACACTTGGCTGACCGCATTGCCGTCAGCCCGCCTTTCTACTCGCAGCGCAACTTCGGCAGTTCGACCCTCGACTGGTGCAACCTCGCCGCCGGCCGGCTTGATCTTTACCTGCACGGCGGCCAGATGCTCTGGGACTACGCCGCCGGCAGCCTGATCCTGCGCGAGGCCGGCGGGCAGATGTGTACGCTCACACAAGACGATTACGATGCTGAAGATGTCTGGCGACGCTCGGTGATCGCTGCGCTGCACCCGGCAGTCTTCGAAACCTGGCGAAATTGGGTTCGGCACAACAACACATCGCGCATCGGTTGAGCGAACCGCGCACGACGCGCGGTGGGCCTTCACCAGCCGGCGAGGCGAATCAGGCTTGTGCCACCGCCAGTTCGCCTGCAGTCTGCCAACTGGCGGCCAGTTCAGCGGCAACCCGACCCGAGTCCAGTGACGCGGCAACGGCGGCACGCTGACCATGGCAGCTCAGGCCACTCTTCTTCAGCCAGTCTTCGCTGTAGTAGCTGCGGGCATAGCGCTGCCCCGAATCGCAGAGCAGGGTGACCACCGAGCCCGCAGCGCCCCGCTCTCGCATGTCTGCCATGCAGGCCAGCGCGGCGATCAGGTTGGTACCGGTCGAAGCACCGACCCGGCGACCCAGGCGCGCCGACAGTTCGTGCATCGCGGCCACTGACCACACGTCGGGCACCTTGACCATGCTGTCGATCACTGCGGGAAGGAATGAGGCCTCGACACGCGGCCGGCCGATGCCTTCGATGCGCGAGCCTTCGTTCAGGTAGAGTTCCGGGTCGCGGCTGCGGTAGTGATCGAAAAACACGGAAAGCTCCGCATCGGCCGCGCAGACGCGCGTTGGCTGCGCGCAGTAGCGTACGTAGCGGCCCAGCGTAGCGACGGTACCGCCGGTCCCGGCGCTGGAGATCAGCCAGGTCGGGACGGGATGCTGCTCGAGCCGCATCTGCTGGAAGATCGACTCGGCGATGTTGTTGTTGGCACGCCAGTCGGTGGCTCGCTCGGCATAGGTAAACTGATCCATGTAGTGGCCATCGAACTTGTCCGCCAGGCGCTGTGCTTCGCCGTAAATGCTCATCGGATCGTCGATGAAGTGGCAGCGTCCGCCCTGGAATTCGATCGCCGCGATCTTCTCCGGCGAGGTCGACTCCGGCATGACGGCGAGGAAAGGCAAACCGACGAGGCGGGCAAAATAGGCCTCCGAGATGGCCGTCGAACCGCTCGAGGCTTCGACCACCGTACTCCCCTCGCGCAGCCAGCCGTTGCACAGCGCGTAGAGAAAAAGCGAGCGCGCCAGGCGGTGCTTGAGGCTGCCGGTCGGGTGACTCGATTCGTCCTTCAGATAGAGGTCGATACCCGGAAAACCGGGCAGCTGCAATGGAATCAGATGGGTGTCGCTGGAACGCTGGAAATCGGCTTCGATGCGGCGGATGGCAGCGAGTACCCAGCTTCGGTCGCGGCCGCCACTGAGTGCGGATGGCATTTTCATCCGCGGAGCTTAACAGGCGCCGGGCGGTAGTCAAAGGAGGCCGCAGGGCGCGTGCGCCTCGCCACGTTTTCGGGTAAACTTTACTAAATTACTCAGGTATCCATTGAAGGAGCTTTGGCAAATGGCTGTAACCACTGAAACCGTACAAGCGGCACTGAAGGATTTGATCGACCCGAACACGGAGAAGGATTACTTGTCCACCCGTTCGGCGAAAAACATCAAGATAGAAGGGGTAGACGTCTCGCTCGACATCGAGCTGGGCTATCCCGCGAAAACGCAGTTCGACGAGATCCGTCGTACGGTAATCGAAAAACTCAGGACGATCCCCGGAATCGGCAACATCAGCGCCAACATCAGCGCCAAAATTGTTGCCCACACCGTGCAGCGTGGCTTGAAGCCATTGCCCGGCGTCAAAAACATCATCGCCGTGGCCTCGGGCAAGGGCGGTGTCGGCAAGAGCACGACGGCGGTGAATCTGGCGCTGGCGCTGGCAGAGGAAGGCGCCACGGTAGGCCTCCTCGATGCCGACATCTACGGCCCTTCGCAACCTCAGATGCTCGGTCTGGCAGGCCAAAAGCCGGAGTCGGAAGATGGCACCTCGATGGACCCCCTGCGAGCCCATGGCCTGCAGGCGATGTCCATCGGCTTCATGATCGACATCGATTCACCGATGGTCTGGCGTGGCCCGATGGTGACCCAAGCCCTTGAGCAGCTGCTCAAGCAGACCAACTGGGACGACGTTGACTACCTGGTAGTCGACATGCCGCCGGGAACCGGCGACACGCAGCTGACCCTGGCGCAGAAGGTACCCGTGACCGGGGCGGTGATTGTCACCACGCCGCAGGACATTGCCCTGATTGACGCCCGCAAGGGGCTGAAGATGTTCGAAAAGGTCGGCATCCCGATCCTCGGCCTGATAGAGAACATGAGCACCCACATCTGCTCGAAGTGCGGCCACGAGGAGCACATCTTCGGCCAGGGCGGCGGTGAGCAAATGTGTAAGGACTACGACACCGAGTTCCTCGGCGCTCTGCCGCTGGAACTGTCGATCCGCGAACTGACCGACGCGGGCAAACCAACGGTTGTCGGCGCGCCCGACTCGCGCGCGGCAGAAATCTACCGGACGATTGCCCGCCGCCTGGCGGTCAAGGTTGCCGAGCGCAGCCGCGACATGAGCGCCAAGTTCCCCAGCATCGTCGTCCAGAACACCTGAGGGCTGGCGGCGGCTTCGTCGCTGACAGACCGTAGCGCGCTCGGCAGCGGGCCGCCCGCCCTCTCCAGAGCGCGAGGAACAGCTAGACAGATCAACAAGATGGACGCGCGCCGGATCGGCCGCCGAGCAAACGAAGCACTGGCGTTGCACATTTGCCAAAGGCCGCAAACCTGGCCACCCGACCAGCAGACGACAAGCGGTTTCTTCTGCCGGCCGGACGCCGTAGAATGGGCACCTTTCCTCTGATGCCGTGGGTCGGGTGGCCAGCAATGTCGATTAAATCTGATAGGTGGATCCGCCGCATGGCGGCCGAGCACGGCATGATCGATCCCTTCGAACCCAATCAGGTACGCGAGATCGACGGTCGTCGGATCGTCTCCTACGGCACCTCGAGCTACGGCTATGACATCCGCTGTTCCAACGAATTCAAGCTGTTTACCAACCTCAACTCGACGATCGTCGACCCGAAGAACTTCGATCCGAATTCCTTCGTCGAGGTCACGAACGATTTCTGCATCATCCCCCCGAACTCATTTGCCCTGGCACGGACCGTCGAATACTTCCGCATTCCGCGCAGCGTGCTCACCGTCTGCCTTGGCAAGAGCACCTATGCCCGCTGCGGCATCATCGTCAACGTCACGCCCTTCGAACCCGAGTGGGAAGGCTACGTGACGCTGGAGTTCTCGAATACGACACCGCTGCCGGCAAAAATCTACGCCAACGAGGGCATCGCGCAGGTCTTGTTCTTCGAATCCGACGAGGAGTGTGAAACGTCGTACAAAGACCGTGGCGGCAAGTACCAGGGCCAGGTGGGCGTAACCCTGCCGAAGATGTGACGCCGTGCGTGACGCCCGCCGCCCCGTCAGGCGAGCAGCGGGATCGCCGGTAATCGCATCGCCACCGTCCGCGTGCCCAAGCTGCCGCCCTCCCACTCTTGATTTCATACTGGACTGGCCATGCATTTCGATTTTCCGGTAATCATCATCGACAAGGACTACCGTTCGGAGAACACCGGCGGACTGAGTATCCGGGCGCTGGCCAAAGCCATCGAGAAGAAGGGTTTTGATTCGCTCGGCGTGACCAGCTACGGAGACCTGACCTCGTTTGCCCAACAACAGAGTCGTGCCTCGGCATTCATTCTGTCCATTGACGACGAAGACTTCAGAGACGGCAAGGCCGAAGATACCGTCGCCGGCCTGCGCGCCTTCGTCAAGGAAATTCGCTGCCGTAACGAGGCGATTCCGATCTTCCTCTACGGTGAGACGCGAACCTCGGTGCACATCCCCAACGACGTACTGCGCGAACTGCACGGCTTCATTCACATGTTCGAGGATACAGCCGAGTTCATCGGCCGTTACGTGGTGCGCGAAGCCAAAGCGTACCTGGACAGCCTGGCGCCGCCTTTTTTCCGTGCGCTAACCCATTACGCCGAAGACGGCTCCTATTCGTGGCACTGCCCCGGGCACTCGGGTGGCGTAGCTTTCCTGAAAAGCCCGGTCGGTCGCATGTTCCATCAGTTCTTCGGTGAGAACATGCTGCGCGCGGATGTCTGCAATGCGGTCGAGGAACTGGGCCAGTTGCTCGATCATACCGGCCCGGTCGCTGCCTCCGAGCGCAACGCGGCGCGCATCTTCAGTGCCGACCACCTCTTTTTCGTCACCAACGGCACCTCGACCTCGAACAAGATCGTCTGGCACTCGACCGTCGCGCCAGGCGACGTGGTCATCGTCGATCGCAACTGTCACAAGTCGATACTCCACGCGATCATCATGACCGGCGCGATACCGGTGTTTCTGATGCCGACACGCAACCATTACGGGATCATCGGGCCGATCCCCAAGGAGCAGTTCCGCTGGGAGAACATCCGCCAGAAGATCGAATCACATCCCTTCGCGCGCACCGTCAAAGCGCAGCCACGGGTGCTCACCATTACCCAGAGCACCTATGACGGAATCCTGTACAACGTCGAGGAAATCAAGGAAATGCTCGATGGCGTGATCGATACGCTGCATTTCGACGAAGCCTGGCTGCCGCACGCGGCCTTCCACGAGTTCTACGGCGATTACCACGCCATCGGTGCCGATCGCCCGCGCTGCAAGGATACGATGATCTTCTCGACGCAGTCGACGCACAAACTGCTTGCCGGCCTGTCACAGGCATCGCAAATCCTGGTGCAGGATTCGCAGGGGCGAAAACTCGACCGCGACATCTTCAACGAAGCCTATCTGATGCACACCTCGACGTCGCCGCAGTACGCGATCATCGCTTCCTGCGACGTCGCGGCGGCGATGATGGACGCACCGGGGGGAACGGCCATGGTCGAGGAGTCGATCGCCGAAGCGCTCAACTTTCGTCGCACCATGCGCAAAGTCGAGCAGGAATGGGGCGCCGACTGGTGGTTCAAGGTCTGGGGACCCGACGATCTCTCGGAAGAGGGCATTGAAGAGCGTGCGGCGTGGATCCTCAATCCTGGCGAACGCTGGCACGGCTTTGGCATGCTTGCCGAAGGCTTCAACATGCTCGATCCGATCAAGGCGACGATCATTACGCCCGGGCTCGATGTCGATGGCGATTTCGCCGACTGGGGAATTCCGGCGGCGATCGTCACCAAATACCTGGCCGAGCACGGAATAATTGTCGAGAAATGCGGCCTGTATTCCTTTTTCATCATGTTCACCATCGGCATCACCAAGGGTCGCTGGAACACCATGGTCACCGAACTGCAGCAGTTCAAGGATGGTTACGACCAGAATCTGCCCCTGTGGAAGGTCATGCCGGAGTTCCTGGCCAAGAACCCCCGCTACGAAGGCTACGGCCTGAAGGACCTGTGCAAGCAGATTCACGGCATCTACGCAGCCAACGACGTGGCCCACCTGACCACCCAGATGTACCTTTCGGACATGGAGCCGGCAATGAAACCCGCCGACGCCTTTGCCCGCATGGCGCACCGCGAGATTGACCGGGTCCCGATCGATGATCTCGAGGGGCGGATCACCAGTACCCTGCTCACCCCCTACCCGCCGGGAATTCCGCTACTGATCCCGGGCGAGCGTTTCAACGCCACGATCGTTCGTTATCTCCGCTTCGCGCGCGACTTCAACGAAAGATTCCCGGGTTTCGAAACCGACGTCCACGGTCTGGTCAAAGCGCTGGTGGACGGCAAGCCGGTGTACTCGGTGGACTGCGTTCGCTGAGATTGCCGGCGCAAGCGGTCATCCCCGATGCGGGCCGACCGACCGGCAAGCACCGCAAGGCCCTCACCGCAACGGGGTCAGCGACGACGACCGTGATCAGCGGCCGGTGCACGAAAAACACGCCGGCCGCCGCTGTCGCGACATCCTCTTGATTTGCTGGCGCCCCGCGGACGAGCGACGACTGCCCATCAGACTCGCTTGATGTGCACTTTGGTAACGGTGCGGGCGCTCACCGTCCGCACCGTGAATTGGTAGCTTTCCTCGCGAATCTGGCTGCCCACTGGTGGAATGGTGCGCAGCCGGTTGATCATCAGTCCAGCCATGGTGTGCGCCGCCTCCATGGGAATGTTGAGGTGCAGTTCCTCGTTGATCTGCGAAATCGGAGTGCGTCCATCGACGAGGAACTCGTCAGGCCCCAGCTCCTTGATCATGATGCGCTGCTTGCTCCGGTGCGATTCGTACTCGTCGAAATCGTAGCCGACATCGATTTCTCCGACCACCTCCTCGAAGATGTCTTCCATGCTGAGAATGCCGATGGCCAGACCGAATTCGTTGACCACCACCGCCATGAAGTCGATCGGACGCGACAGCAAGGTCTGGATCGTTCGATCGATGGGCTGTTTGGAAGTCACATAGACCGGCTCCTGGATGTAGCTGGTCTTGGGTTTGCTGTTGATGTCGGCGGCCATCAAGTCCCATGAGTTGAGCGTGAGAATGCCGACGATGTTGGACATGTTGCCGCGATAGACCGGCAATCGGTTGTAGCCGTGGGCAAGCACCAATGCCACCGCCTCCTCCATGCTGGCGTGCTCGCTGAGGCCCACCACTTCGTCCAGCGGGGTCATCACTTCACCCACCGAAGTCTCCGAAAAACGCGTGATGCGCGCTACCTTTTCGGCGTCAAAGCTGCCGTCGTCGTCGCTGCTCGAGGACATCTCGAGCAGCATGCGCAGCTCCTCGCGGGTGATCAGGCCACTCTTGTCGGGCGTGCTACCGCCCGCCAGGCGCGTCGCAAAGCGCGCGATGCGACTGAAGACGAAGATCACCGGATAGTAAAGCCAGGAAAAGAAGCGCAGGACGAAAACGATGCGGGTTACGAGAAAGTCCGCCTTTTGCTGGTAGATGCTCTTCGGAACAATCTCCCCGAGGATCAACAGAAACGGTGTGGCCAACACCACCGAGATGATGTCCCCACTGGGCCCGAGGACCTCGATGAAGATCAGGGTGATCAGCGTGGTAACGGTCACCGTCGCGACGTTGGTACCCACCAGCGTCGTTCCCAACAGCACGTCCGGTGTCTTGTACAGCTTGAGCACCAGGGCGGCACCCTTGTCGCCGGTCTTTGCCAGGTGGCGCAACCTGATCTTGTCGCTGTTCACCATGGCGATCTCCGAACCCGAGAAGAAGCCCTTGAGTAACAGGAAGATCAGGATCAAAACGCATTCGAGGAATATTTCCATGGCTCAGACCCCTTTTTTCGCCGACGGATTATTGGCAGAGCTGGCGTCGAGATCTGCCGTTTCGTCACCCGCCGAAGCTGGCGGCACGGCTGCCAAAGCCGACTCTGTGTCGGCCATCGCCGCAACCTCCTGCGCAGGCAATTCCGCGCCCGCCGGGATGCCCTCGAGGTCCTGCGCTGGCGGCGTCGGCGTCGGTGGCACTTCGGGTTCCGGTTCCGGGTCCGGGCCGAGATCGAGCCGTGTCACGCGAAAGCGGTCGATGCGCAATCTCTGCATCTGTTCAACGGCGAAGATGAAACCTTCAAAGGTCACCGAGTCGCCAACCCTCGGCAGGCGGTTCAGCAAGCGCATCATCAGGCCACCGACGGTGTTCATGCTCGGATCGTCAAGATCGGCTCCCACCAGCTGGTTGAAGTCGACCAGACTCATGTCGCCGGGAATCGTGTAGACCTTGCTCAGCTCGATCTCTCGAACGCCGGGCTCCTGCGATGGCGGGGCCAGCTTGCCCAGCATGAATGCGGCCACGTCGCGGATCGAGACGATCCCCAGAACGTTGGCGTATTCGCCGATCACCAAAGCCAGCCGCGTGCGGTTCTCCTGGAAGAACTCGACCATCTCGTCCACCTTCTTGGTCGACGGAACAAAATGGGCTTGGCGCATCACGTCACGGACCTTGATTGCCGCTACGTCAGCACCGCTGCGCACCAGCTTGATGACGTCTTCGGAATGAAGAAAACCGACGATGTTCGAAGGGTTGTCCTCGAATAAAGGCACGCGCGCGTGGTGGATAGCCTGGAAGGCCTCCACCAGTTGACACAGTGGCTGCTCCACATCAAACGAAACCATGCTCGAAATCGGCGTCATGATGTCCACCACCTCGGCTTCCGAGGCCTCCAGCATGTTGTCGATGAGAATCCGCTCGGTCGGCACGATCTCGCCACTGGCCTCGCCTTCCTCCACCAGGGTGCGAAACTCGTCGGAATGGAGGATGTTGTCCTTCTTGACCGGCTCGCCAACGATGGCCGTGGTGATGCGGTCAGCGACCGCGCGCACCACCTTGCGCAGCGGCGCGATGAAGGCGATCCACTGCGGCAAGAGCCGCGCCGAAATGCGGGTAGAAACCATTATCGGATGCGTGACAGCGATGGTCTTCGGCGTCACCTCACCGACCAGCAGGAGCAGCGGAACCATCACCAGAATATTGAGCAAGGTCGTTTCGTCTTCGCTGAAATACCTCAACAGGATCGCCGCCATATTCGCCGACGAGGCGATGTTCACCAGCTCGTTGCCACACAACAGGGAGATGATCAGGCGGCGGGGCTCTTCGAGCATGTCCTGGATACTCTTGCAGCGCGGGTGCTGGCTGTTCTGCAGCCTCTGCATATCGAAGGAAGTCAGCGAAAACAGCGCCGTTTCGGATCCCGAAAAGAACGCCGAGGCGGTCAGCAATGCGACCTGAACGCTAAGCCGGATGACCAGTTCCAGATCAATCCAGGCAGGTATCTGCGCTACCAATTCGTCCATAAGCTAACTCCCCCAATACAGGTCCAGCGGTAATCTTCAGCGAGCAGCTGACCGCCGGCGTCAAGCCGTACGGCCGCGTGCAGCCTCCTGGGCAATGCCCAAAAAAGTACTACCACGCCGGTCCGCGTCACCTCTTGGCAGTGCTCGCCCGCGTTACAGCTGCTGCCGGGACCTTGCTCCTCGGCATGAGCAAGCGAGTAGCGCCAACCCCGGAAAAATACGTTAACCGCGCAACAAGTGGAATACCGACCAGGAAACACCAGAAACCATGACTTTCATGACGGCCAGCAGTGTACCCTCATTGCCGCGACGGAGCGAAAACCTTTACTCAGCCGCCAGTTGGGTACTGCTGGCCATCTGCCGCAGAAGAGTCTTCCACCAGGCGGACGACGCCGTCGTCACCGAGCGCCGTATCTTCAAACTTCAGCAGAGTGATCCGGTGGTTGTCCATTTCCAGCACCGTCAGGCGACCGCCTTCGAGTTCGACGGAGTCGCCAATCTGTGGCACGTTGCCCAGCTTCTTGTAGAACAGGCCGGCAAGAGTGACGTAGTCGTCGTCGAGCGGGAACGGGAAATCGAGCAGGTTTTCCAGGTCGGTGACGCGCATCGACGCGTCGATCTCGTACTGGCTGCCAACCAGTTTCCGCAGCCGCCGCCCCTGGCGCGTGAACTCGTCCTCGTACTCACCGACGATTTCCTCCAGGATGTCTTCGAGCGTGATGATTCCTTCGGTACCCCCGTATTCGTCGATGACGATCGCCATCTGCTGGCGGCTGTGCTTGAATTCCTTGAGCAGGTCACTCAGCGACTTGCTGTTCGGTACGATGAACGGCGCCTGTGCGAAGTCACCGACGCGTCGCTGGCTGACCTCTTCCAGCGTCTGCCCGCTACTTTCGGCCATCACCGTCAACAACTCCTTGATCGCCACCACGCCGGTAATTCGGTCGAGACTCTTGTCGCAGATCGGAAAACGCGCGTGCGGCACATCACGGAAGACCCGCAGCGCATCGGCAAGCGTGTCGTCCTGCATCAGCGCGCGGATGCGCGTGCGCGGAATCATCGCCTCGCGTACGGTGTGTTCGTCGAGCTTGAACACGCCGCGGATCATCTGTGTCTCCTCGGGCGCCAGCGTGCCGTCCTTCTCGCTGGCCGAGAGAATCATGCGAATTTCCTCGACCGACATCGTGAAGTGGCTTTCCCCATGACCTTCCAGGTTGCTCTGCCCGAAGAGCCTGAGCAGCGCGTTCGACGACATTTTCATGACGTGGATCAACGGTTTGAAGGTCAGGTAGAGAATGTTGATCGTCCCGCCGACGGCCATGCTCAGCTGTTCGGCCTTGTGGAAAGCAAGGACCTTGGGCGCCAGTTCGCCGGCGACCACATGCAGAAACGAAATGGCGATAAAGGCAAAGACGTAGGACATGGTATGCGCTGCCTTGTGCACCGCGGCGCTGTCGCCGAAGATGGTAAAGATCGCCACAAAAGTCGAATCGGTCAGCGTGCTGATCGTCTCCATGCCGACCGCACCCAGACCGAGGGAGACCAGCGTGATGCCGACCTGGGTCACCGAGTAGAAACGCTCCGGTTCGTTGTGCAGCATCTCGACCCGTGCGGCGCGCTTGTCACCCATCTCGGCCAGCTGCTTGATCCGACTGCGGCGCGCCGACGAGATGGCGATCTCCGAGCCGACAAAAAAAGCGTTGCCGGCGATGAAGACCAAAATCAGTACGAGATTGATATAAATATTCATTTGTTCCATGCAGAAAGCTCCTCCGATATCTGCGGCGACGGGAAAGCCCGGCCGGGCCTTTTGGTAGCGATGAAGACGACTGGGCCGCGCGCCAGAACGAAATCCGCCGCCGCATGTTTTTTTCTTTTTGCTCCCAGATCGAGTCTTTTCTTGTTCGATCGCGCGCGGATAATACACTATTCGTGCATCGGAAGAAGCACTGCTGCCCATCGGACAGTCAGTACCCCACGCGCCGCGGCGGCCGGGCGCCCTCTGCACGCCTGCCACCGGCCTACCCGCCGCCTGCCGCCAAGCCCGGTCGATGACCCGGTCAAGGCTCGGACGACTGCATTGCGGTAGAATGCGCCCTTCGTTGTCGAGCAGGAAGCACGCCGTGAATGGCATCACCATCGCCCTCTCCAAGGGCCGGATTTTCCAAGAGACGTTACCTCTGCTGGCGGCAGCCGGCATCGAGCCGCTCGAAGACCCCGAGACCTCACGCAAACTGATCATCCCGACCAGCCGCGACGATGTCCGCCTGGTCATTGTTCGTGCCACCGATGCGCCAACCTACGTGCAGTACGGTGCCGCCGACCTCGGCGTCGCCGGCAAGGACGTGCTGCTCGAGCACGGCAGCGACGGTCTTTACCAGCCGATCGACCTGAAGATCGCCAAATGCCGGATGATGGTCGCCATTCCCGCCGGATTCGACTACGCCCACGCGGTGCGCCAGGGCGCTCGGCTCAAGATCGCCAGCAAATACGTCAACATTGCCCGCGAACACTTTGCCGCCAAGGGCGTCCACGTCGACCTGATCAAGCTCTACGGCTCGATGGAACTGGC
>NZ_JAVTWB010000090.1:29346-55954 GCF_032229525.1 Accumulibacter sp. | reverse complement strand
GCCGCCGCCCGCATCCGTAGCTACCACGAGCGGCAGCCCCTGCAAAGCTGGCAATACGAGGACGACAGCGCGGACGGGCGCGGCACAATGCTGGGTCAGAAAGTGACGCCGCTCGACCGGGTCGGACTCTATGTGCCAGGGGGTAAGGCCTCGTACCCGTCATCGGTGCTGATGAACGCCATTCCCGCCCAGGTCGCCGGGGTCAAGGAGTTGATCATGGTGGTACCGACGCCGGCTGGCGAGCACAACCCGCTGGTGCTCGCCGCGGCGGCGCTGGCCGGGGTCGACCGCGTTTTCACCATTGGCGGCGCGCAGGCCGTTGCCGCGCTCGCCTACGGTACGCAGACCGTTCCCCAGGTCGACAAGATCGTCGGCCCCGGCAACGCCTACGTCGCCGCCGCCAAGCGCCGCGTCTTCGGCGTTGTCGGCATCGACATGGTTGCCGGCCCGTCGGAGATACTGGTCATCTGCGACGGCCATACCGACCCCGACTGGGTGGCAATGGATCTCTTTTCGCAGGCCGAGCACGACGAACTGGCACAGTCGATACTCATCTGTCCGGATGCCGCCTATATCGAGCGGGTCGCCGCCTCCCTCGAAGCGCTCTTGCCGACCATGCCGCGTCGGCAGGTGATTCGTGCCGCACTGGAAAATCGGGGCGCGCTGATCCAGGTACGCGATCTCGATGAGGCTTTCCGGATCGCCAACCGGATCGCCCCCGAGCACCTCGAGCTATCGCTGGACGATGCCGAAGCCTGGGTGGCAAAGATCCATCACGCCGGAGCGATCTTCATCGGCCGCTACTCCTCGGAGTCACTTGGCGACTACTGCGCGGGCCCGAATCATGTCTTGCCGACCTCCGGCAGCGCCCGTTTCTCCTCACCGCTCGGTGTCTACGATTTCCAGAAACGCACCAGCCTGATCCGCGTTTCACAGGCGGCTTCGAAAACGTTGGGCCGCATCGCCGCAACGCTGGCGCATGGCGAGGGCTTGCCGGCGCACGCCAGGTCGGCCGAGTATCGCATCGACAGCTGAACGACACGGCGGCGACCAGCGCCGCGGACGATCAGTGGAGAATCTCTTGCAAGGCCTCGATCAGGTGCGCGCACTGGGCGTCGGTGCCGATGGTGATGCGCAGGTGCTGATCAATGCGCGCCAGCTTGAAGTGACGCACGAGGATTCCGCGCTGACGCAAGGCGGCGGCGAGTTCGCCGGCGTCGTGTCGTGGGTGGCGAACGAAAACGAAGTTGGCAAACGACGGTAGAACCTCGAAATCCAGTTCCAGTAGCGCGCCGCGCAGCGCCTCGCGGCTGCGCATGACCGCTTGCCGCGTTCCTTCGAAGTGCTCCCGATCAGCGATCGCCGCAACCGCGCCGGCAATCGCCAGCCGATCGAGCGGATACGAGTTGAAGCTGTCCTTGACCCTTGTGAGCGCCTCGATCAGTTCACTCTGACCAACGGCGTAGCCGACACGCAGGCCAGCCAGCGAATACGCTTTGGAAAGCGTGTGCACCACCAGCAAGTTCGGGTGGCGATTGATCAGGGCGATAGCCGACTCGCCGCCGAAGTCTACGTATGCCTCATCGACGACCACCACCGACTGCCGGTGCATGCTGAGCAAGCGCTCGATCGAGGCCAACGGCAGAAAACAACCGGTTGGCGCGTTGGGATTGGCGATCACGATGCCGCCATTGTCCGATTTGTAGTCCTCGATGCGGATCGCGAAATTGTCATCGAGCGGCACGGTCGCATAAGCGATGTCGTACAGACCACAATAGACGGGGTAGAAGCTGTAGCTAATATCCGGGAAAAGAATCGGCAACGGGTGCCTGAGCAGCGCCATGAAGACGTGCGCCAGCACCTCGTCGGAGCCATTGCCGACGAAAACCTGCTGCGCTGTGATGCCAGCATCGGCAAAGCGAGTGGCGATCGCTTCCTTGAGGCGCTCGGCCCCTGGATCGGGGTAGAGCCGCAGCAGCGCGCCGCCATTCGCCAGTTCGTCGGCAATCGCCGAAGCGACCCGTGCTGACGGTGGGTACGGATTCTCGTTGGTGTTCAGCTTGACGAGGTTTGACAACTTCGGCTGCTCGCCCGGCACGTACGGCGTCAGGCGATGAACGAGAGAACTCCAGTAGCGGCTCATGAAAGGCTGCCCACGTCGGATGCAAGGGAAGCGCGAAATGGTATCATGCGATCCTTCGGTTTGATGCGCGTTGGCTGATCATCGCCAGCGCTGCCAGCACCAGCCCGAAGCCCGAATCTCTTCCCAGACTCGACAGCTCCTTCCACCCTGTGACGGTGTCATGATGCGGCAAGCAGAAGTTTCCAGGAACACGCTCGAAACCCGAATCACCGTTCGCCTGAACCTTGACGGCAGCGGCCAGGGCAACTACGCCAGCGGCGTACCTTTCCTCGATCACATGCTTGAGCAGATTTCGCGTCACGGCCTGATTGACCTCGACGTCAAAGCCCAGGGCGATCTGCACATCGACGCGCACCACACCGTCGAGGATATCGGCATCACGATCGGCCAGGCCCTGGCCAGGGCACTGGGCGACAAGAAAGGCCTGCGTCGCTACGGACATGCCTACGTGCCGCTCGACGAAGCGCTTTCGCGGGTGGTGATCGACCTCTCTGGCCGACCTGGCCTGGAGTTTCACGTCGACTTCACGCGCGCCATGATTGGCGCCTTCGACGTCGATCTGGTGCACGAATTCTTCCAGGGCCTGGTCAACCACGCGCTGGTCAGCCTGCACATCGACAATCTGCGCGGCGACAACGCACATCACCAGGCCGAAACGGTGTTCAAGGCTTTCGGCCGCGCGCTGCGAGTCGCGGTCGAAGTCGATCCAGGGGCCCGCGGCAGCATTCCGTCGACCAAGGGCACGCTCTGATGCCAAAGACCGGCGCCCCGGAAGGGGCGATCGTGGTCATCGATTACGGCATGGGCAACCTCCGCTCGGTCTGGCAGGCGCTCGTGCACGTCGCCGACGGACGTCAGGTCCTCGTCTCGTCGGACCCGGCAGCGGTCACTGCGGCCGAACGCGTGGTCTTCCCCGGCCAGGGTGCAATGCCAGACTGCATGCGCGAAATCGAGGCACGCGGCTTGCGCGCGGCAGTGCTGGAGGCGGCGAAAAACAAGCCTTTTCTCGGCATTTGCATCGGCCAGCAGATGCTCTTCGAGCATAGCGAGGAAGGCGATGTACCCGGACTGGGCGTACTCAAAGGCGGTGTCCGACGCTTTCCGGCGGAAGCGATGTGCGATGCCAATGGCGACCGGCTCAAGGTGCCACACATGGGTTGGAACGAGGTCAGGCACGCCCGTGAGCACGCCCTGTGGAAGGGCATCGCCGATGGCGCGCGCTTCTATTTCGTCCACAGCTATTTCGTAGACCCACTCGACCACGAGTGCGTGGTCGGCACGACCGACTATGGCATCCCCTTTACCAGTGCGGTGGCTCGGGATAATATCTTCGCCATTCAGTGCCACCCGGAAAAAAGCGCCGCCGACGGGCTGACCCTGCTGGCCAACTTCATCGCCTGGAAACCCTGACCGAGCACCACTGTCATGCTCCCGGCGCCTGGCCCTCACTCTCCCGCCTTTCAACTCATCTCACTCGTGCTTCCAACATGTTGATTATTCCCGCGATTGACCTCAAGAACGGACAATGCGTCCGTCTCAAACAGGGCCTCATGGACCAGGTGACGGTCTTCTCCAACTCTCCCGGCGAGCAGGCTCGCGACTGGCTGTCACAGGGTGCTCGTCGCCTGCACGTGGTCGACCTCGACGGCGCCTTTGCCGGCAAGCCGAAAAACGAGAACGCCATCAGGGAGATCGTGCAGGCCGTTGGCGATGACATTCCCGTGCAACTCGGCGGCGGCATCCGCGATCTCGATACCATCGAACGCTGCCTCGACGACGGTGTCAGTTACGTGATCATCGGCACCGCCGCGGTCAAGAACCCTGGCTTCCTGCATGACGCCTGCGGCGCTTTCCCCGGCCACATCATCGTTGGCCTCGATGCTCGCGACGGCAAGGTTGCCGTCGATGGCTGGTCGAAGATGACCGGGCACGACGTCATCGATCTGGCGAAAAAATACGAGGACTACGGCGTCGAAGCGATCATCTATACCGATATCGGCCGTGACGGCATGCTCTCCGGCATCAATATCGAGGCGACGGTCCGCCTTGCCCAGGCGCTGTTGATTCCGGTCATCGCCAGTGGCGGCCTTTCGAGCATCGACGACATCCGGGCGCTTTGCGCGGTTGAACAGGAGGGGATCAGCGCCGCCATTGCCGGCCGCGCGATCTACGATGGATCCCTTGATTTCGCCACGGCACAGGCGGAAGCCGATCGTGCGACAAATCCCTGATCGCCGCACCGTCCCGACCACCTCACTGCGCTAGCAGACCTTGGGCCTGGCCAAACGCATCATCCCCTGCCTTGACGTGACTGCGGGTCGCGTCGTCAAGGGCACCAATTTCGTTGCCTTGCGCGATGCGGGCGACCCCGTGGAAATCGCCCGCCGCTATGACGAACAGGGTGCCGATGAAATCACTTTCCTCGATATCACGGCGTCGTCGGATCAGCGTGACATCATCCTGCACGTCGTCGAGGCGTGCGCAGCGGAGGTATTCATTCCGCTGACGGTCGGTGGCGGCGTACGCGCGGTCGCCGACGTGCGGCGGCTGTTGAATGCCGGTGCCGACAAGGTCAGCATGAACACCGCCGCGGTCGAGAACCCGGACCTCGTTGCCGAAGCATCGGCCAAGGTCGGCAATCAGTGCATCGTCGTAGCGATCGATGCCAAACAACTGGCACCGGGCGTATGGCAGGTATTCACCCATGGCGGACGCCGCAACACCGGTATCGACGCCATCGCATGGGCGCGCCGCGTGCAGCAACTCGGTGCCGGCGAAATCCTGCTGACGAGCATGGATCGTGACGGTACGCGTAACGGTTTCGATCTGGCGCTGACCGCTGCGGTATCCGACGCCGTCGACATCCCGGTGATTGCCAGCGGCGGCGTAGGCAATCTGCAGCACCTCGCCGAAGGCGTCTCGGAAGGCCATGCTGACGCTGTTCTCGCCGCGAGCATCTTTCACTTTGGCGAATACACCATTCAACAGGCCAAGGCGTATATGCGCGAGCGCGGCATCGAGGTCCGCCTGTGAGTGACCTTGACCCCGGCCAACCGTGGCTCGAGGCCCTCAAGTGGGACGAGCAGGGTATGATTCCAGCGATTGCTCAGGATGCTGGTAGCGGCCGCGTGCTGATGTTCGCTTTCATGAATCGGCAGTCACTGCAGGAAACGGTTAACAGTGGTAGCGCGGTATACTGGTCGCGTTCACGCCAGCGCTTGTGGCGAAAGGGTGAGGAATCCGGCCACGCGCAGCGGGTACGCTCGATCCGGACCGACTGCGATGGAGATGTGTTGCTGCTATCGATCGATCAGCAAGGCGGTATCGCGTGCCACACTGGTCGCGAAAGCTGTTTTTTCCATCAACTGCACGGGGGCCTGTGGGTTGCGGTCGACCCGGTACTCAAAGACCCCAAGGATATTTACGGTAAATGAACATGGACATGCTGCACCGGATCTCGGATACCTTGCTGGCGCGCCGCAAGGCAGACCCTGAAACCTCTTATACGGCGCAGCTGATGGCCAAGGGGCCAGACGCGATTCTGAAGAAGATCGGCGAAGAAACTGCCGAACTGATCATGGCCGGCAAGGAGGGCAATCGCCTGCATGTGGTCTGGGAATCGACCGATGTGCTCTACCACACGATGGTGTTGCTCGCCTTTTATGGCCTGTCGATCGAGGACGTCCTGCAGGAAATGCGGCGGCGCGAAGGCGTCTCGGGAATTGACGAAAAAAAGGCACGGAAGAGCTGAGCCATGGATAGCTGTCTGTTCTGCAAGATCGCGGCCGGCCAGATCCCGTCGCGCAAAGTCTACGAGGACGACGAAATCTTCGCCTTTCACGACATCAAGCCGGCGCGCCCGGTGCACATCCTGGTGATTCCCAAACGTCACATCACCTCGCTGGCGAGCAGCACCGAGACCGACCTGCCGGTTCTCGGCCGCATGCTCGCCATCGCCAACCGCCTGGCGACTGAGCAGGGGAGCCCGGACGGCTTCCGCCTGATTATCAATACCGGCGTCATCGGCCATCAGGAAGTGCAGCATCTGCACGCGCATATCGTCGGCGGAAGCGAACCGGTTGGACCGATGCTCAAGCGTGTCTGACCGGCAGCACTCGCCGCGAAGCGGCGCCGGAATGCGCCGGCGGCAAGCAATGCTGCCGAATCTCACCTTATTGGAGGCCTGACATGGGTTCTTTCAGCATCTGGCACTGGTTGATCGTCCTGATCATCGTCTTGCTGGTTTTCGGTACCAAGAAGCTGCGCGGCCTTGGCTCCGATCTCGGCGGTGCAGTCAAGGGATTCAAGGACGGCATCAAGGATGCGGCGGCCGAGGACCCCACGGCCGAGGCCTCACCGCCAGCGCCGCAGCAGCAGCAGCAGGTCAAGGATGGCCAGACGATCGAGGGCGAGGTCCGGGAAAAGACCAAGAGCTGACCGTGCGCAACGATATGGCTTCGCTACGACCGCCACGGGCAAGGGGATCACGCCGCGTCGTACCATGCCATTCGGTTGCCGATCACGCGGTGTACCGTTCGTCCCCTACTCCACTGGCCGCCGATGTTTGATATCAGCTTTTCCGAAATGATCCTGATTGCTGTCGTGGCGCTGGTCGTGATCGGTCCGGAGCGGCTGCCCAAGGTGGCACGCACGGCCGGACACCTGCTGGGCCGTCTGCAGCGCTACGTCAGTGATGTGAAGTCCGATATCAACCGCGAAATTCAGCTCGACGAACTGAAAAAGCTGCGGGCCGAGATCCAGGAATCCGCCCGCAGCGTCGAGCAAAGCGTGAGCAGCGAGATGCAGGCGGCCCGGCAAGCGCTGCAGCAGACCGCGCAAGCGGTCCGCGAAGATGCCAAGCTACCGCCGACAGTCGAACAGCCGTCAGCGACGCCGGGTGCCGCGCCGACCGATGCTTCGCCGCCGGCAGCCGACCCACCGGCCATTGTCGGTGGCCCGGACAAGCCGATCGGCACGGTCTGAGCACGCGATGAGCGAGAACGAAGACTCATTTCTTTCGCATCTCGTCGAGTTGCGTGACCGCTTGATACGAGCGCTGATCGCCATCGGCCTCGTCTTCGTCTGCCTTTTCCCCTGGGCGAAAGAACTCTACTCGCTGCTCGCGCAACCCCTGCTGGCGACCCTGCCGCAAGGCGGCCAGATGATCGCCACCGATGTCGTCGGCGTCTTCCTGGTGCCGATGAAAGTGGCACTGATGGTCGCTTTCCTGGTCGCCCTGCCCTACGTGCTCTATCAGCTCTGGGCTTTCGTCGCGCCGGGGCTCTATTCCCACGAGAAGCGACTGGCGCTGCCGCTGGTTGCGGCAAGTGTCCTGCTGTTCTTCGTCGGCATGGCCTTCGCCTATTTTCTGGTCTTTCCGACGGTCTTCGGCTTCATGGCCAAGGTGGCGCCGGAGGGTGTCGCCTGGATGACCGACATCGAGAAGTACCTGTCCTTCGTCATGACCACCTTCATGGCCTTCGGGGTAACCTTCGAGGTACCGGTATTGGTGGTCGTCATGGTATACGCCGGCATTGTCGACCTCGCCAAGCTCAGGGAGTGGCGCCCCTACGTGATCGTCGGATCCTTCGTCGTCGCAGCGATCTTTACACCGCCGGACGTCATCTCGCAGTTGATGATGGCCATTCCGATGTGCCTGCTTTTTGAGCTCGGCTTGCTCATGGCGCGCTTCGTCGCCAGGCGGCGACACCCTGGCGACATGCAAGACGATCAAACTGCGCCTGCCACCGCCGGCAATCCATCGAACGAGTGGACGCCGCTGACCGCCGACGAGATGAACAAGGCGGTCAGCGACCTTGGTGATCAGCAGGGCGGCGACCACAAACCCGAGGCCTGACTTTGGTCGCGATGGAATCTTTCTTCGCCACCATGGACCCTGGCGGCCACTTGCGGGCAGCTAGCGTGTCAGCAAGCCGCTTTTTCCGGCCCGGCGACGGTGAGCCGATGCCTGACCGGCAGGCCGGCCTCGAACAACCACAAGCTCCCTTTCGGCATCGTCGTCCAGCATTCGTTGTCGGTCAGCGGAACGGTGGCGATGACGGCGACACGATCATCCGGCGTCGTCACATCGCGGAAATCGATGGTCAAATCCTGGTCATGCAGGTGGGCGACGGCAAACGGTGCCTGACGAACGATGTAGGTCAGTTGCGTCGAGCAGTGGGCGAACAGGCAGTCCCCGTTCGACAGCAGGTAGTTGCAGGCGCCGTGCGCGCCCAGATCAAGCGTCAGTTGATGCAGCGCCTCGAACAAGGTCGCCGGATCGGGTAGCGCGTTGCCAAAACGCCGAGCCAGGTTCTGCAACAACCAGCAGAAGGCTCGCTCGCTGTCGGTCTGGCCAACGGGCGTGAAACTGCCGTCGAGTTTCGGCGCGAAATCGGGCAAATGGCCGTTGTGCGCAAAGATCCAGTAACGTCCCCAGAGTTCGCGCATGAAGGGATGCGTGTTTTCCAGCGCGACCACACCCTGCGTCGCTTTGCGGATGTGCGCGATGACGTTCTTCGAATGGATCGGATAGCTGCGTACCAGACCGGCAACCGGCGATGTACTGGACGGTTGGGGGTCGAGGAACAAACGCGTGCCGCGACCTTCGAAAAAGGCTATTCCCCAACCATCCGAGTGCACGTCGGTGGCCCCGCCGCGCGCCTGGAATCCGGCAAAGGAAAAACAGATGTCGGTCGGCACGTTGCAGTTCATGCCGAGCAACTGACACATGGGCTTTCTCCGACTACTCGCGCTCGCGGGGCTGCGGCGCCCGCTTGCCGATCTTGACGGTGGTGTCGAGCCGCTTGTTCTGGCGGCGCAACTGGAACCCTATCGTCTCGCCGGGCTTCTGGCCGGCGATCAGAGCGAGCATCCCCTGTGGATCGGTGACCGGCCTGCCGCCGACCGCGAGCAGGATGTCGCCGGGCTTGATTCCCCCCGCATCGGCCGGGCCGCCGCGCAAAACGCCGGCAATCAGCGCGCCCTTGGTATCGGGCAGACCGAAGGACTCGGCCAGATCGACGGTTATTTCCTGCGCTTCGACGCCGATCCAGCCACGGGTCACGGTCCCCGTCTGGATGATCTGTTCCATGACGTCTCTGGCGATCGAGATCGGAATCGCGAAACCGATCCCGAGCGAGCCGCCCGACCGTGAGTAAATGGCCGTGTTGATGCCGATCAGGTTACCCTGGCTGTCCACCAGCGCGCCCCCCGAATTACCCGGGTTGATCGCCGCGTCGGTCTGGATGAAGCTCTCGAAGGTATTGATCCCCAGGTGTGAGCGGCCCAAGGCGGAGACGATTCCCATGGTCACCGTCTGCCCGACGCCGAAAGGATTACCGATCGCCAGGGTCACGTCCCCGACCACGACATCGTCCATCGTTCCGAGAGTGATCGCCGGCAGAGACACGGTCTTGCCGTTATCGTCGGTAATTTGCAGCACGGCGATGTCGGACTCGGGGTCACTGCCGACGAGGCGTGCGCTCAGACTACGACCATCGCTGAGAGCAATTTCGATCTGGTCGGCCGCTTCGACAACATGGAAGTTCGTGAGAACATAGCCGTTCGGGCTGACAATGACCCCCGAGCCCAGCCCAGAAGTGCTCGGACCATCACCCTCGGCCCCGTCGCCAAAAAAGTGGCGGAATGCCGGGTCGTCGAGCAAGGGGTGACGACGTGCCTTGACCTTCTGCGAGGTAAAAATATGCACTACGGACGGCAACGCCTTCTTGGCCGCTTCCCGATACGACGACACAACGACCACCGGTGAGACCCCGCGTGCCGACTCTTGCAGGGCCACGATGCTGGCCCCCCGGGTCAGCCCTTTGCCCAGCCACTCCGGCTTGAGCGTGCTGACCACGAAGAGAACGGCGAGACTAACCGTCACCGTTTGTGCAAAAATCAGCCAGAACCTGCGCATGGGCAAAACCGGAGCCAGTGAATGAAACGCGAAGAATTGACACGCTACCTGGACAACCTCCTGGACGCAGGTCGCTTTCGGGATTATTGCCCAAACGGCCTGCAAGTGGAAGGACGCCCTGAGGTCCGCCGCCTGGTCGCCGGAGTGACGGCCAGCCAGGCCTTGCTCGATGCGGCAGTGGCGCGCGATGCCGACACCATCCTGGTTCATCACGGCTGGTTCTGGCGCGGCGAGGACGGCCGCGTTACGGGCATCCGCAAGGCGCGCCTGCAGACCCTGCTGCGATACGACATCAACCTCATCGCTTACCACTTGCCTCTCGACAGCCACAGCGAATTCGGCAACAACGCGCAGTTGGCCAGGCGGCTCGGCTGGCTTGCCGACGGTCGCTTTGGCGAGCAGGATGTCGGCTGGCTGGGGCGCCTGGAGACCCCGCTGACCCTGGCGGCGCTTACCGAACGAGTGGCCGTGGAATTGCAGCGTGCACCCCTGGCCATCGGCGACGGCGAACGTCTGGTGAACCGCGTCGGCTGGTGCTCCGGTGGCGCGCAGGGCCTGTTCGAGGAGGCCATCGCGCTCGGCGTCGACCTCTACCTGAGCGGCGAAATCTCGGAGCAGACCGTACATCTGGCGCGTGAATCCGGCGTCGCCTACCTGGCCGCCGGTCACCACGCCAGCGAACGCTATGGCGTGCAGGCACTCGCCCAACACCTGGGCCAACGTTTCGGCCTCGATTGTCAGTTCGTCGACATCGACAATCCGGTCTGAAGCCCTCAACCACAAGGAGCAATCATGCGCTACGTCTTTCCGCCCGCCCCACCGGTGAGCCTTCCCGTCGCCGGTAGTGACGCAAGCTTCCCGGTTCGCCGCGTCTACTGTGTCGGACAAAACTACGCCGATCACGCAGCCGAAATGGGCGCTGACGGTCGCAATCCGCCGTTCTTCTTCAGCAAACCGACCGACGCGCTGGTTCCCGGCGGCGGCGACGTACCTTTTCCACCGGCGACCAGCAACCTGCAGCACGAGGTCGAGCTGGTTGTCGCCCTGACTGGCGGTGGCGCTGATGTCGAGCCCTCGCGGGCGCTCGAGTGGGTCTACGGTTACGCCGTCGGCCTCGATCTGACCAGACGTGATCTGCAGCTGGCGGCGAAGGAGAAGGGCCAGCCGTGGGACATGGGCAAGGGCTTCGATCACAGCGCGCCGATCACTGCGATCCAACCCGTTTCAAGCGTCGGCCATCCAGCCCGCGGTACGATCTGGCTCAAGGTCAATGGCCAGCCACGACAGCATGGTGATCTCGAGCAGATGTCGTGGAAAGTCGCCGAGGTGATCGCCAAGCTGTCGACCTACGTCGCTCTCGCACCGGGCGACCTGATCTTCACCGGGACACCGGCCGGGGTGTCGAAGATAGTGCGTGGCGACGTCCTCGAAGCAGGCGTGACCGGTGTCGGCGAACTGACGGTACGACTGATCTGAGCCCTGTACAAAGCTTGCTCGCCAATGCTGCCGCGCGCGATGGCCGCCCGGTCCGTCGGACACCAGCCCGCCGACAAGCACCCGACGCGCGCTTCCTTGGCTGCCTACGGCAAAGCTGAACCAGATGCCCGCTAGCAAGCGCATCGTACAGCTCAAAACAACGCCTGAAGACCATCGCATCGCCCAGCTGGCGGCAGCCGCCATCGGACTGTCGTTGATCGACGCCGCGATCCCGCTGCCCCTGCCAGGAGTCAAACCCGGGCTGGCCAATATCGTCACCCTGATCGTCCTGGCGCGCTACGGCTGGGGCGCAGCAGCCTGGGTCAGCGGCCTGCGGGTCTTTGCCGGCGGCCTGCTGCTCGGCTACTTTCTCTCACCCGGCTTCTTCATGAGCCTTACTGGTGCGCTGTTCAGCCTGCTCACGCTGGCCCTCGCCATTCGCCTGCCGAAGCGCTGGTTCGGGCCGGTGAGCTGGAGCATCCTGGCGGCTTTCGCCCATATCGGAGGCCAGCTGGTTCTGGCGAGGCTGTGGCTGATTCCCCATAACGGCCTGTTCCTGCTGATACCTTTCTTCGCTGTCGCTGCGCTCACTTTCGGTATCATCAACGGCCTGCTTGCCGCCCGCCTGCTGCAGGAGTTGCCACCCAACCCGTCCGAGGTCGAAGAACATGCCTGAAACCGTCTGCCTGGCCTTCACCGGCGCCTCCGGCATGCCCTACGGCATACGCCTGCTGGAATGCCTGCTGACAGCCGGCTGCCGGGTTCAGCTCCTCTACTCGCAGGCGGCGCAAATCGTCGCCAGGCAGGAAATGGCGCTCGACCTGCCAACGCGCGCCAGCGATACGCAAGCTGCTCTGCGCGAGCGCTACCGCACCTTGCCCGGCACGCTTCGGGTTTACGGCCGCGAGGAATGGTTTGCGCCGGTCGCCAGCGGTTCCAACCCGCCGCATGCGATGGTCGTCTGCCCATGCTCGATGGGCACCCTGGCGGCCATTGCCCAGGGCCTGGCGAGCAAGCTGATCGAACGAGCGGCCGACGTCGTCCTCAAAGAGCGCCGCCTGCTGATCCTGGTGCCCCGTGAAACGCCCCTGTCGACCATCCATCTCGAAAACATGTTGCGGCTGTCGCGTGCCGGAGCGGTGATCCTGCCGCCCAACCCGGGGTTTTATCACCATCCACAACGCGTCGAGGACATCGTTGATTTTGTCGTCGCCCGCATTCTCGATCAACTGCGGGTGCCGCATACGCTGATGCCGCGCTGGGGCGAGCCGGGGCACGCCAATGATCCCGGCTGATATTGCCAACGGACGGCAAACACTGGAGATCCCGCTTTTCCCGCTCGGCGCGGTGTTGTTCCCGGGTGGTGAACTGGCGCTCAAGGTTTTCGAGCAGCGTTATCTCGACATGGTCGCAGCCTGCATGCGAAACCAGTCTGCCTTTGGCGTCTGTCTGATCGCCAGCGGCCACGAAGTCGGCGCGCCGGCAGAGCCGTACCCGGTCGGCACCCTGGCGCACATGGTCAAGGTCGACATGCCACAACTCGGCATCATGTTGCTGGAAGTGCGCGGCGGGCACCGTTTCCGGATCAAGACCCGGACCGTTACGCCTGGCGGCTTGCTGCGCGCAGAGGTAGAGCTGTTTGGCGAGAGCGAACGGCAATCGCTGCCACCAGCACTGGCAGGGCTGGGCTCGCTGCTGCAAAGGATGGCCAACGACAGCACTCGCGAGGCAATAGCGAAACCGCATGCCTTCGACGACGCCAGTTGGGTCGGCTATCGCTTGAGCGAGCGCCTGCCACTGGATGCGAAATCCCGCCAGAAACTGCTTGAACTCGATGATCCGGCCGTGCGACTGGAAGCCCTGGCGAGCTATCTGTCGCAACGCAGGCTGATCCTCTAAGCGCGGCAATGACCACCGCACGCTCATCGGTGACGCTGGTGGCCATCTTTTGTGGCGCTGAAACCGCTTCGATGGCCGGCTTTGCGCTGGTTCCGTCGCTGTTGCCACAGCTGTCGGAACAGTGGTCCTTGTCCGCCACCGAAGCAGGTTGGCTCGGCGGCGTCTTCTTCCTCGGCTACATCGTCGCCGTACCGGTCCTCGTCGGCATCACCGATCGCATTGACGCGCGCCGCGTCTACATTGCCAGCGCCGCCTTGAGCGGGGCGGCCCTGGCAGGCTTCGCAACTTGTGCCAATAGTTTTGCCGGAGCCCTGCTCTGGTGGTGGCTGGCCGGCCTGGCCCTTGCCGGAACCTATATGCCGGGTCTCAAGGCGCTCACGGACCGGCTGCCGGCAGCCGCACAGTCGCGCGGCACAGCGTTCTATACCGCCACCTTTGGCGTCGGCGCGGGCTTGTCATACTTCTGGATCGAACTCTTGCAAAGTTTCCTGTCGTGGCCCCGGCTGTTCGCCGTCGCTGCGGCATGTGCAGCGCTGGCCGTATTACTCGTCTGGAGAGGTATTTCAGCGGGCGAGATGACCGCCAGAACCGAGGTCCGGCACGACCGCTGGCGGAGCGTCTTGCGCGACCGACGCATCCTGGCTTTCTGCGGCGCTTACTTCGGTCACAACTGGGAGCTCTTCGGCTTTCGCAGCTGGCTGGTGGCCTACCTTGCCTGGACTCACGCCAACGCACCGGATCGATTGACCAGCATGCCAGGACTGATTGCCGCCCTGGCAACCTTCCTCGCGGTGCCCGCCAGCATTCTCGGCAACGAAGGCGCGCAGCGCTGGGGACGCATTCGTTGGCTGAAAACCGTCATGCCCTTGTCGTTCGCGCTGGCGCTGCTTGTCGGCTTCTCGGGTGGCCAGTCCAGCGATCTGCTGGTGCCATTGATCCTCGTCTACGCGGCGAGCATGAACCTCGATTCAGCTGCCTTGACCGCTGGCCTGCTTACCGAGACGCCTCCCGACAGGCGCGGTACGGCGCTCGCCCTGTACTCGTCAATCGGCTTCGCCGGCGGCTTCGTTGGTCCGGTCGCTTTTGGCGTGGCACTGGACGCCTACGGCCGCGCCAGCCATGCGGGATGGGCGGCCGGCTTCGTGACGCTAGCGGGCGGCGTTGGTTTCGGACGCTGGGCGATCGGCAGACTGGGTTCTGGACCAGCTGAAACGGTGCGGCCGTGAGCCAACGCCGTCACGCGTCTACAACGCGACTCGACCCGAGCCGCGACAGCGCCGCTGGTTCCTTGTCTTCGTCGGCGAACTCTTGCACTATCGCCGGATGGCATCAGTGAATCCACTCGCCACTCTCGGCAGTCAACGCAAGGCGCTGCTGATCGCCCTCGGCGTTCTGCTACTCGTCGTTCTGCAGCTTCTGACCTACCAGCTCTGGCTGAACTATCGCGAGCAGATTCACGCTGCCGAAACGACGACGCGTAACTATGCCGCGATCTTTGAAACCCGCCTCGATGCCACCCTCCGCCGCACCGATGCCATTCTGCAGGCGCTGGTCGGCAGCACCCCGGCCCGGGCACTGAACCCGCAGGCTTCAGTCGAGTACGCGGGCGCGATAAACGGCAAACTCGATGCCTACCTGCTCAACTTCGAGGAACTGTCTGGTCTGCGCATCTTCGACGCCAGCGGCGATCTGCTCTATAGCTCGGACCAGGGCAACGCGCCTCAGATCAAGGTGGTCGACCGGGACTATTTCCGCATGTTGCGCGAAAAGCCGCAGCTTGGACCTGTCTTTTCCGAAGTCATCATTTCGCGCGCCACGGAGCGGCCCAGCCTGATCGTTGCGCGCGCCCTGCAGGACGATCACGGCGCCTTTCTCGGGATTGTCACCGCGGTGCTTGATCTCGCCCGCTATCAGGAGATTTTCCGCGCGCTCGATCTCGGCGGCACGGGCTCGATCGTCCTGCGGCGGAGCGACGACCAGCGGCTGGTCGTCCGCTGGCCGCATATAGCCAGCGAGGTCAACCAGCCACTCAAGCCGCAACACCCGGTTCGCCAGCGAATGAGCTCAGGCGAGACAGCTGCAACGCTGCAATTCGCCGCCCAGAGCGACGGCATAGAGCGTATCTACAGCTTTCACCGGCTGCAGCGCTATCCCTTCTACTTCATTATCGGCGTCAGCCGCGACGACGTACTGGCCGGCTGGCGGACCCGCGCGCTGGTAGTCGGTATTTCTGGCTTTCTGCTCCTCGCGCTTCTTTGCGGGCTGATGCTTCGCCTGTGGCGCAGCGAGCAGCGCGAGGCGCAGGTGCTCACCGACCTGGTCGACAGTGAACGCCGGCTCCGCGCCAAGGGCGAGCGGCTGGAGATATTCCAGCGCCTGGTGGACAACGCCGGGCAGGGAATCGGTATGGCGCATCCGGACGGAACGCTCCTCTATGCCAACGCGGCCCTGCGCCGGCTACTCGATTTGCCAGCGGAGGCGGCTTGCAGCGACTACTCGTTTGATCGCTTCTACAGCGCGGAGAACTGGCACAGATTGCAGCAGGAGGTGCTTCCTGCCGTATTTGACGCGGGCCAGTGGACGGGCGAAATCAATCTATCAGCACTCGACGGCAGGACGATTCCGACCATCCACACGCTGTTCGTCGTCCGCAACGCGCCCGGCGAAGCGCCGATCATCGCCAACGTCCTGGTAGACCTCAGCGAGCGCCAGCAGATGGAGGAACGCAACCGCCAACTGCTGGCGGAAATGCAAACCCTGCTCGGCAACGCGATGGTCGGCATAGTGCACCTAAAACGCCGCAGAGTCGTTTCCTGCAATCGCCGTCTCGAAGAACTTTTCGGCTATGAACCAGGCGAACTGCTCGGCCAGTCGTCAGAGAACTTCTATGCGTCGCGCGAGATCTTTGAGAAAGTCGGCGCCGAAGCCTACGCCGTCGTCGCCGCAGGCAGTGAATTCACTACCGAATTGATGCTCAGGCGAAAGGACGGAGGCCTGTTCTGGGGAGTCCTGACTGGCCGCGCGATCGACCCCTGCCAGCCGCAGGAAGGAAGCATCTGGGTATTCGCCGACGTCTCTGAACGTCGCCAGGCAGAGGAGGAATCCCAGCGGCTGCGACAGGCTATCGAACAAAGCCCGGTGGCGATCGTCATCACCAACCGCCGGGGCGAGATCGAATACGTCAACCCGAGTTTTACCCGCGGGAGCGGCTACTCGCGCGCCGAAGCCATCGGCCGCGACCCAGGTTTCCTGAAGTCCGGCGAAACCCCTGCGGAAACCTATCGCGAGCTGTGGCACACCCTGAGCGATGGCAAGGTCTGGAGCGGACTTCTCCACAACCGCCGGAAGAACGGCGAGTTGTTCTGGGAAAGCGCGTCGATCTCGCCGGTTTTCAGCGATCACGGTGAGGTGACACATTACCTGGCGGTCAAGGAAGACGTCACCGAGCGCCTGCGCGCGGACCAGGCGTTGCGCGAGAGCGAAGAGGCATTTCGCCGACTCTTCGAAGATGCCAAGGACCCCCTGTTGTTGCTCAAGGATGGACAGTTCATCGACTGCAACGCGGCTGCGCTGGAACTGCTCGGATACAGCTCCAAGGCCGAGCTTCTCGGCCGCAGCCCGGCCGAAATATCGCCCCCTTGCCAACCCGACGGACAGCCGTCAGACGAGAAAGCGGCGGCCATGATCGCCGCCGTTGGTCGCTTCGGCTACCACCGCTTCGAGTGGACACCCCTGCGGGCAGACGGCTCGCCGGTCCCGGTCGAGGTGACACTGACTTCGATCACCCTCGGTGGCGAGGTCATTCTGCATGCCCTCTGGCGCGACATCAGCGAACGCAAAGCCGCGGAAGAAAAGATCAGCCACCTCGCGCATTTCGATACTCTGACCGACCTGCCCAACCGCGCCAACCTGCAGGGCCGCTTGGATCAGGCGCTCGCTGCGGCGCGACGGGACGGCCAAAGCGGTCGGCTGGCGGTAATGTTCCTCGATCTCGATCGCTTCAAGAACATCAACGATACCCTTGGTCACCACGTCGGCGACGAGTTGTTGCTGGCGGTCTCGCAGCGGCTGCGCACCAGTGTGCGCGAGAGCGATGTCGTGGCACGGCTGGGCGGTGATGAATTTGTCGTTGTGTTGACCGGCGCCGGCGCGGTCGCCGCCGAGCGCGTGGCCGGCAAAATACTCCATGCCCTGTCGCAGACCTATCACATCGCGGGGCACAGCCTGCACACCACCTCGAGCATCGGCATTGCTGCGTTCCCTGGAGACGGGGAGAGCGTCGAGGTTCTGATGCGCAATGCCGATGCAGCGATGTATCACGCGAAAGCAGCCGGGCGCAACAACATGCAGTTCTTTACCACCAGCATGAACGCGCTGGCCAGCGAGCGGAGGCAACTCGAAGAGGATTTGCATCGGGCATTGCGAGGGCAGCAGTTCGTCCTGCATTACCAGCCACAGGTCAACGCTTTGCACCGCGTGTTTGCCGCCGAAGCACTACTACGCTGGCAGCATCCGCAACATGGGCAGATCCCGCCAGGCCGATTCGTCCCGCTCGCCGAGGACACTGGACTGATCGTGCCGATCGGGCGCTGGGTGTTGGAAACTGCATGCGCGCAACTGCAGACGTGGTCGCTCGACGCGCGGACTCGTGAGCTGCAGATTGCGGTCAATGTCAGCGCGCGCCAGTTCCGTCAAGCCGATTTCGTTGCACAACTCGGCGAGATTCTGAGTTCCAGCGCTGCCGAACCAGCCCGCCTGAAACTCGAGTTGACCGAGAGTCTGGTGCTCGACAACGTTGCCGACACGATAGCCAAGATGGTTGCCATCAAGAAGCTGGGCGTCACCTTTTCGATGGACGACTTCGGCACCGGCTATTCCTCGCTCTCCTACCTGACTCGCCTGCCCCTTGACCAGCTCAAGATCGACCGCGCCTTCGTTAGCCGTCTCCCTGACAACCAGAGCGACGCGGTAATCGCCCAGACCATCGTCACCATGGGCCACAGCCTGGGACTGAAGGTAATTGCCGAGGGCGTGGAAAACGAAGCGCAACGCCAATTTCTCCATGCGCACGACTGCGACGGGTACCAGGGCTTTCTTTTCAGTCGCCCCTTGCCGGTCGAAGAGCTCGAACGGCGCCTGAAGAATGGTGCGCTCTGACCGGCACGCGGGCGCGCCGGAAGGTTGCCCGATCAGCGTCCCAAACGCGCAGCCAGCAGCAGCCGCTTGATCGGCGCCGGCAAGGCCGCCGCCGCAACGTTCTCGAGCGGCAACCATTCCACAGCAGTTTCGCTGACTCCGCCGCTGAGCACTTCCACCTCGCATCGCAGCACCTGGATGATCAGGCGAAAATGGGTGAAGCTGTGGCGGATCGGCGCCAGTGTCCGGGTGCTCAGCAGACGACAACCGTGCCGCAGGGCAAAGCCTTCGGCACCTTGGCCGGGCTCTTCGGGCAGGCTCAGCAGACCACCCCAGATACCCATCGGCGGCCGTCGTTCGACCAGCACCCGCCGCCCGTCGGTGAGCAGCAGCACGCTGCTCACCCGCTGCGGCAGCGCTGGTCTCGCCTGGCGTTGCGGCAGTTCGGCCTGGCGACCGTCGCGACGTGCGATGCAGATCTCCTGTAGCGGACAGGCGCCACAGGCAGGTTTGCTACGCCGGCACACCGCCGCACCCAGATCCATCATCCCCTGCGTATAGCTTTCGATGCCGCTGGCCGGCAGCAGAGATTCGGCGAGCGCCCACATCGTGCGTTCATCCTGGGCGGCCGATGAGCCGCTTTCGACAGCGAAGCAGCGACCGAGAACGCGTTTTACATTGCCATCGAGGATGGCGGCCTGGCGACCAAAGGCGAAGACACTGATGGCAGCGGCCGTCGAACGGCCGATCCCCGGCAATCTCGCATTTTCTTCCGGATTGGCAGAGAACTTGCCCGCCCGCTCGACAAGCACGGTTTGCGCGCAGCGGTGCAGATTGCGCGCCCGTGCGTAGTACCCGAGCCCGGACCACAACTCGAGGACGCTATCGACCGGCGCCCCGGCGAGCACTGAAAGTGTCGGGAAACGAGCCAGGAAACGAGCGTAATACGGAATCACCGTTTGCACCTGCGTTTGCTGCAGCATGATTTCCGACAGCCAGATACGGTACGGGTCACCTGTCTGCTGCCACGGCAGGTCGTGGCGGCCGTTGGCTTTCTGCCAGCCAATCACGCGGCGGGAAAAACCTGAGCGGGCCGACGCAGCGATGTCAACCATGCGCCCGGCCACGCGTCAACGCAGATCGGAGGTATCGGCCAGGGCGGGTGCCTGGACAAGTGGTCGAGAAGATCGCCTGAACGCATGCCACAGGACGATGTCTGACAGCTTCCACATAATCCATTATCAAAATCGGCTCGACATCGAAACACTATGCGGCGATAATCGCCCGTTCGGCCGGTCTGCCGACGCCGCTAGAAATGGTGACTGCGAGAGGCAGAATGGCAAGAGCATCTTAATATCCATTGCCGTTATCGCCTTGCGTTCATGTTTATAATCACCGCCAAATGTCCATTGGGCATTTCGACACTGATCAGTGCATTCACCAACCATTTTGCCAACGTTGAATATTAGCATGCCTGAACCGCTGCTCCGGACCGCCTGATGGGCCTGCCTCTTGGCGCTCCAGAATGCCCGACCGCATTCGCCGCGCGAGCCGAACTGCCGTGCGAGAACTGTGACACGGGTCACGCGCTGGCAACGCGGGATCTCGTCTGCCGCGACTTCCGTGACGCGCTGGGCAGCTTCGCCACGGGCGTCACGGTGCTTACGACGCTGGCCGCGGACGGCAAACCGATCGGGGTGACCATCAGCTCCTTCAACTCTGTTTCGCTGGACCCCCCCTTGGTCCTCTGGAGCCTGTCGGCTGCCTCACCCAGGCTTGAAGCTTTCCGTCGTGCCAGCCGTTACGCGGTAAACGTGCTGGCGGCCGATCAACAATGGATTTCCGACCGCTTCGCCAGCCGTGAGGATGATCGTTTCGATGGCCTGGCGACCAGCCAAGGACTCGGCGACGTCCCGCTCATAGAGGGCTGCTCCGCCTGGTTCGAGTGCGCCACCCACGCCCAGCATCCGGGGGGCGATCATCTGCTCTTCCTCGGCCGCGTGCTGCGCTTCGCTCGCGGCGAGGGCCGGGAGCCGCTGATCTTCCATGGTGGCGGCTATCGTGAGCTGCGTGGACGGCCGGAGGGCGAAAGCACTGAGCTGCGGAAATCGTCACCGTCACCGCAGCGATGACGATGACCCGGTCGAATCTTGCGCAGCGACGGTGGCCCGATGCCCGACGATGCAGTGAGAGGGCGGGAAACCCCTGTGCGCTGGCGTCCGGCAAGCGCACGCACGACGTTCTCGATCACCTGGTTGCCAGCGCCAGAAGTCGAGTGGGAGACGCGGTATGAACCTCCCGCTTGACGGAAAATTTGCTGGCCATTGCAATTGATGACCTTTCGCACTAATGAAACAGCTTTATTGGAGGAGTGTATGGTGACTTACAAGGAATTACTGGTACAACGCGAGACCTTGGACCAACGCATCGCGGAAGCTCGGCGCGCCGAAGTGGCAGCAGCCATCGGGCAGGCAAAGCAGCTTATCGCCGAGTACGGCTTGACTGCAGCCGATTGCGGCTTCAAGGGCGCCAGCGCTCTGGCAGGAAAGACGACACGCACCACCGTCGCCGTGAAATATCGTGGCCCGAACGGTGAAGCCTGGTCTGGCCGCGGCAAGGCGCCAAACTGGCTGACCAGCCTCGAAGCCAACGGACGGCGAAGGGACGAGTTCCTCGTTTCCCGGTAACGGAAGCTCGCTCGCGGTCGTCCGGCTCCAGAAGTCCGGGCCGTTCGCGGCCGAACTTGCCATGCGTCGCACTACCCTGCTAAACGCCGTCACCGGGGAACTCCTGGCGACGGCGGTGAGCAGTTTCGACCCGAACGCTGCGTGGCCGCCTTGCACCGTCGCTCTGACGCCCGAAGAACGACATCGTAGGCATCCCCGGCGCGAGCCAACCGCCGGACGGCCTGCTGCTCAGCTTGAACCGAAACGACGGCGATTGCGGGTACGGGCTCTGGCCGCTGGGGGCTGTCGACTGATTCGGTGAGCACGCGAACAAGTGCTCGGCGAGGACACGACGCGCGTCCGACCAGGCTCGCGCCGCGTCGAGCGCAGGCCTGTTCCGGCGCCCGCAACGAGAAGAGAATGCACATCGGCAAACCAGCCAGGAGGCCAGAACATGAACATCCTTGTCACCGGAGGTAGCGGCTATATCGGCTCCCACGCCTGTGTCGCCCTGCTCGCTGCGGGCCATGACGTGACCGTTGTCGATGATCTCTCCAACAGCCGACCCGAGGTGCTGGATCGCATTGCCGAGATTTCCGGCCAACGGCCGACCTTTTTCAAGGGCGATGTCCGTGACCATGGCCTGCTGCGCCGGATCTTCGCGGCGTCGCCAATCGACGCGGTAATCCACTTCGCTGGCCTGAAGGCCGTTGGCGAGTCGGTCGCGCAGCCCTTGCGCTACTACGACTGCAACGTCGGCGGGACGATCGCCCTCTGCGAAGTGATGGCCGAAGCGTCCGTGAACACGCTGATCTTCAGCTCGTCGGCGACGGTGTATGGCGACCCGGCGTCGGTGCCGATCCGCGAAGACTTTCCGCGTTCGGCAACCAATCCGTATGGCGCCAGCAAGCTGATGGTCGAAGACATCCTGGCTGACCTGGCGCGCGCGAACCCGCAATGGCGGATTGCGCGCCTGCGCTACTTCAACCCCGTCGGAGCCCACCACAGCGGCCTCATTGGCGAGGAGCCGAATGGCATACCGAACAACCTGTTGCCCTACGTGGCGCAAGTGGCGGAAGGCAAGCGTGAACGGCTGAGTGTCTTTGGCAGCGACTATCCGACGCCTGATGGCACCGGCGTCCGTGATTACATTCACGTGATGGATCTCGCTGAAGGCCACCTGGCGGCACTCGACTACCTGCTCGACAAAGGCGGGCTGCTGACCGTCAATCTCGGCACCGGTTGTGGTTACTCGGTACTTGACATGGTGCGCGCCTTCGAGACAGCCAGCGGGCGACCCGTTCCCTACGCCCTGGTACCGCGCCGGCCGGGCGACGTGGCCGCCTGCTACGCCGATCCCGCCCTGGCCGCACATCTGCTGGGGTGGCGGGCACAACGCGGTATCGAGCAGATGTGCAGCGATGCCTGGCGCTGGCAGCAAGGGCGCGTGACCGCATAGCATGGCGACTTACGCAATCGGCGACATCCAGGGCTGCTTCGACTCGTTTCAGCAGCTGCTCGAAAAATGTCGCTTTGATCCGTCGAGCGACCGCCTGTGGCTGGTTGGCGACCTGGTCAACCGCGGCCCCCGCTCTCTGGAGACCTTGCGCTTCGTCCGTGATCTTGGCCCATCCGCCATCACCGTCCTGGGCAATCACGACCTCTATCTGTTAATGGCTGCCACCGGATTTGACCGACGGAGCAAGGGCGATACGCTGGACGAGATTCTCGACGCGCCCGACCGCGACGAGTTGATCGACTGGTTGCGCCACCAACCCCTGTGTCACCGCGAAGGCGAATTCTGCCTGGTTCATGCCGGGCTTCTGGCGCAGTGGACGGTAGATCAGGCGCGTGAACTGGCGGCGGAGGTCGAGGCCGCACTGAGCGGGCCGACTTACCTCGATTTCATGGCCAACATGTGGGGTAGCGAACCCGCCTCGTGGAGCGACGACCTGGACGGGTGGCCGCGTTTGCGGGTCATCGTCAACGCCATGACGAGAATGCGTTTCTGTTCACCCGACGGAGCGATGGATTTCGAGACCAAGGGCGAACTGAGCGGCGCTCCGGCGGGCCTGGTGCCATGGTTCGACGTTCCCGGCAGGCGCAGTGCCGATGATGTTCTGGTCACCGGCCATTGGTCTGCTCTCGGGCTGAGAATCGAGCCCAAGCTGCTGGCACTGGATTCAGGCTGCCTGTGGGGCCGCCATCTGACAGCCGTTCGCCTTGAGGACCGCGAGGTCTTTCAGGTTGACTGCTCGCCGGGGGAGGCACGGACTTGAGCTGACGCCCGCCGGGGCATCCGCAGCCATTCCTCTCGTCACCAACCACTCGCCCGCCGGGACCCGCCTGCTAGAATCTCTGCAGCACCTCCCCGGAGAAGGTCATGCACATCGGAAGACAGAGCAAGCAACGCGGGCGGGCGCCTGCGCTCGCCGTGCTGGCAGCAGCAGCGCTGGCGATCGCCGGCTTTCTCGCCATCGGGCATTTGCCAAAGAAGGATCAGGGCACAGCGGCCACCGCTGGCGTCCGCTTCGAAGTGGTCGACGGCGCTCATCGCGAGTTTGATGGCTCGCCGGCACTGGCGCTCTCGTTCAGCCTGCCCCTCGATAGCAAGGCAAGCTACGACCAGTTCGTCCAGGTCCTGGAAATGCCACCCGACGCATTGGCAGCGAAGGCCACCCGAACGCGCGATCAAGACGAAGGGATGGGTGAGGAGGAGGAGCCCGGAGCGGCGGCGACCGATGCTTCCAGTAACCGCCTGGCTGCTGACACGCCGCTCGCCGATGGCCAGCCGGTCAGCGGCGCCTGGGTGGTCGGCGACAACCCGCACCTGCTGTTCTTCCCGCGGATCAAGCCACAGACACGCTATGTGATCCGCGTGCAACCCGGTCTGATGGCCAGGAACGGCAGCAAGCTCGAGCAGGAGGCCCGCTTCTCGGTGCGCACCGCTGCCGTTACGCCGGCCTTCTACTTCGCCAGCCGCGGCATGGTCCTGCCGGCAGCACAGAATGGTGGCCTGCCGGTGACCACGGTCAACGTGCCGGAAGTGGACATCCAGTTTCTCAGGGTCAAGCCGGATCAACTGGCGAGTTTCCTCGAAAAGGTTATCGCCAGAGGCGGCCGCGCCACGTCCGCCTCTGGCGAAACCGACGATGGGCAAGACAGCGAAGGCGACGGGAGCGAAGGCTACTACGACCGCGGCACCCGGCTGAAAGGCGCGGTCAGCTACTGGGAACTTGACCAGTTGCACAAGCTGACGAGCAGCGCCTTCGTCGGCCGCTTTCTTACCGAACAGAAGGCCAATCGCCGCAGCGTGACCTTCATTCCGGTCGAGAGCATCGCGGCCCTGCGCGAACCCGGCGTCTACGTGGCAGTGATGTCGCGACCGAATCGTTTCCGGGGCGACTACCAGACGACCTATTTCTATGTCAGCGATCTGGGTCTGCACCTGCGCCAGTATGGCGGTGGCGGCGCCGACACCTACATCAGCTCGCTGACTGACGGCAAGGCCCGCTCCGGCGTCGAAGTGAGCTGGATCGATCGCCGTGGCAAGACCCTGGCGCGCGGCGAGAGTGACGGCGATGGCCGCGTCCACTTTGCCGAGCGGCCGCCAGGTGCGCGGGTCGTGATGGCCCGCCGGGGCGAACAGATGTCGCTGATCACACTCAGGGAGCCGGCGCTTGACCTGGCCGAATTCGACATCGCCGGCATGCCCTACGTGCCGGTACGCCTGTTTGCCTACAGCGGGCGCAACCTCTACCGGCCGGGCGAGCACTTCGACGTTTCGGTGATGGCACGCGATGCCGATGGCCATCCGGTACCACCGCAACCAATTCAGGCAACTCTCCGCCGCCCGGACGGCAAGGCACAGTGGACGGCGACCTGGCAGCCCGACCAGGCTTTCGCCGCTTACTACCGGCACACCATCGAGTTGCCAACCGACGCTGCAACCGGCTCCTGGCAGCTCGAACTGCGCGCCGACCCAGCGTCGAAAATCGCCGCCAGCAGCATGCCATTCGCCGTTGAGGAGTTCCTGCCGGAACGGATGAAACTCGACCTGGCCACTACCAACGCACGCCTGCTGGGCGAATCGACATGGCGGATCGAGGTCAGCGGCCGTTATCTGTACGGCGCCCCCGCTGCCGGCAATAGCCTGGTTGGCGTGGTGACCAGCGAACGCAACCGCAATCCGCTGCAGCAGCAGCTGCCGGGCTTCATTTTCGGTGATGCCGACGAAGATCACGTCAAGTCGCGCAGCGAGCTTGGCGCCTCAGCCATCGACGATCAGGGCAAGGCGACTGTCGACGTCGACCTGGAGGCGGTGGCCAAGCGCCGCTCGCCGTTCACCGTACGCACCACGCTGAGCCTGCTCGAAAGCGGTGGCCGGCCGGTGGTACGCAGCATCGAACGGGTCTTCTGGCCGGCGCCGGTGCTGGTCGGACTGCGGCCGCTGTTCATCGGCGCCTACGCGCGGGAGGGCTCGGCGGCCGATTTCGAGGTCGTTCGTGCCGATGCGAGCGCCGCGCTGAAAGCCGGGACGGCTCTGCCGGTACGACTGTTCCGGGAAAATCGGCGCTACTACTGGCGCTTCGACGATCAGCGAGGCTGGCATTCGGGTTTCAGCGAGAGCGACGAACTGGTGGCGACAACGCAGGTATCGTTTCCCGCCGGCGGCCGCGGCAAGCTGACCCTGCCGGTCCAATACGGTCGCTACCGGGTCGAAATCCTTGATCCGGAGAGCGGGCAAACGGCGCGCTTCCGCTTTTACGCCGGCTGGTCGGCGAAAGACGACGAGGCGCAGGGGGTCCGCCCCGACCGGGTGGCGCTCAAACTCGACAAGCCCGCGTATGCGGTCGGCGAAACCGCCCGTCTGACGATCAGCCCGCCACACGCTGGAGAAGCCCTGGTGACGGTCGAAGGCGACCGCGGGCTGTGGGCAAAACGGCTGACCATCGCTGCCGATGGCAAGACCATCGACATCCCGATCGACAAAGACTGGCAGCGCCACGACCTTTACGTCTCGGTAATGGTGCTGCGTCCCGGCAACAGCGGCGAGAAGGTGACACCTGCCAGAGCGCTGGGCCTGGTCTACCTGCCGCTCGAGCGCAGTAGCCGCAAGCTCGCCGTGGCCATCGAGGCGGTCCAGAAAATGGAACCGGAGCAGCCTCTCAAGGTCAAGGTCAGGGTCCCCGAAGCCCGGGGGCAACAGGCCATGGTGACCCTGTCGGCAGTCGACGTCGGAATCCTCAACATCACCCGTTTCGCCAGCCCGGATCCCTTCGCTTTCTTCTTTGCCAAGCTGCGTTACGGCACCGATGCCTACGACATCTACGGCCGCGTGATCGAGAAGATGGATGGCAGCAAAGG
>NZ_JAVTWB010000090.1:14543-29246 GCF_032229525.1 Accumulibacter sp. | reverse complement strand
GCGTCGACATCCGTGATCCCGAACTGGGTGGCTTCCTGCGCCAGAGCGTCGCGGCAACGCTGGCGATATCGAACCAGCCGCCGATCGACGTGCGCAGCGCCGTGCAGGGGCTGTTGCGCTACCCCTACGGCTGCGCCGAGCAGACCACCAGCAGCGCCTATCCGCACGTCTTCATTGACCAGGCAGAGGCCCAGGCGTTTGGCCTCAAACCCTTCACCCAGGCGCAGCGCGCGGCGATGCTCGACAAGGCGATCGCCCGACTGGCCGGCATGCAGGCGCCCAATGGCGGCTTCAGCCTGTGGGGCAACCTCTCCGAGTACCAGTACTGGCTGTCGGCCTACGTCACCAACTTCCTGCTCGACGCCCGCGAGCAAGGGTTCAGCGTGCCGCCCGAGGTCGAGAAGCGGGCCGTCGAGTTCCTGCTCAAAGGGCTGCAGGAAGGCGTTGCCGGCCTGCCCAGAGGCGCCGTCAGCTACAACCAGAACTCGGTCTGGAATGACGAGCGCTACGCCGGATCGGGCCGTTTCGCGGTGCTCGCCTACGGCGCCTACGTACTGGCGCGCCAAGGCAAGGCGCCGCTGTCGACCTTGCGTCAATTGGCGGAGTCGCAGGCCGCCGCCCACTCCGGGCTGGCTCTGGTCCATCTCGGTCTGGCACTCAAGCTGATGGGCGACGAAGGACGATCGACAGGCGCCATCGAAGCTGGCCTGCTGAAGCGCCGCGCCGGGCCGCAAACCGCCTGGTGGGGCGACTACGGCAGCAATCTGCGCGACTGGGCGCTGATCTACACGCTGCTCGACAAGCACCAGCTGACGCCGGCCGGACGTGAAAACCTGGTCAGCCAGGTGGCGGGCGAAATGACGGGCAAGCGCTACTACAGCACGCAGGAGCAACTGGCGCTGTTTCTCATGGGACGAAGTTTCGTCACCGGCGCCAGCAAAGAATGGCACGGCGAGTTGATCGCGGCCGGCAAGGCGCAGGCGATCGGCGGCAAGGGAACACAGTTCCTGCCCCTGTCAGCAGAGCAGGTGGCGGCAGGCGTGCGAATCAGGAATGCCGGCGGCGAGCGACTGTTCGCCGAGCTCAGCCTGAGCGGCAACCCGGCCACGATGCCCGCCGCGCGACGCGACGACTTCGACCTGAAACGCGACTGGTTCACCGCCGACGGCAAACCGCTCGCTGGTCGCGCGCTGCGCGTCGGCGAAACAGCCATCGTTCGTCTGCAGGTGAAGAGCACCGGACGCTACGCCAACGGTCTGGTGGTTGACTACATCCCGGCGGGTCTCGAGATCGAAAACAGCCACATCGTCCAGGGCGAGCAAGCGGTGGTCACCATCGATGGTGTCGATCCGCGGCAGGCAATGCTCAACAGCAACATCAAGCACGTCGAGTTCCGCGATGACCGTTTTGTCGTCGCCGCCAGACTCGCCGGTACGATGCCCTTCTTCTACCGCGTTCGCGTCGTCACCCCGGGGCGCTTCGTGGTGCCGCCGACCTACGCCGAAGACATGTATCAGCCACAAATTTACGGTCTTGCCGGTGGCGAGCAGATGCTGGAAATCAGCGACGGCAGGGAAGACAAGGCCGGCACCGGGAAATGATCCGCAACCGGCTGCGGCTGGCGTTGGCTGCCGCGCTCGCCCTGCTGCTGCTTGCCGACCAGCTGTTGCCACCGCCGCTGCCCGAAGATTCGGCACCACAAGCGCAGCTGGTCGTCGCGCGCGACGGCACGCCACTGCGTGCCTTCCCGAACCGTCAGCACATCTGGCGCCACCCGGTGCGCATCGAAGACGTTTCCCCCCGTTATATCGAAGCACTGGTGGCCTACGAGGACCGTGGTTTCTGGTGGCATCCGGGCGTCAATCCGTGGGCGCTGGCGCGCGCGGCGCGGCAATGGCTAAGCCACGGACATGTCGTTTCCGGCGGCTCGACGCTGAGCATGCAGGTGGCGCGCCTGCTCGAGCCGACGCCGCGTACGGTCACCGGCAAGCTGCTACAGATCGCGCGCGCCCTGCAGCTCGAGCTGCGCCTCTCCAAGCGTGAGATTCTCGAGCTGTACCTCGGCTTGGCACCGATGGGCGGCGTCGTCGAAGGGGTCGAGGCGGCGAGCCGCGCCTATCTCGGCAAGCCGGCGAAGCGGCTGAGTGAATCGGAAGCCGCTTTGCTGACGGTGCTGCCGCAGGCGCCGTCCCGCTTGCGGCCGGATCGCCACCCCGAGCGCGCGCGGCAGGCGCGCGACAAGGTGCTCGAACGCCTGCAATCGCGCTGGGGAGCGCGGGCGATCGCCGACGCGCGTCAGGAACCGGTGATCGCTCAGACCATCCATGAGCCGCTGCTGGCGCCACTACTGGCCGAACGCCTGCGGCGGCTGAAGCCCGATGCGGCGCGCATCGACAGCACCATCGATGCCGGCATGCAGCAGACCGTCGAGCAACTGCTCGCCTCGCGCCTGGCGGTGCTGCCACCACGGGTGTCGATGGCCACTCTGGTGGTCGACAACGAGACGCTCGAAGTTCGCGCTTACGCCGGCTCGGCCGATTTCACCGACGACGCGCGCTTCGCCCATGTGGACATGGTGCAGGCCGCCCGCTCGCCCGGATCAACCCTGAAACCCTTCCTCTACGGGCTGGCGCTCGATGAGGGATTGATGCACTCGGAATCGCTGCTGGCCGACGCGCCGCAATCGTTCTCGGGTTACCAGCCGGGTAATTTCCAGGCCAGCTTCAGCGGCCCGGTCAGTGCCTCGGAGGCCTTACAGAAGTCGCTCAACGTGCCGGCGGTGGAAGTGCTCGAACAGCTCGGGCCGCAACGCTTCGTTGCACTGCTTCGACGCGGCGGGCTAAAGCTCGAGTTGCCGCGCGGGGCGACGCCCAATCTCGGCGTCATCCTCGGTGGCGTGGCGGTCAACCTCGAAGGATTGGTCGCCGCCTACACGGCGTTGGCGCGCGCCGGCGTCAGCGGCCGGCCACGCTATTTTGCCGACGCCCCGATCGAGGAAGCACGGATGATGAGCGAAGGCGCCGCCTTCATCATTCGCGATCTGCTCGAGTCCGGCGGACCGCTCGCCCGGCTGGTCGACGGCGGCGTCGGCGCGCGCCGCGGCATCGCCTGGAAGACCGGCACCAGCTTCGGTTTCCGCGACGCCTGGGCAGTCGGCGTCAGCGACCAGTTCACCGTCGGCGTCTGGATCGGCCGGCCCGACGGCACGCCGAATCCAGGCTTCTTCGGCGCCAACATCGCGGCGCCGCTGCTGGTCGATGTCTTTTCGGCCCTCGACGATGAAGCACCACGACCACGGACGCCACCCGCCAGCGTTTCCTCGACCACGATCTGCTGGCCGCTGGGCACGCGCAGCAACGCAACACCGCCCGGACTATGCCATCAGGAAAGAGCCGCCTGGATTCTCGACGGGGCGGCACCGCCAACCTTTCCCGACCGCCTGCGCGGCGGCGCCCCGCGCTATACCGACTACCGCGACGCAGCGAGCGGGCTGCGCGTCCGCGCCGCTTGCGCCAGCGGCGAGATGCAGGCCATCGACATGGCTCGCTGGCCAGCCACCCTCGAACCCTGGCTCGACACCGCGACCCGCCAGCGGGCGCTGCCACCGGCCTGGGCACCCGAGTGCAGCAGCGCACGCGCCCCGGAAAACGGCTTGAGAATCGTCGGCATCAGCGACGGCGAAACGATCCGCCGCGCCGGCAACGGGCCGGTGCCGGAGCTGCGTCTCGAAGCCCGTGGCGGGCAGCAGGAGTTGATCTGGCTGCTCAATGGCCGGCAGATCGCTCGCCTGCCGGCCGGACGCGCCCTGCACCAGAAGTTCAGCGATGCCGGACGCTACCGGATCACGGTGATGGACGACGCCGGGCGTTACGACCGGGTCGAGATCAGCGTGCGCTGAGCGGACGCAAGGCCCGACGGCAGCACATCGACAGGATGCCCAGCGCCAGCACCAGCAACGCCAAGGTCGCCGGCTCTGGAACCTGACTGGCAAGCGAGGGTCGGCAGATCTCGACGACCCTGGTCGATCACCACTCGATACGTGGCCGGGTATTCACGCACCCGGGTAAGGCCGTCGATGCTGAAGATCGCCGATGACCGGCACCGGGAGTTGCCAATCGCGTTGCGTACGATCGGCGCCACGGGTGCTGGTGGGGCAAACCCTGCGCAGGAGGGACAATATGACGGTGAAGATTATCGGCTTGATCAAGCTTCTCGATGCGGCAGCATTCGAGGAGTACCGGAGCAAGGTGGGGATCACGGTTGCCAAACACGGCGGGCAGGTGCGCTATCGAGGGACGCTGGCTGACACCTACTGGAACGAACTCGACTGCGAAGCCTTCGACGCATTCGTCGAGCTTGAGTTTCCGACCCTGGAAGACTCGGCGCAGTGGGCAGCCAGTGACGACTACCACGACCTGCTCGCCGTGCGCGGTGCAGCGATGAAGCTGACACTGTTCGCGATTCAATAGGGGCGCGTCGAGTGGTTCGTGCTGGCGCCATCAACAGCCAGGAACGGAAGGGCCATCCGCATCGCTATCCACAACAACGGCAAGGTGGCTGGCTCCCGCGAACGGTCAATGAACCCGGGAACTCCGCCGTGGTGTGTGCACCAATCAACACCGGATACGGTGTCAGCAGAGACTTGGCCCCTCGCCGAAGGCGCGCGGGCCAGGACTATCGCGCAATGCCCTGGGTTCGCGACCTCCTGCGCCAACACGCCGGTTTCTGCAGTGCAGAGATATCCACGCGCGGTGCGGCGAAGATCTCATGGGCCGACGCCCAGCGACGAGGCTCCATCAAGTAGACACCTACCATCTGTTCAAACCACTTCTGGATGCGATTCATGGTGGGTGATTCCTCCGTGGAGATCGATTGATCGGAAGCCGCTGCGACAGGAGTAAGAATACCTGAGTGCTGTACGCATGTACAGTTGTTTTTGCGGCCGCGATGAGCTCGTGCCGTTCCCTGCCGATTGCCAGAGCCAGCGAGCGACTTCATCGCCACTCGTGGCGTCTCCCCGACCGAGACCTACAGCGCGGGTGGCGGCAGCCCGGGGCAAGTGGCTTGAGGCGGCTCCTTACCGATGTATTGCGCCCAGGCGATCAGGCCGAGGTTGCGGGTGAGGCGCTGGCAGGCGGTGCTCACCAGCGTCTGGCCATCGGTGGTGTGGATACTCGATTCGCTACCGGTGTGCACGCGCAGCCGGCCGTCGGCCTGGAAGCCCAGGGCGAGCACGGCATCCGGCGTGTCGATGCGCGATCGCTCGACGCCGCTGGCGGCGTCCCACAGGCGGGCGGTGTGGTCCGAAGCGCCGGTGGCGATCAGCGTACCGCTGGCGTCGTAGGCAACGGCCAGCACGGGAAACTGGTGTTCGAGGTAGCGGGCGACCTGGCCGGTGTCGAGCCGCCACAGCCTGGCCATGCGATCCGAACTGGCGCTGGCCAGCGTGCTGCCGTCGGGGCTGAAGGCGAGGCCACGCACGTCATGATTGTGCTTGAGCGTGTGGAGGAGCTGCCCGTCTTCGACGCCCCAGACGCGGGCCAGGCGATCGCTGCCGCCGCTAGCCACCTGGCGACCGTCCGCGCTGAAGGCATGGGTCATCACGAAGCGCTCCCCGTCAACGCGCTGCCATATTTCCTTGCCGTCGGCCAGGGACCACAGGCGCACGCTACCGTCACGCGCGCCGGTGAGCAGGCGCGCGCCATCGGGATGGAAACCAACGGTGTCGGCGGGTTTGGCCAGCGTCAGTTGCTGGCGCATCGTCGCCTCGGGAATGGACCAGATGTCGACCTTCGCGTCGAAGCGGGACACCGCTAGTTGCCGTCTGTCGGCGCTAACGTCGAAGGTCAGCACGCCGGCACCGCTGCTGAAGGCGAACGGCGGATCGGCGCTGTCGAGCCGGCGCAATTGCCAGCGCCCCTGGCCGGTGGCCTCGAGCAGCGATTGGGCGTCGCGCGAGACGCGATTGCCGTAGGGCTTGGGCAGCAGTTCCCGATCCGGAATGCGGTTATGCCACAGGCGGACGCGGCCATCCCGCCCGGCGGTGAGGACGTGCACGCCATCCGGACTGAAACGGGCGGCACTCAGGAAGTGGTCATGGGCAAAGCGTAGTTGCTCCGTACCGTCACTGACCCGCCACAGGCGGGCGGTGCCGTCGTTGCTGGCGCTGAGGACGTAGTCGCCGTCCGGGCTGAAGCGGGCATGCATGACCGGCCCCTGGTGGCGCACGTCCAGCTGCCGCTCGTAGGTGGTGGCGTCCCAGACGGAAACGACGCCGTCACCGGCGGCCAGCACGAGGCGTTTCCCATGGCGATCGAAACGCGCGCGGTGCACATTGGTGCGCTGGCCGATGCGTTTGAGGCTTTGCCCCGCAGGCAGCGACCATAGATACGCAGCCGAATCACTGGCGCTGACGATGCGTCCGCCGGCCGGATCGAAATCGATATCCACCACTGGCTGACGATGCGCGATGGCGGCGATCGGGCGAGCTCCTGCCAGTTGCCAGACCTGCAGCAGTGACTTGCCGCCGGCGGCCAGACGCTTGCCGTGACCATCGAAGCGCAGTGCGCGCACGGCCGAGTTCACTACGCTCGGCAGGGTGTCGACCAGCGCGCCGTTGGCGGTGCTGAAAATCGCTACCCCACCGCCCGCATCGCCGATGGCGAGCAGCGTGCCGTCGGGGCTGCATGTGAGCGCGGTGGTGGGCGCGCGCAGCGGCAGATTCGCCAGGCGTTCGCCGCTGCTCGCGTTCCACAAGAAGACGCGGCCGTCTTGCAGGCGGGCGGCAAGGCGCTGGGTGCGCGGGCAGCCGGCGAGCGCGATGATCGGACTGTCATGCGACAGCTTGAGGGGTGCCCCCGCCTGCCCTGGCGCGAGAAGTCCCACCGTTTCGCCTTCGGCATAGGCGACCAGACCCGCGTCGCTGACGAACACCGCGTCGACAATCGCCTTGAACGGCAGATGAAGGCCGCCGGCCGGTTCGGGCAGCAAACGCAGGGCACGACGCAGCGGCACGTCGTTGCCCAGCGCCGGGCGGCGTTTCCATGATTCGATGGCCAGCAGGGCGCTGGTCTCGATCAGCGCTGCCCGCTCGCTGGCGACCAGGCTGGCGTCCGAACCGATACGGCGCGCCTCGGCGTTCTGGCGAGCGGCATCGGCCCGTGTTTCGGCAATCAACGCCCACACGGCCAAGGCGACGAGTGTCAGCATGCCGACCACCGTCCCGGCGAGCGCGATGCGCAGGCGGCGGGTGGCCGCACGTCGGCTGGCCTGAATGAATTCGATCTGAACCTGCGCGGCGGCGGGACTCTTGTCAGCGCTGCCGGCCAACCAGGCTTCGGCCTGTTGCAGCGCACGTCCCTTGAGCAGGCGGCTGCGTTCGCCGCCGGCGCCCTGCCAGGCCAGCGCCGGCACCAGCAAGGCGGTGTGGCGATGCAGCCAGTCGAGGTCGGTATCCACCGCCTCGACCAGGGCCGCGAGGCCGCTGTCGAAGTCGTCCGTCGCACGCAGGAATATCCAGTTGCGCTGCGCCAGTTCGGGGGGTATCGGCGTCTCACCGGCCTCTCGCACTACCAGCGGCACCAGGCGCTTGTTCAGTGCAAGCGCAACAGCCAGCTCCTGGCCACAAACCTCGGAGCGCAGCGAATCGGGGCTGAGCATGAAGACGAAGGCGTCTGCCGAACGGATGCCCTGTTCGATTTCGGCCAGCCATTCGGCGCTGGGCGGGATGCCCTCCCAGTCCACCCACAAGGCGCGCCCGCGGGCGGCAAGCGCGTCGCACAGGCGGCGGGCGACGTCCTGGTCGCGACGCGAATAGGAGATGAACAGCCGCGCTGTCGCGCTGTCCAGAGTTTCGGCGTCGGCAGTGTGGGTCTTGATCATCGGCCGGACTCCTGTTGCGTCCGTCACAGTCTGCCAGCGGGCCGGACTACGCCACCTGCGCTGGCGCATGGCGTAGGTGAGACGTGCTTTTTGTCGATCTGTTCCGGCGCGGCGAACTGACGCTCGGCGCATGCTTTGGTGGGAAAGCCGTCGGAAAGCCGGGTGCGGGAGTGTCGCATGCACAGTTTGATCACGGTTTGATCACCAAGAGCAGACGGATGCCTTCTTCTACGCGCCCACCGTGGGGTGGCCCGCTATCAGGTGCCGGATTCGCCCAGCGAACGCTTGACATCGTCGCTTGGCCGTCGCTCCTTAACGCCTTCTCGATCCGCGTTGGCGAGGGCGTTATGCGCAATCACGGTTGACAGGAATTGAGCGCGACTTGCCGCGCGGCGCGCCACCGGTGAAGGTGGAGGTGGCGCAACTGGTGGAACTGACCACGCAGAGCACGCCCGCAGCGGCGACGCACTGAAGCACCCGCAAGATGGCCGCCGAACTGGGTGTCAGTGCGGCCAGCGTCTCGCGCCACGGCGCGTGCCAAGGCCTTGAAGCCTCACCTGGTACGCGCCGTCAAGGTCTCGCGCGATCCCAAGTTCGTCAAGAAACTCGAAGAGATCGTCGGTCTGTACTTGTCGCCACCCGAGCATGCGCGGGTGTTGTGCTGCGACGAGAAAAGCCAGGTGCAGGCACTCGACCGTACGCAGCCCGGCTTGCCACGGAAGTGGGGCGTGCGACCACCGCGATCCATGGTTACAAGCGCAACGGCACGACCCATGCTGTTCGCCGCGCTCAACGTGCTGGACAGCCGTGTGATCGCGCAGCAAGCAGCAACACCGTCATCGAGTGGCTCAAGTTTCTGCGCAAGATCGATCGGCAAACACCGAAGGACAAAGCGCTGCACCGGATCGCCGACAACTGCACCGCGGCGTGTTCACCAGCGTCCCCGCGTTGGTCACTGCCATTGACGACTACATCGCCCGCCAAACACCAAACCCAAACCGCTTATCTGGACCGACAGCGCTCGCCACATCGTCCAGAACGTCATTCATGCCAACAGCCGCTTAAGTTCTCAACAGGATGCACCACTACACCAGGCAGTGCTCACGCTGCGGTGACGGCGGCAGGGTCAAATGCCGGATAGTCAATGTAGCCTTTGGCCCCACCCTTGTAGATCGTCGTCGAGTTCCAGGGTGCCAGCGGCGCCCCGATGCGCAGACGCTGGACGAGATCGGGATTGGCGATGAAGTACTTGCCAAAGGCAATCAAATCGCCGCGACCGGCGCGCAACGCTGCTTCCGCGCGTTGCCGGTCGAACCCTCCGCAAAGAATCAAGGTCCCCGCGAAACACGCCCGCAGGTGCGGCAGCAGTTCTCCCTGCTGGTCGTGGATCCAGTTCCCTTCCTGGTCATAGACGTGCAGATGGCCGATCCTCATCAGCTTCAGCCGAGTGGCGAGATAGCCGTAGCTGACCAGCGGATCCGGATCGGGCTGCATCTCGTGCGCGGTACCCAGCGGCGAGATGCGCACACCGACCCGTGCGCTGCCGATCGCGCCGGCTACGGCTTGCACCGTTTCCAGCAGGAAGCGCCAGCGATTGGATTGCGAACCGCCGTACTCGTCGGCGCGGTCATTGACGTAGGGGCAGCGGAACTGATCGAACAGATAGCCATTGGCGGCGTGAATCTCGACACCGTCAAAGCCTGCGGCGATGGCGTTGCGGGCGGCGCGAACGAAATCGGTGACAATCAGGCGCACCTCCTCGGTCGCCAAGCCGCGCGGCGCATCGCAGAGCGCCATCACCGGCTCGTCGCTGCCGTCGATGATCGGCACGCGGTCGCTATGCAGGCCGATCCCGGTCGGCCCCACCGGCGGCGAGCGGTCCGCGCGCAGGCTGCTGTGACCAACGCGCCCGACGTGCCAGAGCTGCAAATAGATGCGGCCACCCGCCTGATGCACCGCCTTGGTGACTTTTCTCCAGCCGGCGACCTGCGCGCCGCTGTAGATACCTGGCGTGCGAGCGCAGCCGCGAGCCTGCGGAGAAACCGGCGTCCCCTCGGCAATGATCAGACCAGCCGAAGCGCGCTGCGCGTAGTATTTTGCAGTGATCGCCCGCGGGGCGAGTTGCCAGTCAGTGGCGCGATTACGGTTCATCGGCGCCATGACGACACGGTTCGGCAGCAACTGGCCGCCGAGCGAATGGTGAGAAAACAGTTTCCTGGACATCGTTTGCCTACCTCCGTTGATGGCTGGGTATTGCACAAATCAAGCAATTTTCGTGCCCGCAAGCCATCAGCTGTACTACTTCAATTGTCGGGATAATGCACGGCCGGAGCCGTTCGCCGCAGCGGCGCTAGCACGCGCTACGCTACAGTCAGGGGGATGAGCGAGCAGCCAGCCAGAATCCGCGATCGCCGCAGCGCATGCGCACTGGACGGCGACCACATATTGGCGGCTACAGGTTTCAGATTGATGGCAGCGACAAGCGCTGTTGGGCGATCCGGGCGGGATACCACGGTAAAGCAAACCAGCGAATGCCGGCACCGGAAGACCCGACCTGCGATGGGGAGCACGATGATACACACAATGCGGGAGAAAGTCTCGTCAACCGCGACAAGCCGTGATCCGCTTTCCGGCTACGAAAAATGAGCGAGGGCTAGCTAGCCTCGCTTTTCGGATCCCGGTTCAGCAGTTTGTCGACCGCAGACGATGCGGGTTCATCGCGATAGAGAATCGCATTGACGGCCTGAGTGATCGGCATGTCTATCCCCAACTGGCTTGCCAGGCGAGCCACTTCACGCGTCGTGCCGACGCCCTCGGCGACATGGCCCAGTTCGCGGAGAATCTGCGATAGAGTCCTGCCACTGGCGAGCTCCAGGCCCACACGTCGATTCCGCGACAGGTCACCGGTGCACGTGAGGATCAGATCGCCAATGCCGGCCAGCCCCATAAAAGTCGGCGCCTGACCGCCCAGCGCCACACCGAAGCGCGCGATTTCAGCAAGACCGCGCGTAATCAACGCGGCCCGCGCATTCAAACCAAGGCCGAGACCATCGCAAACGCCGGTGGCGATAGCCATGACGTTCTTCACCGCCCCGCCGACTTCGACACCCGCCAAGTCATCGTTGGCATAGATGCGAAAGTGCGCGCTATGCAGGGCACGTGCGGTCCGCTGCCCGAAAGCAGTGTCGTTTGCCGCCAGCGTAACCGCCGTCGGGAGACCGCGCGCCACCTCCTGGGCAAAGCTCGGGCCCGACAAGGCGCCGCAAGGAACTTGTGCACCGAGCTCTTCAGCGACAATCTGGTGCGGCAGCTTGCCCGTTTCGGCCTCCAGCCCCTTGCACGCCCAGATCAGCGGGCTCACCACCGCGGCATCGCGCAAGCGGCAAAGCGTCGGCCGCAGGCCGGAAAGCGGGGTGGCAATGAGCAGCAAATCGGCACCGGCCACCGCCGTCTCGAACTCCTCGCCGATCAACAACGCGTCGGGAAAGCGTTGTCCCTGAAGGAAGCGTGGATTCTCTCGGTCGTCGCGCAAGCCGCGCCGAACCTCAGGCTCGCGCGCCCACAGCGTGACGGTGTGGCTGGCGCTGAAAGCAATGGCCAGTGCACTACCCCAGGCGCCCGCCCCGAGCACCGTCAGTTTCATGGCCTTCAGAGACCCCAGACCTGGTCGGCACGTACGAAACCTGATTGTCCATCACGATGGCGCACCCGTACCCAGCCACCAGGAGCCGTTTCAAGGTAGTCAAGCGCCACGTTCTTTTCCGCTTCGAAGACCAGCGGCGCTGACTCGTCGGCAGTCTGCCGGATTTGGGCGCGAGCGACAGTGACGATCACCGCCCGCCGCATGCCAAGGTACTTTGTCTCGAGCCAGGCCAGGCCTCCCTCGGCATCCCGCACCTTCGCCCATCCTTCGAGATGAACCACCAATTCGACCGGTGTGCCGCGCTTGATGACGAAAAGCCTGGCGCCTCTCTGCGAAGGCGCGTCGAAGAGAACGGTCGCCGTATCGATAGTGCGGTACTCGATCGCCAGAGCCGGCACGACAAATCCCGCAGCGAGCAGGAAAGCCAGTAGCCGCTTCATCCGCAGACCCGCAATCGGGATCGAGTCGGTTTACTGGATCGTCGACTGACCCGGCTCATCTTTCGCCGCCTCCTGCTGCTGCAAACGCGACATGTACAGCGCTTCGAAGTTGACTGGTTGCAGCATCACCGGTGCGAAGCCGGCGCGGGTAACGGTATCGGAAACGATCTCGCGCGCATAAGGATAAAGAATGTTTGGGCAGGCAATCGACAGCAAGGGCTCCATATTTTCGCTCGGCACATTCTGGACGCGGAAGATGCCCGCCTGACCGACTTCCACGAGAAAAACGGTCTTCTCTTCGATCTTGGACGTTACGGTCGCCGTCAGGGTCACCTCGAAGAGCCCGTCGCCAACCCCTTGAGCCTTGGTTTGCAATTGGATATTGACGGTGGGGGACTCTCGCTCGAGATAAATCTGCGGTGCATTGGGCACCTCAACCGAGAGGTCCTTGATGTAGATCTTCTCGATCGCAAATACGGGGGCTGCTTGTTCGCTCATAGTAAGTTCTCGGACCATGCTGTGGAATTGTTGATGAAGCTCGAAGCGCAGATGTCAAACGCATTCACCCGCGAGTAAGGGCGATAACTTGCCCGCACGATCAAACGCCAGGAGATCGTCGAAGCCACCGACGTGTAACTCACCGATATAGATCTGCGGAACGGTCCGCCTGGTAGTCCTTTCGACCATCTCGTTGCGGCGCCCGGGATCAAGGTCAATGCGGATTTTCTCGATCTCGGCAACACCACGGGCGTGCAGCAATTGCTCAGCCCGAATACAGAAAGGGCAGGCGCCGGTAGAGTACATCAGCACCCGCGGCGAGCGGCTCACTTTCCCGACCCCTTCTTCAGTGGCAGACCGGCCTCCACCCAAGCACCAATGCCACCCTCGAGGGTGTGCAGTCTGGAGAAACCAAGCTTGGCCAGTTTGGAACAGGCGGCAGATGCACGCGCACCGGACTGACAGACGAGAATCACCGGCTTGTCCTTGAACCGCTCCAGTTCGCCGGCGCGTTCTGCCAAGGACCCTGACGGAATGTTGCGAGCGTCGGACGGGTGGCCGGCGAGGTACTCGTTCGGCTCGCGAATGTCGAGCAACTGCGCGTTCTCACGGTTGATCAGCATCGTCGCCTGAGCAGGCGTTAGCGACCGTGAGCCACCGGGGCGACGGACCGAGAGCCCCAGCAGCAGTGTGCCGCTGACCACGGCGACAGCCACCAGGAGAAGGTTCTGCTGTATGAATTCCAATCGAAGCTCCAGAAATTAACGCGGCAAGAAAGACCAAACCGGGACGCCCGCCGCCGGCAAGTGCAGGCCGGGCGAACGCGGGGGACTGCTAATCGCCGCAGAAAACCTCACGCATCATGCCAATCAACTGCAGCGTCCGGGCGTCGCCGACACGATAGTAGACCCGGTTGGCGTCCTTGCGTGCCAGCAGAACGCCCTTTTCGCGAAGGATTGCAAGGTGCTGGGAAATGTTGCTTTGCGAAGTACCCACAGCGTCAACGATCTCTTGAACGCAAGCGTCCTGATCACCGATCACACAAAGAATCTTGAGGCGCAAGGGATGCGAAATCGACTTCAGCGCACGTGCCGCCTGTTCGATATGCTCCTGCTTGTCGATAATGCTGATCCGGATAGGCACGTTACGCCAAGCCCACTGCTTATCATAATATAATCGGCGATTATAGAACAAAACCCTCAGCCAGGGGGTGTCCCCACACACTCTGGATCTGGCCGTAGCCCCCCATTTGCCAGGCCTGTCCAGCCAACCCACGTTTCTGCCAGGCGTGCGCCGTTCATTGAGCAAACACACTGCAAACCCCACCAGCTGCGCCGCGTCACCATTGAGGCCGATACAGCCGGCGTCCGACCGGGCCGCAGCACGTTCTCGTCAGCTCGGACGGTGCAGCCAGAGCAGCTGGCGCTTGCCGGCCGCTCTGCTGGTCGCCGCGACCCTGTTGGCGCCAAGCTTCGCAGCCAACGGCAGGCAGAATACAAAGGACGCCGACGCCGCTTCACCGGGCGATGTCGCCGAAAAACAGAGTGACCTGAAATCGCTGCGCGCCCAGATCGACGCCATGCGCCGGGAGATGACCGCCGCAGAAAGTTCCCAGAAGCAATCGACCGATCAGCTGAAGGACGCCGAGCGCGCCATATCCATGACCCAGCGCGAGCTACACGAGCTGGCGACGCAAGTCACTGCGCTGCAAACGTCGCGCCAAGGCCTCGAGGTGCAGTCGCGCGAGATCGAGCAGCGGCTGCAGGCGCAACAGGCACAACTGGAAAAATTGCTGTATCGGCAGTATCTGCGCGGCAATCCTGATCCGCTCCGGCTCCTCCTCAACGGTGACGACCCCTATCAGCTGGCGCGGGATCTGCACTACCTGGAAGCGATCGGGCGGGCACGCAGCGCGCTCCTGCGAGAAATCGAGACGAGCTTGAACCGCCAGCAATCCCTGGCCACCGACATGCAGCAACAAGCGGCGCGGCTGTCGGCCGCCGAAACGAAGCGCAAGGAAGAGCACGCCAAACTGCTTGCCCAACGCGAACAACGCCAGGCGACACTGGACAAGATATCGGCACAGATAGCTGCGCAGCGGCGCGAAATCGGCAACCTGCAACGTGACGAGAAGCAACTCGCAGGACTTGTCGATCGCCTGTCGAAGATTATCGCCGCGAGAGCAGCCGAGGCTCGCGCGGCCCGTCGCGAAGCGCAACTGCGCGAGCAAGCCCAGCGCGA
>NZ_JAVTWB010000090.1:11361-14443 GCF_032229525.1 Accumulibacter sp. | reverse complement strand
GCGCGAGCAAGCCCAGCGCGAACAAGCCCAGCGGGAGCAAACCCAGCGCGAGCAAGCCCAACGGGAGCTGGCACGGCGGGAAGCCAGCCCGCAGAAGCCTTCCCGAGCTGCCCCCGCCCCTGTCGAAGAAAAGCCGGCCAGTACGCGTCCGGCCGTTACAGTGCGCCGTGAGGTGGTGCCGGAAACGCCTGTCGCGGCTGACCTGGCCAGATTGAAGGGGACCCTGCGCCTGCCAACCAAAGGGGCGATCACCAATCGATTTGGCGCCGCGCGGCAAGAGGGCAGCACCTGGAAGGGGCTGTTCATCCGCGCCGGCACCGGCAGCCAGGTCGGCAGCATCGCTGGCGGCCGCGTTGTTTTTGCCGAATGGATGCGCGGCTTCGGCAACCTGCTGATCATTGACCATGGCAGCAGCTATCTATCGATCTATGCCAACAACGATTCGCTCCTGAAAGAGGTCGGCGACGAAGTACGCGGTGGCGAAACCATAGCCACCGTCGGCAACACCGGTGGCAACCCGGAATCCGGTTTATACTTTGAGATTCGTCATCAAGGAAAACCGCTTGACCCACTGGCGTGGATCAACGCGAAATAGAGGTACGCACGGAGTGAAACAACAGATGGGTAAGTTGAAACAGGCCGGGCTTGTTTGTGCCGGATTGCTTGGTGGCGTGCTGCTCAGCCTGCAGTTTTCGGCGCTGGCCGACAAGGAGGCGCGCGTCGGCCTGCCGGTAGAGGAGTTGCGCACCTTTGCCGAGGTGTTCAATGCGATCAAGAAAGGCTATGTCGAACCCGTAGACGACAAGAAGCTGATCACGCACGCGATCAGCGGCATGCTCTCCAACCTGGACCCGCACTCGGCATACCTCGACGCCGACGCCTTCAAGGACTTGCAGGTCGGCACGCAAGGTGAATTCGGCGGCATCGGTATCGAAGTCAGCATGGAGGACGGGCTGGTCAAGGTGGTTTCGCCGATCGAGGATACCCCCGCCGACCGCGCCGGCGTCAAGCCGGGCGACCTGATCTTCAAGATTGACGACACGCTCGTCAAAGGCCTGACGCTGACCGAAGCCGTCAAGCGCATGCGCGGCAAGCCGAAGTCCCAGATCCGACTGTCGATTATCCGCAAAACGGAAGCCAAACCCCTGGATATCACCCTGACTCGCGAAGTGATCAAGGTCCAGAGCGTCAAATCAAAACTGGTCGAGGACGGCTACGGCTATCTGCGCATCACTTCGTTCCAGGAGAATACCGGTGCTGCGGTGGTCAAGCACCTTAACGACCTCTACAAGGCGGCCCCGCTGAAAGGCTTGGTTCTGGATCTGCGCAATGACCCAGGTGGCCTGCTCAACAGTGCGGTTGGCGTCTCTGCGGCCTTTTTGCCGGAGGACACCCTGGTGACCTCGACAGACGGACGCGCTCCCGATGCCAAGCACGAGTTCCACGCCTCTCCCGCAGACTACCTGCGCGGCAGCCGCGACGATTACATCAAGAGACTGCCGCCGCAGGCGCGCAAGGTGCCGATGGTGGTGCTGGTCAATGGCGGCTCCGCTTCCGCCTCCGAGATCGTCGCCGGTGCGCTACAAGACCACAAACGCGCCGTGGTCCTGGGTACGACGACCTTCGGCAAGGGCTCCGTACAGACCGTCTTGCCATTGCCCGGAAACACCGCGATCAAACTGACGACCGCACGCTACTTCACCCCGTCGGGCCGTTCGATCCAGGCGAAAGGCATCGTGCCGGACATCGTCGCCGAGGAAAGCGCCAACGGCAGTTCGAGGGAGCGTCTGCGCGAGGCCAACCTTGAACACCACCTCGAGAACAACGCCGACATTAACAAGGATGCCGCCACAGCGGTCAAAGAGGCGCCCGTCAAGCCGTCAAGCAAGGCGCCCGCACCGGTCAAGCCGAAGAACAACGCGCCCACGGAAGACGGCGAAGAGTCCTCCGAGTTGCCGAGCCGCGAACTGGCATCAAAAACTGACTACCAGCTGACGCAGGCGCTGAACCTGCTCAAGGGCATGCAGATCATGCGCACTAGCCGTTGACCTTTCTCTCGGAGGGAGGAAAGTGAATGAAGCGACCGGCTGCCACGCCTCACAAAACAGCGCCGATCCGCAAGCAGCGGAGCATCCTGTTCGCCAAATTCCCGCCGGATCAAGTGCCGGAAGCCTCGGATTGCCTTAGCCAGATCGAGCAGCTGGAGGTCGAAAGACGGGATCAGGCGCGAGCCGTCGATGTCGCCTACGATCTCCACCAGCACAGCCTGGAAGAACTCGAAGGGACACTCGAGGACAAAGGCTACCACCTCGACAATACGCTGATGAGCAAGATGATGCGGGCGCTGATCTACTACGTCGAGGAGACGCAATTGCACAATCTCGACGCGCCGGTTCGGCCGATGAAGCGATCACAGTCCGAAGCCTACACCCACGCCTGGGAACGCCACCCGCATGGCGATCACGACGACACCCCGCCGGAGTGGCGCGAGTACAAGTAGGACCCTGCGGATGAACGACGGTCAGTTGCTGCGCTACAGCCGCCACATCCTGCTTGACGAGATCGGCATCGAAGGACAGGAGCGGATCGTCAACGCCAGGGCGCTGATCATCGGCGCCGGTGGCCTCGGCTCACCGGCCGCCCTCTATCTCGCCTCGGCAGGTCTCGGCCGCATCACCCTGGCCGACGGCGATACGGTGGACCTGACCAATCTGCAACGGCAGATCCTGCACACCCAGGAGCGCATCGGCCAGCCGAAGGCCCTTTCCGGCCAGGCAGCGCTCACCGGGATCAATCCGGAAGTCCATGTCGAAGCGATCCTCACCCGCCTGGCCGGCGAAGCGCTGGCAGCGCAGGTCGCCGACGCCGATGTGGTTCTCGATTGCTGCGACAACTTCGCCACGCGGCACGCGGTCAATCGCGCATGCGTCAAAACCCGGACAGCACTGGTTTCCGGCGCGGCAATCCGCTTTGCCGGGCAATTGGCGGTGTTCGACAGCCGGCGCGACGACGCGCCCTGCTATCACTGCCTGTTTCCGGAAGGAGACGATGTCGAGGAGGAGCGCTGCGCGGTGATGGGGGT
>NZ_JAVTWB010000090.1:0-11261 GCF_032229525.1 Accumulibacter sp. | reverse complement strand
GGCAGGTCGAACATGCCGCGCGCCACATCGCCGATCAGACACGGCGCCAGGTAGAGCAGCAGTTCGTCGACCAGACCGGCCGCGAGAAGAGATCCACCCAGTCCGCAACCGGCCTCTGCGTGCACTTCGTTGATGCCACGGCGGGCGAGCTCCTCGAGCAGCGCCGTCAGATCGACTTGTCCGTCGGAGCCCGGCAGCAGCACCACCTCCGCCCCGCGCTGTTCGAGAACGGCGACCCGGCCAGGAGTTGCCGCGGCGGCAGCGACCAGGACGTCGCCACCCAGCAGCCTGGCCTCAGGAGAGAGTTCCAGCCGGCTATCGACCACCACTTTCAGCGGCTGCCGCAAATCCCCGGAGAGCCCATCATCCACACCGCGCACGTTGAGCTGCGGATCGTCGCTGCGAACGGTGCCGATCCCGGTCAGAATGGCGCAGGCGCGCGCGCGCCAGCGATGTCCGTCCTGCCGGGCCGCCGGCCCGGTCAGCCACTGGCTGGCGCCATTGCGCAGCGCTGTCTTGCCGTCGAGGCTGGCGGCCAGTTTCATGCGCAGCCACGGCCGCGCACGCGTCATCCGTGCGACAAAGCCGATGTTGAGTTCTCTGGCCTCGACCTCGAGCAGCCCACATTGGGCCAACACACCAGCGTCGCGCAAGATCGCCAACCCCTGCCCGGCCACCAGCGGATTGGGATCCTGCATGGCGACGATAACCCGCCCCACACCAGCCGCCAGCAGCGCCTCGGCACACGGTGGCGTGCGACCATGGTGGCTGCAGGGCTCGAGCGTGACGTAAGCGGTGGCCGCACGTGCTTTCTCTCCGGCAAGGTGCAGGGCGAGCACTTCGGCATGCTGCTCCCCCGCACGGCGATGCCAGCCTTCGCCGACGACCCGGCCATCCTTGACGATGACGCAGCCGACACGGGGGTTGGGAGTGGTGGTGTAGAGTCCGAGTTCGGCAAGGCGCAGCGCCCGCGCCATCATTTCGTGGTCAGCGGCACTGAACCCCGGCGCCATCAACGGCCGAGTTTCTGTGGCGAGCGAGAGACTTCGCGAATGAGTTTGGAGAACTCGTCGACGTCCTCGAAATTGCGATAGACCGAGGCAAAGCGAACGTAAGCCACCTTGTCGAGTTTTTTCAACTCGAGCATCACCATCTCGCCGATCTTCTCCGAGGCCAGCTCGCGCTCGCCGAGCGCCAGCAGCTTTTCCTCGATGCGGGCAATCGCCGCCTCGACGGCGGTGGTGCCCACCGGGCGCTTGCGCAGTGCCAGCCAGAGACTGGCGGCAAGCTTTTCGGGGTCGAAGTCCACCCGCGAGCCGTTTTTCTTGATCACCTGCGGCATCCGCAGTTCGGCCCGCTCGTAAGTGGTGAAGCGCTTGTCGCACTTGAGACAGCGCCGACGGCGACGGACGATGTCGCCGTCGTCGTTGATGCGCGTGTCGGCGACGGTTGTTTCGTCAGCGCCGCAGAACGGGCATTTCATCCCGTCGGACCAGCGTAAACCGGGAATTTCCTGCACAGCGCCGCGCCGTCGGCGCGCACTCTGGCAAGAACCTTTTCGTCACCGGGCGCATCCAGCACGTCGGCAATCATGTGCCCGACCAGTTCGGATTCGATCTCCGTGAAGCCTCGCGTGGTCATCGCCGGCGAACCGATGCGGATACCGGAAGTAACAAAGGGCTTCTGCGGATCGTTGGGGATGGCGTTCTTGTTGACCGTGATGTGCGCCGCGCCCAGCGCCGCCTCGGCTTCCTTGCCGGTGATGTTCTTGGCCCGCAAATCAACCAGGAACACGTGCGATTCGGTACGACCCGAGACGATACGCATGCCGCGCTCTTCCGCCAGCACCCGCGACAGAACACGGGCGTTGGCCAGCACCTGCTCCTGGTATTTGGTGAAGCTCGGCTTCAGCGCCTCTTTGAAAGCCACCGCCTTGGCGGCGATGACATGCATCAGGGGTCCACCCTGCAGACCGGGGAAAACAGCCGAGTTGATCGCTTTCTCGTGCTCCGCCTTCATCAGGATGACTCCACCACGCGGACCGCGCAGCGTCTTGTGGGTCGTCGAGGTCACCACATCGGCGTGCGGCACGGGGTTCGGGTAGCAGTCGGCGGCGATCAGACCCGCATAGTGCGCCATGTCGACCATGAAGATCGCGCCGATCTCCTTTGCCACGCGCGAAAAGCGCTCGAAGTCGATGCGCAGGGAGTACGCCGACGCACCGGCGATCAGGATCCGCGGCTTGTGTTCGCGAGCCAGCGCTTCCATCTTTTCGTAGTCGATCGCCTCATGCTGGTCGAGGCCATAAGCGACCACGTTGAACCACTTGCCCGACATATTGAGCGGCATGCCATGCGTCAGGTGCCCACCCTCGGCCAGACTCATGCCCATGATCGTGTCACCCGGTTTGGCAAAGGCCATCAGGATCGCCTGATTGGCCTGCGAGCCGGAATTCGGCTGGACATTGGCAGCCTCGGCGCCAAACAACTTCTTGAGGCGATCGATCGCCAGTTGTTCGGCGACGTCGACGTGCTCACAGCCACCGTAGTAGCGCTTGCCCGGGTAGCCTTCGGCGTACTTGTTGGTCATCTGTGAACCTTGCGCGGCCATCACCGCATGGCTGACATAGTTCTCCGAAGCGATCAATTCGATGTGTTCTTCCTGACGGCGGTTCTCGTTCTCGATCGCCTGCCAGATCTCGGGATCCACTTTCGCCAGTGTGTCGTTAGCCGAAAACATCGTTCGCCTCTCAAGCATTGAAAAAGAAGGGGATTATAGCACGCGCCCACAATCGGCCAGAGGCCGCGCGCGCCTGACGAAGGCCTCGCGACAACATCGTGCGAGGCGGCAAAGTGGTGTTTCTCGCCAGCCAGAAAAAACTCGCGCAATCAACAGGCGGCGCGAAGAGTGCGACCTTTGGTCCAGGCTGAAGTGCGGCGAACGTCGATCCCGCTGCTCGCAGCCGCGGCGCCCGGTAAAGCTCAGTCAGCCGGTCCCGGTAACACGCGCTGACGATAGTTGATCGACAGCGCACGCAGCAATGGATGGGTCCGCAGGCAGCCGGCAAAGTCGCGTTCAGCCCTTTCCACGACAGCCGGGTCGGCAAGGGTGTCAATGGGCAGAAAGACCTCCGCTTCGACCCGGCCTTTGAGGTAGTGCAGGACCACACGATGAGGCTTCGGCAGGCCGGCGAGAACCGGTGTCAGGTACTGCATCAGTTCGCTGCGATCGGGCAGCTTCTGGCTCTTGCTGTCGTGATCAAGGTCGTCCTCGACGTCGACATGAACCAGCACATCAGACACGGCTGGGTGGCTGTCGAGGATCCGCTGGCGGGTCAGCTCGGCGATGCGGTGGCCTTCCGAAACGCTGATCCGCGGATTGACGCAGACGTGCGCATCGACCAGCGAGCGATGTGCCATGCGGCGGGTGCGCAACTCATGCAGGCTGCCGACGCCGGGGGTGTCGATGATCACCTGACGAATACCAGCGACTTCCTCGACCGACAAGCCGGTGTCGATCAACTCCTGGAGCGCCTCCCAGGAGAACACCACACCCATGCGAACGATCATGAAACCGACGATCACCGCCGCCACCGAATCGGCAAAGGTGAAGCCCATCAGATTGCCGCCGATGCCGACGGCAACCACCAGCGACGAGGCCGCGTCGGAACGGGCGTGCCAGGCATTGGCGATCAGCATCGGCGAGCGCAGGCGTTCGCCGACATGCAGCATGTAACGAAACAGTCCTTCCTTGGCGATCAAGGCGATGATCGCCGCCCACAGGGCAAGTGGCGCCACCGGCGGCAGGTCGCCGAGATTCTGCAGCTTTACTCCAGCACTCCAGATAATGGCCCCGCCGGTCGCCGCCAGAATTGCCCCCAGGCCAAACGACGCCGCGGTTTCGATGCGCGCATGACCGTAAGGGTGGCTTTCGTCGGCCGGGTCCTTGCTGTGATGGGCTGCGAAGAGCACCAGGAAGTCACAGACGAGATCGGATAGCGAGTGCATTCCGTCCGCGACCAGGGCTTGCGAGTTGGCGACGATCCCGGCGACGACCTGCGCAATGGTCAGGAAGACGTTGACCACGACGCTGATCCACGTGCAGCGCTGAGTCATCGCGTGCCGGTTGGGGTCGTCGAAGGAAACTTCGGCTGCTTCGTTACGGGTACTCATGGTCGGGATCGCTTGGTGAGGAGGAATGCGTCATATTCTATCGTCGTTGCCGCGTCGCCTGGCGACGTCCGGGCAACCATGGTAGCGATCGGTCAACGCCGTTCGACCCGCCCCGCTGGCAGTGAGCCGGTCGGCTGCCGCCCCCGGAGCGCCGCCGTTCAGTGACCGAGCGTACTCACCACCTCCGAAAAAGTGTGCGCGACACCTTCGGTTTGCGGCTCAAGCCCCATCTGGCGTTCGATCTGGGCCAGTGAAAACACGCCGCACAGGACGTGGTTGTCGTTTTCATCGTGCTCGACAACCAGGCAGTAAGACACCCCCAGGGCCTTGAGCGTAGCCACGACCTGACCGACCTTGGCGCCGGCAAGGTCCCGCAAATGGATGACGTCGGCGTCGTCGTGTTTCTTTATCATCACGTCACCGACCACCAGGTCGCGCGGCCGAACGCCCACCGCATGAGCCACCGCGAGCGGCCGGTGACCCCTGGTGCCGGCCTCGCTGACAATTCCCAGCAATTGCTGCTGTTGATCACTGACCAGCAAATAGTGAGCTTTGCATAGCGTCATGATGCGGTTGGCGTCGTCGAGCGAGGTATCCCGAGAAACCGTCACCGGCGCCAGCCTGCGAAAGTCGGTCATCACCTCCAATGCCGGAGAATCGGCGTCAAGTTGGGTGCACAACGCGATCTTCGGCAAGTGGCAAGGAACGCCTCTCTTGAGCCTGGTCCAGGGCAGTGGTTTGAAGCGATTGTCTGGCATTTTCGACTCCTCATGAGGTGCGACATTGCAGGAATTAGAGCACCGCTCCGTCATCCCTGACAAGCGGCAATCCTACACCTCTGGCCGATACGAATAGGCCTTTCGTCGCGGGGTGTCAGCAGCGATGGCCTGCGGCAGGCGGGCAAGCGCGCGGCAAGGTCACGAGCAGCCGCTTCCCGGCCGGTCGCCGGCCGTGTGTGAGCCCTGCAGCGACCTTCGCCATCAGGGTCAGCGACCTGCTGCGAGCGACGCCAGAATTGCGTCGATCGAGTCTTGAAGGTAGTATCCATGCCGCGTGCCGCATGATTGTGTTGAGCCTGTCATCTCGCCTCTTCGGCGGTCCGATCCCCACCGCTCTCAACCATTCGCAGCCGAAATGCAGCTCGTCCGCTGCCTGGCAAGGGTCCCAATGCTAACTTCGCAACTTCCTCTATCGTTCCCACAATGATTCCCGGCCTACTCAAAAAAATTTTTGGCAGCCGCAATGATCGGCTGATCAAGCAGTACTCGCGGGCTGTCCGCAAGATCAACGCCCTGGAAGCGGATATCAGCGTGCTGTCCGACGAGGATCTGCGCGGCAAGACGGCCGAGTTCAAGGCGCGGGTGGCCAACGGCGAGACACTCGACGAGCTGCTTCCGGAAGCGTTCGCCGTCGTGCGCGAGGCGGGCAAGCGCGCGCTGGGCATGCGCCATTTCGACATGCAGCTGGTCGGCGGCATGGTCCTGCACGACGGGAAGATTGCCGAGATGCGCACCGGCGAAGGCAAGACGCTGGTGGCGACGCTGCCCGCCTACCTCAATGCCCTGGCCGGCAAGGGCGTCCATATCGTCACGGTCAACGACTATCTGGCCAACCGCGACGCGGAATGGATGGGGCGCCTGCATCGCTTTCTCGGGCTGTCGGTCGGCGTGAACCTGTCGCAGATGCCGCACGAAGAGAAGCAAACGGCGTACGCCTCCGATATCACCTACGGTACCAACAACGAGTTCGGTTTCGACTACCTGCGCGACAACATGGTCTACTCCGGTGGCGAGCGGGTACAGCGCAAGCTGAGCTTCGCAATTGTCGACGAGGTGGATTCGATCCTGATCGACGAGGCGCGTACGCCACTGATCATCTCCGGCCAGGCCGAGGACCACACCGATCTCTACGTGCGCATGAACGCCATCGCGCCCTTGCTCGAACGCTGCAAGGAAGAGGAGGGGCCCGGCGACTACTGGGTCGACGAGAAGGGCCATCAGATTCTGATGACCGAGGCCGGTCATGAGCATGCCGAAGAGGTCCTGGCCAGCTCCGGTCTGCTGCCCGCTGGCGGCAGCCTTTACGACGCCAGCAACATCCTGCTGATCCACCATCTGTACGCCGCACTGCGCGCCCACAACCTGTTTCTCAAGGATCAGCAGTACGTGGTGCAGAACGACGAAGTGATCATCGTTGACGAATTCACCGGCCGCCTGATGACGGGTCGTCGCTGGTCCGATGGCCTGCACCAGGCCGTCGAAGCCAAAGAAGGCGTGAAGATCCAGAACGAGAACCAGACCCTGGCATCGATCACCTTTCAGAACTACTTCCGCATGTACGGCAGGCTATCGGGGATGACCGGCACGGCCGATACCGAAGCCTACGAATTCCAGCAGATCTACGGCCTCGAAACGGTGGTCATCCCGACCAACAAGCCGATGCGACGGACCGACAACAACGATCAGGTCTTTCGCACCGCCAAGGAGAAGCACACCGCGATCGTCGCCGACATCCGTAGTTGCCGCGAGCGCGGACAGCCGGCACTGGTAGGCACGACGTCGATCGAAAACTCGGAACTCCTCTCGGCGCTGCTCGATCACGAAAAGCTGCCGCATCAGGTGCTCAACGCCAAGCAGCATGCCCGCGAAGCCGATATCGTCATTCAAGCCGGCCGTCCGGGCGTGATCACCATCGCCACCAACATGGCCGGCCGGGGTACCGACATCGTTCTCGGTGGCAGCATCGAGAGAGAGATCTCGCAGATCCGCGACGACGAAACACTGCCCGCCGCCGAACGGGATGAGCGCATCGCCGCGATCCGCTCGCAATGGCAGGTGCTTCACGATCAGGTGGTGGCATCCGGAGGCCTCCATATCATCGGCTCGGAACGCCATGAGTCGCGCCGGATTGACAACCAGTTGCGCGGCCGGTCCGGTCGCCAGGGTGACCCCGGCTCATCGCGTTTTTACCTGGCCCTCGACGATGCCCTGCTGCGCATTTTCGCCGGTGATCGGCTGAAGTCGATCATGGAACGCCTCAAGATGCCGGAAGGCGAGCCGATCGAGCATCCGCTCGTCTCGCGCTCACTCGAGTCGGCACAACGCAAGGTCGAAGCACGCAACTTCGACATCCGCAAGCAGCTTCTCGAGTACGACGACGTTTCCAACGATCAGCGGAAAGTCATTTACTCCCAGCGTAATGAGCTGCTCGAGAGCGACGACATCTCGGAAACCATCACCGCGATGCGCGAGGGCGTGTTGCGCGACAGCTTCCGGCTGCACGTACCGGCCGACAGTGTCGAGGAGCAATGGGATCTGCCAGGACTGGAAAAAGCACTGGCCGCCGAAGTCCGGCTGCCGCTGCCGATTGTCGAGTGGTCGACCACGGAACCCAATCTGCGCGACGAGGAAATGCTCGCCCGGATTGTCGACGCGGCGACCGCTGCCTACGCGGCGAAAGTCGAACTGGTCGGCGCCGAGACCTTTCACCAGTTCGAACGCAACGTCATGCTCCAGAGCCTCGATACGCACTGGCGCGAACACCTGGCGGCGCTTGATCACCTGCGGCAGGGCATTCACCTGCGCGGCTACGCGCAAAAGAACCCGAAGCAGGAGTACAAGCGTGAAGCGTTCGAGCTGTTCGAGCGACTGCTCGACAGCGTGCGCAGTGACGTCACGCGCCTCCTGATGACCGTTCAGATACGTTCGCAGGACGTCGAGGAAACCGCCCCGCACGCCGAGGTCCAGAACGTTCGCTATCAGCATGTCGACTACGACGAGGCGCTGGGGTCGGCTGATGCGGATGCTGCGGACGACACTCTGCAACCGCTACAGGCGGGACCGAAAGTCGGCCGTAACGACCCCTGCCCTTGCGGCTCGGGCAAGAAATACAAGTTCTGTCACGGCAAGTTGTCGTAGTCGCCAACGCCGGGGTGTGCCGACCGACCGGCCGCCCCTGCTGACCCAATGCCGACCCGATCGCCAGCACCCTTCCCCGTCCCTTGCCTGCCTCCGTTCGCGAGCTTGTCATGCCAGTCAACTACCACACCCCCACCCCCGCCAAGCTTTTTCCAGTCGCGGGCGTCCGTCTCGGTGTTGCCGAAGCGGGAATCCGTAAGCTTGATCGACGCGACCTGACCCTGCTGGCGCTGGACGTCGGTAGCCGGGTCGCCGGCGTCTTTACCGGCAACCGCTTTTGCGCGGCGCCCGTGCAGGTCTGCCGCCGTCATCTTGAACTTGGCAGCGACCTGCGGGCGCTGGTGATCAATACCGGCATCGCCAATGCCGGCACCGGAGAACCCGGCTGGCAGGTGGCGACAGACACCTGCGTTGCGGTCGCTCAGCTACTGGGCGTTGCCGATCGGCAGGTGTTGCCGTTCTCGACCGGAGTGATCCTGGAGCCGCTGCCGGTCGACCGCCTTATCGCCGGCCTGCCACACTGTGTTGCCGATCTGCGCGCCGACAACTGGCACGCCGCGGCGCACGCGATCATGACCACCGACACCGTCGCCAAGGCCGCCTCGCGACGCGTCCAAATCGACGGCAAGAGCGTCACGATCACCGGCATCAGCAAGGGGGCCGGGATGATCCGGCCGAACATGGCGACAATGCTCGGCTTCATCGCCACCGACGCCGGTATCGCCACGCCCCTGCTGCAACAGCTGTTGCGCGAAGCGGCTGACGAATCGTTCAACTGCATCAGCGTCGACGGCGACACTTCGACCAATGATTCCTTCATTCTGATTGCCACTGGCCAGGCCGGCATCGAGTGTGCGGACGCCTCGGCACCTGCCTATGCCGCGCTGCGCGAAGCAGTGATCGCGGTCGCGCTGGAACTGGCGCAGGCGATCATTCGCGACGGTGAGGGAGCGAGCAAGTTCATCGCCATCGCCGTCCAGGGGGGGCAGGAGCGCGAAGAGTGCAAACGCGTCGGTTATGCCATCGCCCACTCGCCCCTGGTCAAAACCGCCTTTTTCGCCTCCGACCCCAATCTGGGCCGCATCCTGGCCGCGATCGGCTATGCCGACGTCGAAGACCTTGATGTCGAGCGGGTCCGCGTCTGGCTGGGCGGTGCCGATAGCGAGGTTCTGGTTGCCGACAAAGGCGGCCGGTCCGTTTCGTATCGTGAAGACGATGGCGTGCGCATCATGCGCGAGGAGGAAATTACCGTCCGCGTGGACCTCGGACGCGGCACTGCTCGCGCAACGGTCTATACCTGCGATCTCTCCTACGACTATGTCCGAATCAACGCCGACTACCGTAGCTAGCGCCGGCGGCGGGAGCGATTGCCGATGAAGCCCGGACGGAATGACCCTTGTCCGTGTGGCAGTGGCAGGAAATACAAGACCTGCTGCCTGCGCCAAGGCGCGGCGGAAGCGACGCCCAATCTCCAGGCCATACGCACGGCTGGGGCGGTTGACGCGCGCCAGTTGGTGGCCATGTTCCATGCCGGCCGCCATGCCGAACTCGAATCGATGCTGCGCGTTCTGCTTGAACAACCCCAGCAGTCCGGATTCCTCTGGGGACTCCTGGGTGCCACCATGCAGGCGCAAGGCAAGAATGGTTTGCCCGCGTTGCAACGCGCAACGACGCTGTCGCCCGGGGATTTCGACGCGCAAACCGCACTCGGAAGAGCTTTCGTCGAACGCGGGCTTTTCGAGGAAGCGACGGCCAGTTTCCGCCGGGCACTGGTAGTTCAGCCCGGGAATCCGGGGGCACAGTTCGCTCTCGGTGATGCGCTGCGATTGGTGGGGAGATTCGATGAGGCCGAAGTCTGCCTGCGGGGTGTTCTCCGTGGCGCACCCGACTCTGCTGAACTGCAGGTCTGTCTCTCCGATACGCTGGGCGAACTGGGGCGCTTCAGCGAAGCCGAAGCTTTCTCTCGTCGGGCCGTGCAACTCGCGCCGGAATATGCTGCGGCACACTTCTGCCTGGGCAACATCCTGTGCAAGACCGCACGTCTCGACGAAGCGAAAGACTGCTTTGTTGCCGCGCTGCAGCTTGCTCCGGACTATGTTCCCGCCCTCGACAATCTTGGCAACGTCCTCCAGGAACTGGGGAGTCTGGCCAAGGCCGAGGAATGCTATCGTCGGGCCCGGCAACTGGCGCCCGCCTATGTCAATCCCAGTACCAACCTGGGACGGCTTCTTGCCGACCAGAACCGCTTCGTCGAGGCAGAGGGCTGCTATCGGGAGGCGCTCAAGACGCAGCCGAGGAATGCTGAAATCCTCGAGCGGCTGGGCGGCGTCTTGCTGGAACTCGGACGGTCGAAGGAAGCTGAAAACTGCTACCGCCAGGCACTCGACACGCACCCTGAACGTGCCACGGCGCGGCTGGCGCTGGCGACCGCGGTCCTGCCGGTAATCGCCCAGACCAGCGAAGAGACCACCGCTGTTCCGGGGTCTTTCGCGCGCGCGCTCGATACGCTTTCGGACTGGCTGCATGCCGACCCGGATCGGCAGATACACGCTGCCGACCTTGCCAGCGCACAGCAACCGTTCTTCCTGGCCTACCGCGACGGCAATCACCTCGATCTGCTGTCGCGCTACGGCGATCTGGTCGGTGAATGCCTGCAATCACCCGGCAGAACAGCTCCCCCGCCGCGAGACAAGATCCGGCTGCTGGTGGTATCGCATCACGTACGCCGGCATTCGGTCTGGGATATCGTCTTGCGCGGTTTGTTGCTTCACCTCGATCGTACGCGTTTCGAAGTGTTGATCTATCACCTGGGCAACGCCGAGGACGAAGAGACGGCCTTTGCTCGCTCGCAGGTTGATGGCTGGCGTGATCGGCACAGCATTGGCGATGCCAGCGGCTGGCTGGCCGCCGCGGCCGAAGACTGCCCGGACGTGATCTTCTACCCGGAGATCGGGATGTCGTCGATCTCCTACTTCCTTGCCGCACATCGGCTCGCACCGCTGCAGGTGGCCAGCTGGGGGCACCCGATCACCACCGGCCTGGCAAGCATCGATCTGTTTCTCTCGGGGGAGTTGCTGGAGTCGCCGGATGCTGATGCCCACTACCGGGAGCGCTTGGTCCGCTTGCCCGGCACCGGTTGCTGTACCTCGTCCTTGCCGATCGCTGCCGAGCC
>NZ_JAVTWB010000089.1:7184-14389 GCF_032229525.1 Accumulibacter sp. | reverse complement strand
CAGAACAGCATGTCGAATTCGACGTCGCTATCGGACTGACGCGGCCGATGATCGCTGTCGGGACGAGTAAAGCGGATATTCAGGGCATATTTGTTGGCACTGATCTCCGGAATGTTGGGTTCGTCCGACTTGAGGGAAATGCGCACCATCTGCGAACTGCTACCGCCGAGCATCAGCTGAAACGCACCATTGGTGGCTACATGGTGCTCCTGCCGGCCGCTCGCGCGCAACAGCCGCAGAACTATCGTCAGAGCGTCACGCAGGGGTAGGAGTGGTTGCAGCCAGCCCAGTAGCGCCTCCCGCCGGACACCGGGATCCTGATTTCGCCACCAGTGGTATGAAGGCAGATCGAACTGACAGACACCACCGGGGATGCTGGCTCGACTCTTGATGCTCATCAGCCAATCGTTGTCGCGCAGGTGCTGGCCAATCTTCCCGCTCATCCCGAGCAGCGCGGCCGACGCCTGCTCGATCTCCTGCAGGGCGCTGGACAGCGCTTCTTCCGAGATGTCCGGGTTGTTGCGATAGGCAAGCAGGCTTTGGCGCTGCCGTTCGAGTTCCTGAATAAGATCCATTTTCAGGTCCGCACGTCCAGCCACATCAAGAATCTCGAACAGCGTCAGCAGAACCACATGGTGCTCGTGGGCCCCGTCCCCCTGCAGGAAATTGCCCACTTTGTGGAACAAATCCTCCAGACGCAGCAGGGTGCGTATGCGTTCATTGAAGGGACATTCGTAGGTAATCACACTTCCGCCAACGTCAACAAGAGGGATTTCTGATGATTCTGATGCATTTACAGCAAAACCTCAATGTCCAGCATGAAGTTTGCCGCCAGCCATCTCGAGATAGCGCTGATGCAGACCTTCAACCTGAGGGACCAGCGTTTCCAGTCCATCGTCGTTGATCACCAGATCGTCTGCCGCCGCCCGCCGCCCGACTCGCGAGGCCTGTGTCGCCATGATCGACTTTACGGCGCTTACCGATAGACCGTTGCGGGCCATGACCCTGGCAAGCTGTACGGCTTCGTCGCAATCGACCACCAGCACCCGATCGACGCAGCCCCGATAACTCCCCGATTCGACCAGCAGTGGCACGACGAGCAGCACGTAAGGCGCCGTCGCGGCAGCCGCACAGCAGGCATCGCTGCGTTGGCGGATCAGCGGATGGAGAATGGCTTCGAGCCTGGTCTTGGCAAGCGGATCGGAGAACACCAGGCGACGCATGGCCGGACGATCAAGGCCACCGTCGGCGCGCAGCATTGCCTCGCCAAAAGCCGCACTTATCGCCCCGATCGCGGCACCTTGCGGACCGGTCAGCTCATGGGCGATGGTGTCGGTATCGACCACCGCGGCACCACGCAGGGCGAAAAGATCTGCCACCGTGCTCTTGCCGCTACCAATACCACCCGTCAGGCCGACCACGAAGCTCATGGCACCGCCTCGCTCTTCGCCTTGCATGCCGCCGGACTGGCTTTCGGCAGCAGCGCGGCAATCGCCTCGCGCAAGGTTTCCGCCTGCGCTTCAGGCCCGCGGATTTCGAGTGCATTGAGCGACGATTTCCCCTTGCGTTCGCCCACCTTGGCCGATTTGACACCCTTGGCGCGCAGCGCTTCGAGCCGTGCGTTGGCGGCCTCCTCGCTGCGGTAGCTTCCCAGCGAAATCGCCAACGGACTAACGCCACCGTTGGGCACGATGAAGAACTCCTGGACGCCGAGTTGCTGTAGCTCGGTGGTCTTCCTGGTCGCCTCCTCCTTGCTGGCAAGTGGCGGAATGAAGACCCAGAAGGCGCTGACCTCGCCGGCTGCGTGGCGCAGCGCCTTGAACGCTGCGAAGCGGTCGGCCAGGAGCCGCTCGATCTGCTCAGCATCAGCACTCGTCAGGTCAGACCACAACTGACAGCTTTCGGCGGCCGTCTTCTCGACCACGTTCTCCGCCTCGACTTTCTTGCTCGCTGGACGGGATTCTTCGCCGCGGGAGACGATCTTCACCTTTTCCGGCAGCAGTTGCTGCGCAACACGGCGTGCGTCGGGATTGGCCGGTGCACCCAGATAACCCTGGGTCCACACGAACAGGAACAGATTGGCCAGAAGCAGAAGGAAAACGGCGATTCGCATCGAGGCGGTCATCCAACTTTCGGCAGCTGTTCGAGGGACGCCCGGATGGCTTCCGCCGGATACTCGAAATCCTCGAGTTCACCCGCGAAATACCGGTCGTAAGCGGCCATATCGAAGTGCCCGTGACCGGTGAGATTGACAAGAATGGTCTTCCCCTCACCGCTCTGCTTGCAGCGCAAAGCCTCGTCGATCGCCGCCCGGATCGCATGATTGGATTCGGGCGCAGGAATGACTCCTTCTGCACGGGCAAACATGACACCAGCCTCAAAGGTGGCCAGCTGTGTGACGGCAACTGCCTCGATCAGGCCCTCATGGTAGAGCTGCGAGACCAGCGGCGAATCGCCATGATAACGAAGCCCGCCAGCATGGATGCCGGGTGGCATGAAGTCATGACCGAGCGTATACATTTTCATCAGCGGCGTGAAGCCGGAGGCATCGCCGAAGTCGTAAGCGTAGGCGCCCCTGGTCAGCGTCGGGCACGAAGTCGGCTCGACCGCCACCAGCCGCGTCGGTTTGCCATTGCGTCCGCCGGCGGCGTTGTCGGCGATGAACGGAAAGGCCACTCCGGCGAACGACGAACCACCGCCGCAAGGGGCAAAAATCACATCAGGCCAGTCCCCCGCCTTCTCGAACTGCTTCTTCGCCTCCTGACCGATGATTGTCTGATGAAGGGCGACGTGATTGAGTACCGATCCGAGGGCGTAACTGGTATCCGCGCGCGAAGCGGCTTCCTCGACAGCCTCGGAAATGGCGATACCGAGCGACCCCTGGTTGGCGGGATCCTTCGCCAACAGGTCACGCCCGGTTTGTGTCATGTCCGACGGGCTGGCAAACACTTCGGCGCCCCAGGTCTGCATCATCGAGCGGCGAAAAGGCTTCTGCTGGTAGCTGACCTTGACCATGTACACGCGCACCTCGAGCCCGAACATCTGGCCGGCAAAGGCCATCGAACAACCCCATTGCCCGGCACCGGTCTCGGTAGCGATGCGCTTGATGCCCGCCTGATGATTGTAAAAAGCCTGCGGCACGGCAGTGTTCGGCTTGTGCGAACCGGCGGGCGAAACGCCCTCGTACTTGTAATAGATTCGGGCCGGTGTGCCGAGCACCTCCTCCAGCCGGCGCGCACGGATCAGCGGCGAGGGACGCCACAGCCGATAGATTTCCCGCACCTGTTGCGGAATCGGAATCCAGCGCTCGGCCGACATTTCCTGCTCGAGAATGGCCGTCGGAAAGATGGCTCCCATCTGCTCCGGCGACACCGGCTTGCCATCCGGACCGAGCGGTGGCAGCGGCGGCGTGGGCATGTCGGCGACGACGTTGTACCAATGAGTCGGAATCTCGGATTGTTCGAGCGTGATACGAAGCGATTCCACGAAGCCTCCCAGCCGTCCTTTTTATCGAGAACGGCAAGTATACCCCTGGATACCCGTGCTACTCACTGCCGGCGGCAGCGGCCGGAGTCCCGGCAAGGTCTGGAACGCCGCGTTCCAACTGTCGCTGCACGACTCGCGCCGGCGCAAATGCCGTGATCAATCGCTGGCAGGCAACGCGGGCAGCGCTGCTGTTGTCCTGGCTGAAATTGCAGACGTAGAGATCGAGCGTCACCGCCCGCGCTTCCGGCCAGGTGTGCACAGCGAGATGTGACTCGGCCAGGACCACGGCGCCGGTCGCACCGCCGGGCACGAGGACGCTGCCGAACTGGTGAAAAATCGCCCCGACGGGCGTCAACCCCGGCGTCGAGCAGACAGCCAGGCAAAGCTCCCGCAGTGATCGGGAATCGCTAAGCAGCTGCGGGTCACAGCGGCACTCGTAGAGTTCGGCAATGAGGTGCAAACCGTGCATGACAGGTTCCCGGTGGTCTGAGGAGCGGCGTGGCTGGACGCCGTAAGCGGGGCCTTCCCGTCGGCACGGGCGGCGAATCCCGGCCGCTGGCAAAGATCCCTAGGGTCAGCCCTTGGCCACGAAGTTGGTACTGGTTCTGGTGACCACCCCGTCGTTGTTGAAGTGAACATTGAAATACCAGGTCATGCCTGACTCGACCTTTGTTTTCCAGTCCCACACTTTTTCCTGTTTCAGGGAAAAGTAGACTTCGTGCGCGGGTCGGCCCAGCAGGTAGCGCACTTCGTCGGTGGTCATGCCCGGCGTGACCTTGGCGAAGTTCTCGTCGGTCAGCACCTGCCGCACCTCGCGCAGCACGTTGTCCGGGCCGATGACCAGCATGTAGTTGACGATCCCCTCGGGCATCCGCGGATACTCCCAGACCCGCGTACCGTCCGCGTCGACCCACTCCAGCGTCGGCTGGCCCATCAGCTTCTGCACTTCATCGGCACTGCTGCTGCCGGGCTTGAGTTTGCTTAGCGTGTCGGCGTCGCAAGCCGACAACACGGTGGCCACCAGGCCGCCAAGGAAAATCCCGGCGAATAGTTTGATCGACATGTTTACCGCGCTCCACTTACTGCGGCTAGAATCGTTTCGGCAAAGCAGAGAGTATAGACGACGCGCCAACAAGGAGACCCGTGAGCCCGATCGAACGCTCAAGTTCCAGCTGCCGCAAACCACCACCGCGCCGCGGCCGCTACTGCCTTGCGCAGCGCACGGACTGGCAGCACCGCTCGCCGGCGGCCGCGAATGCCGAGGATGCAGACCGCGCCGAGAAGCGACCGTGACTTCAGACCAGCGCGGCTATCCGCCAGCGTCCGTGGCGTGGAGTGTGTGGGGTCTGGGGGCTCTGCTCTATCTGATCGGCTTCTACCAACGGATCGCCCCGGCGGTAATGACCGACGGCTTGATGACCGAATTCGCGATCGGCGCGACCGAGCTCGGCAATCTCTCGGCGTTCTATTTCTACTCCTATGTGGCAATGCAGATCCCGACCGGGGTGATCGCCGACCGCTGGGGACCGCGCCGCCTGCTCACCGCGGGGGCGGTCGTCGCGGCAATCGGCAGCGCGCTGTTCGCCAGCGCGCCCGATCTGTGGTGGGCGAGCAGCGGACGCTTGCTGATCGGCGCTTCGGTGGCCGTCGCTTTCGTCTCAATGCTCAAGCTCGCCAGCCACTGGTTCGCACCGCAGCAGTTTGCCGTCGCCTCTGGCCTGGCACTGGTCTTCGGCGTCGTTGGCGGGGTGATCGCCGGCGTCCCCCTGCGCATGCTCATCGAGGCCTGGGGCTGGCGCCCGGTAATGGGCGTCTCGGCGGCACTCACCGGCCTGCTGGCGATCGTCATCTGGCTGCGCGTCCGCGACGATCCGGCTGACTGGGGCTATGACAGCCACGCCCAAGTAAAGCACGGCAGCGGACAGCACGGCTCGATCCTGCGCGGTATGGCCGAGGTATTCGCCTACCGCAATACCTGGATTCTGCTGATCACCCCGATCGGCGTCGCCGGCGCGGTGCTCACCTTCGCCGGCTTGTGGGGCGTGCCGTATCTGCGCCAGGTGCATGGCCTGGAAACCAAGACCGCGGCAGCAATCACCTCGCTGCTGTTGATCGCCTGGGCGGTCGGCGGACCGGTCCTCGGTGCGCTGTCCGAACGCATGGGCCGTCGCCGACCGCTCTACGTGTGGACGACAGCGGCGGCGCTCGCGGGATGGACGGTGGTCATCTTCGCGCCGATTCCGATCTGGCTGTTGATCGTCACCCTGCTATTCACCGGCCTGGTCTCCGGGAACCTGATCATCGGCTTCGCTTTCGCCAAGGAATCGGTACCGGCGCGCCTGATGGGCACAGCATCAGGAATCTGCAACATGGGGCCGCTGCTGGGTGGCATGCTGCTGCAACCCGCCGTCGGCTGGGTGCTCGACCGCAACTGGCAGGGCGCCGCCGCCAACGGCGTCCGCATCTACGACGCCGCAGCCTATCAGGCCGGCTTCAGCCTGATGGCTGGCTGCCTGCTCCTCTCCCTGTGCCTGATCCCGTTTGCCAGGGAGACCTACGCCAAACAGGCCAGCTGAATCGTCCTCCGCTTTCCGGCCGTCGACGGCTAACGCCAGGCAGCCCTCTGCGAGGCATCAAGCAGATCAGTCCTGGGTGAACCGGCGGTACTGCACCGCCTCGGCAACATGTTGCGCCTCGATCGCGTCGCTAGCGGTGATATCGGCAATGGTCCGGGCGACCTTCAGCAAGCGGTGGTAGGCGCGGGCCGAAAGCTCGAAGCGGCTGATCGCCTGTTTCAACAGTGCCCCAGCTGCCGCCACGGGCTGGCAGTGCTGATCGATTTCCTTTGTCGTCAAGCGGGCGTTGGCTTTCCCCTGCCGCGTCATCTGTCGTTGACGCGCGTCTGCTACCCGGGCGCGAACGACGGAGGAGGCTTCACCGTCCGGCGCCTGCTGCAACACTTCGGCAGGCAAGGCCGGCACCTCGATCTGCAGATCGATGCGGTCGAGCAGCGGGCCCGACAGCTTGCTGCGATAGCGCCGCACCTGCTCCGGTGTGCACCGACAACGGCCACGTGCATCACCGTTATAGCCACAGGGGCAGGGGTTCATCGCCGCCACCAGCTGGAACTGGGCCGGGAACTCGGCCTGTCTGGCGGCGCGCGAGATATGGATGCGGCCGCTGTCCAGTGGCTCGCGCAGCGCTTCCAACACCCGCCGATCGAACTCCGGGATCTCGTCGAGAAAGAGTACGCCCTGATGTGCCAGCGAGATCTCGCCGGGGCGCGGTACGCTGCCGCCACCGACCAGCGCCGCCGAGGACGCCGTGTGGTGCGGCGCCCGGTACGGATGACGACGAAAGCCCTCGGGATTGAACTGCCCGGCCAGCGAGAGGACGGCAGCCGATTCGAGCGCGGCTTCCAGCGTCATCGGCGGCAGCAAGCCGGGCAGCCGGCTGGCGAGCATCGATTTGCCGGTACCCGGCGGGCCGGCCAGCAAGAGCGAATGGGCGCCCGCGGCAGCGATCTCAAGCGCGCGTTTGGCCTGCGCCTGACCGCGCACATCGGCAAGATCGGGATAGTCGCCACGGTCATCGACAGCCTCAACGCTGGCCAGGCATTCGCTCAGCGAACCCTGTCCGGTCAGGTGGGCGCAAACCTCCAGCAAGCTGTTGGCGGTAAACACCCGCACCGCGCTGGCCAGCGCGGCTTCACGGGCGCT
>NZ_JAVTWB010000089.1:0-7084 GCF_032229525.1 Accumulibacter sp. | reverse complement strand
AAGCTGAAGCCGGAGTTCTGCAGCGCCGCCCTGACGCGGTCGCGCGCTTCCTTGACCTCGGTATCGGGCAGGCCAACCAGCGTGACGCTCGGCAGGCCGCCCGCCAGATGCACCTCGACCGCGACTTCGGGAGCCGAAAGGCCGTCCAGTCCGCGGCTATGAACGATGGCAAGAGCCATTGCGGGGGTTCGTCGAGGCAGGGCGAGAACGGGCGATCGAAGTCGCGAGAAGCAGCTGAGAACAGGCCTGCCGGGTTCAGCCTGCCTGATCGGGCGGGTTTTCCAGCCGCTCCAGCCGCGCCTCGAGCGCCTTCAGCTTTTCCCTCGTGCGCTGCAGGACCTGCGTCTGGATATCGAACTCCTCACGACTGACCAGATCGAGCTTGGAAAAGAAGCTGGCGAGCAGTGTGCGAGCGTTTTTCTCGATATCGGCGGCCGGACTGGCGGCAAGGATGGCACCCAGTCGGCTGCCAAGGTCTTCAAGGATTCTCGGGTCGAGCATGGTAATCACCGCAGGCGCAAGTGGTTTCGGGGTGGGCTGAGTCTAGCACAGGGGTGGCGCCGCGCAGGTCACGCACCATTTTCGTGCATCGCCATCGGACGCTGCGCTATCGCAGTGCAACAAGTGACGAGACATGGCGGTCACTGATTTTACAGTAATGATTTATAACAATAATCTGACTGGCACGGAAAGTGCTTAGCACTGACCAGTATTTCCTTTTTCTCTCGACGAGGGGTCAAACATGAAAAGCATTGTTCTGGCTGCTACTCTCTCTGCGGCACTTGCCGCGCCAGGCTTGGCCCAGGCAAGCGAGGCCGAACCGTCAACCTCGGCCAGTCCGCATAGCCTGACGGGCAATCTGGGACTGTTCAGCAGCTACCGTTTCCGCGGCATCGACCAGACGTTCGGCAAGCCTGCCCTGCAAGGTGGTTTCGATTACGCTCACGCCAGCGGTTTCTACCTTGGCAACTGGAACTCGAACGTCAGCTCCGGTGCCGGCTTCCCGGACGGCAACCTGGAAATGGACTTCTACGGAGGTTACAAGGCGGCCTTCGAGGACTTCGGACTCGACGTCGGCGCCATCTACTACTACTACCCGGGTTCTGATGCCAGCGCTCTCAGCGGCGGCAAGAGTTCCGGAGCCGTAAGCAACACGGAGCTGTATATCGGCGGCTCGTGGAAGTTCCTGTCCTTGAAGTACTCCTACGCGACCGACGATTACTTTTCCTTGCGTGGCGTGAATAGCGCCGGCGTCGCTACCGGCAAGAGTACAAGTGGCACCCAGTATCTCGATCTGTCGGCCAACTACGACCTTGGCGATGGCTGGGGGATCAATGGCCATGTCGGGACACTCAACCTGAAGAATGTCCACAACGGTGATTACACCGACTGGAAACTCGGCGTAACCAAGGATATCAACGGCTGGGTAGTGGCCGCTTCCTACGTCGACACCAATGCCAACGGCAGCTGCAGCAAGGGACAGTTCTATTGCTTCAGCAATTCCCTGTCCGACAACAACGGAACCCTCTCCACGGGTTCGCACACCGAGGACGCCGGCCGGGGTATCGCCATCGTTTCCGTCAGCCGCAGCTTCTAGCTATTTTTTGTTCAACCGGGAAGGCTCCGACCTTCCCTGACAGGGAGTGCAACATGAAACTCGTTACCGCCATCATCAAGCCGTTCAAGCTTGACGAAGTACGCGAGGCGCTATCGGCGATCGGCGTACAGGGCATCACGGTCACCGAAGTCAAGGGCTTCGGACGGCAAAAGGGTCACACCGAGCTGTATCGCGGCGCCGAATACGTCGTCGACTTTCTGCCCAAGGTAAAGGTCGAAGCCGCGATCAAGGACGACATTCTCGAACAGGTGATCGAAGCCATCGAGAAATCGGCCAGCACGGGAAAGATCGGCGACGGCAAGATTTTTGTCTCGCGAATTGAAGAAGTCGTCCGCATCCGCACCGGCGAAACCGGTGAGGAAGCACTTTGAGGAGCCTGCCATGAAACACCTTCTTACCATTCTCGCCCTGGTCGGCGCTATCGGCATCGCTGCGCCGGCCTGGGCTGACGAGACCCCGGCAGCAAGCGCTGCAACAAGCACTGCGGTTGCGGCTGCGCAGGCGACACCGGCCGCCATGGTGGCCACCGCCAGCGCTGAACCCGCGGCAGCAGTACCCGCTCCGGTACTCAACAAGGCAGACAACGCCTGGATCATGGTCTGTGCCGCGCTGGTCATCCTGATGTCTCTGCCGGGACTGGCCCTCTTCTACGGTGGTCTGGTGCGCACCAAGAACATGCTCTCGGTGTTGATGCAGGTCTTCGTGACCTTCGCGCTGATCAGCGTGCTCTGGGTGGTCTACGGCTACTCGCTGGCGTTCACTGAAGGTGGCAGTTTCTTTGGTGTGCTCGACAAGGTCTTCCTGAAAGGCGTGACCGCCGACTCACTCGGCGCGACGTTCTCCAAGGGCGTGTTCATCTCCGAGTTCACCTTCGTCATCTTCCAGGGCGCTTTCGCGGCGATCACCTGCTGCCTGATCGTCGGCGCCTTCGCCGAACGCGCCAAGTTCGCCGCCATTCTGGTGTTCATGGTGATCTGGTTCACGCTGTCCTACGCACCGATGGCGCACATGGTGTGGTACTGGGCGGGCCCCGATGCCTATGTCGACGCAGCAGCCGCCGAGGCGGCAGGCGCAACAGCTGGCTTCCTGTTCCAGAAAGGCGCGCTCGACTTCGCCGGCGGCACCGTGGTGCACATCAACGCCGCCGTTGCCGGCCTGGTGGGTGCCTTCATGATCGGCAAGCGGATCGGCTACGGTCGCGAATCGATGGCGCCGCACAGCCTCACCTTCACCATGATCGGTGCCTCGCTGCTATGGGTCGGCTGGTTCGGTTTCAACGCCGGCTCGGCACTCGAAGCGAGCGGTGGCTCGGCGCTGGCGATGGTCAATACCTGGCTGGCAACTGCTTGCGCGACCATGTCCTGGATGCTTGCTGAATGGCTGCTCAAGGGCAAGCCTTCGATGCTCGGTGCTGCATCCGGTGCGGTCGCAGGCCTGGTAGCGATCACCCCGGCAGCCGGCTTCGTCGGCGTCATGGGCGCCATCGTCATCGGCCTGCTGGCGGGCGTAATCTGCCTCTGGGGTGTCAATGGACTGAAGCGCATACTCGGCGCGGACGATTCGCTCGACGTCTTCGGTGTCCATGGCGTCGGCGGCGTTCTTGGCGCGATCCTGACCGGCGTCTTCGCCGCCCCGTCGCTTGGCGGCACCGGGGTCTATGACTACGTCGCCAACGCTGTCGGCGAGTACGACATGGGCGCGCAGGTGATCAGCCAGTTGTGGGGCGTCGGCACGGTGATCGTCTGGTCGGGTGTCGTCTCCGTGGTCGCTTTCAAACTGGTCGACATGCTGATCGGTCTGCGTGTCCCGGAAGACGAGGAACGCGAAGGACTCGACATCACCTCACACGGCGAATCGGCGTACCACTACTGAGCCGATCCACCGACAAAGAGCTCTCTCCCTTCGGGCGCCGCATGGCGCCCTTTTTTTTGGCACAACCGGCGCCGCCGTGCGGCGGTTTTCACCACCTGGTGAGCCAACCGACCATCGCCCCAGTCGCCGCCGATCGAGTGGCTGCCAACAGCGCTCGCGGTGCCAGCTCAACATCCCGAGAACACGAAAGGCCCGGGCGATCCCGGCGTCACGACCAGAAATCGAACGCCTTATCTCTGCCGATTTCATTGACAGCCCCCAAGCCCTTCCCTATAATCCGACCTCTTTCGGGGGTCGGTAGCTCAGTTGGTAGAGCAGTGGACTTTTAATCCATTGGTCGCGAGTTCGAGCCTCGCCCGACCTACCACGAGATGCAAGCAGCTAGCCCAACCCACAAGGTTGGGCTTTTTGCTTTCTGGGTTCTGATGTAGCCGCGGTGCAGGCAGTTCGGTGCGCATGCCGGCAAGGGATCGACAGCCCACAAAGATAACGGGAATGTAATCGAAGCGTCAGCTTGCGGTGAGCCCGGGCTGTGCACAATACTCGCCTCGTCCCGCGGAAAGAGAACCCGTCATGAAATCAGTCAGTATCTTGTTTGCGCTTGCCTTGCTCTCAGGGGCCAACGCCTTCGCCCAGGGCGCTCCACGCGTCGAGGTCTTCAAGAACGCCAGTTGCAGTTGCTGTGGCGGCTGGGTCGAGCATCTGCGCGAGAACGGCTTCGAGGTGACAACCCACAATATCGATGATGTGCCGGCAAACCGCGAGAAGCTGGGCATGCCGGAAAAATATGGCTCCTGCCACACCGCCAAGGTCGGCGGCTACGTCATCGAAGGCCACGTCCCGGCCACGGATATCCAGCGCCTGCTCAAGGAAAAGCCGAAAGCCCTCGGACTGGCCGTGCCGTCGATGCCAGCAGGCTCTCCGGGGATGGAAAGCCCACGCCCCGTCCCCTACGACACACTCCTCGTCAAGCGCAACGGCTCCAGCAGCGTTTTCGCCAGTCACTGAGCAGCGTCGAGGCACAGGCAAGGCCAGCACCTGATGTCCTTGCGCTTGCCACTACAGGCCGCCTGCAAGCACCCCGACCGGGAAGCTTGCCGCGCGACATGCCCATGGTCTGGCGAGGGTTGGCGGGGCGGTGGCCGTGATTCCCGCCACCTGCGCGACGCCCCCCACCCAACGGACCACCATACGCGAGCGCTCCTCGCCTGCAGCGCTAGCCGCATCCGCGCTATGCTGCGACGGCGAAGCCCAGCCCAAGAAGAGACAACCATGAAGATCAGCGCCGCAGTGCTCGACCGCATGCAGATGCCTTCCCCCTACGCGCAATCGCGCCCGGTCTCGGTCGACACCGTCGAACTGGGCGCGGCCGCCAACGGCGCGGGGACCATGGTCGGTGACCACCGCCGGCTGTCGTTGGACGAGATCAATACCGGCTTCGACCGTCTCGCTGCCGGCGCAGCGGTGCGCCAGGTAATCGTCTTCTAGCCATCCGCTGCCGCCTGCGGCTAACGGTCATGACATGTCGAGATACCCCAGATCATGAAAGTCATGACCGCCCCCCCTCTTCCCCGGCCCTTCTCCCGCGCTGGGGAGAAGGGAAAGTCGTGAGTCGCGTACGCGACTTTCACATTAACCTGACAAGACCGAAGCACCGCAAGGCTGACCAATGAACACCGTTCCCGATTCGAGCGCCAGGCGTCGCCGCTGGCCGGCCTACCTCTTGCTGGCCCTGGCGGTACTGACCGTGGCCATCGTCAGTGTGTCGAGCTGGCTGCTGCTCGACGACGATCGCATGCGAGCGGCGCTTGAGAAAGGCGTTACTGCCCTGACCGATCGCCCGTTCCATGTCGACGGCGACTTCGCCATCAGCGTCGGTCGGGTCACGACCATCAGCGGCTCCCGGATCCGCTGGCTGAATCCAGCATGGAGCAAGCAGCCGAACATGCTCAGCGCGGAAAAGCTGTCGGTTTCCATCGACCTCTGGAGCCTGATTCGCGGCCCGATCCTGATCAGCAACGCGCAGGCGGATGATGCCCAGCTGTTCCTCGAGTGGACCAGGGAAAAACAATTCAACTGGGATATGCGCTCTGCCCGGAAAGACGCCGAGAAGCCTGCCACCCCCCTCCACCTGCTGCTCCGCGAAACCGCGCTGAGCAACGTTGAAATCCGGGTCAGCCATCCTGCCCTGACCGCCGACCTGGTGATCAATGTCGTCCATGCGGACCAGCACATGGATGCGGAAGATCGCCTGCTGATTGCTGCCGACGCCACGGTAAAGGAACGCGCCTTCCACTTGCAGGGCCAGATCGGCCCTTTCTCCGAACTCATTGCCGGCGGCGCCATCGACTATCGCTTCGGCCTCAGCGCGGACGTCGTCAGCCTCGCGGCAAGCGGCCGCTTCGATCAGCTTTCTGAGGGCAGCGGGCCGCGTCTCGATCTCGAGCTGCTCGCGGACGATGCCGGGGAAGTACTCAAGACGTTTCAGCTGCCCGAGGTGACCAGGGGCAAAGTCAGTCTGCAGGCTCATGTCGTTCCCGCCAGCGATGGTCTGGATGGCCGGCTGAAGGGCAACTTCGGCGAGTTCAATGTCGACGCCAGGCTGGCAAAAAAGATCAGCAGTTCTTCCGACGAGTTCTCCCTGGTCCTCGATTCGGAGGGTCCCGATATCGGCGCTCTGGGCAGGCTAGTGGGCTTCGACAATCTCCCCGCACAAGCCTACACCGTGCAGGTGGATGCCAGTCGCAGGGGGCAGGAGCTGCAGCTCAGGAAGCTGTTCTTCGTCAGCCGCGAGTTCACCATCGAGACATCAGGCGTTGCCCACAAGTTTCCACAACTGAGCGATCTCGAGCTGGACCTTAGCGCAAAGGCAGAGAACCTGCAGAAGATCGGCCAGCTGTTTTCGGTGGCATTCCTGCCAGCGCTGCCGCTGAGCGTCAAGGCCAGCATCAAGCGCAAGGCTGCCGGCGGCGGCGACCAGTTGCAGGGCCACTTCGCCCTCGGCAACACAACTGGCGAAGTCTCGGGCCAGCTGACTCGGGAAAAGGGCCTCGTCGGCTCGACCTTTCGCTATCGTGCCAGCTCGCCCGATCTGCGCGAACTGGCACGTGCCCGGGGCTTCCGCGTGGCAACGCCTGTCCCCGTTCCCAGCCGCATCGACGGCGAGTTCTCGCTGCGGGCTGATCAGCTGCGCATAGACAGCTTCGCCGCCAAGATCGCCGACGATCAGCTATCGGCCACCGGGCTGATGGATTTCCGACACCCCGACACGCTCGTTGAATTCGAGCCACGGATGACGGGACCAGACCTCGCCGGTTTCGTCGGTCTGTTTCTTGGCGACGAGCAAGCCGCCTATGTACCTTCTGGCAGCTACGATCTGACCGGCAAAGTCAGCCTGCAGGGGTCTCGGCTACGCATCAGCAGCAGAGATGCGCAAGCCGGGGGCAGCGTCTTCGGCTTCGATGGCTCGGTCGACCTCGGCGGAAAGACGCCGACAGTCGACGCCAAGATCACCGCCAAGGGCCCGAACCTTGCGACTGTGCTCAAACCGGAAATCCTGAAGGGCGTTCCGGCCACGGCGTTTTCACTGAGCAC
>NZ_JAVTWB010000088.1:0-14446 GCF_032229525.1 Accumulibacter sp. | reverse complement strand
CAGTTCGACCAGCGCCCAGGCCTCGGCGCCGAAGGCGATATCGGGCAGACGGATCTCCGGAATGCCGATATCGCCGTCGACCGGATAGTCGTTGAGCAGGCGGATAGTGACGCCGGGCGCGGTCGCCAGTGACACTCGACCGTCAAATGGGAGAACTGGAGGTCAAGATCCAGAGCTGGCACGGGAAAACGAGGGTAGTAGGAAGCTCGCACAGGTCCCGGGTATCGGTCCGATCACGGCGAGCGCGCTGGTGGCATCAATCGGGGATGCGAAGAGTTTAGAGAATGGACGGCAACTGGCGGCCTGGCTGGGATTGGTCCCAAGCAGCACGCCAGTGGTGGCAAACGACAACCCTGCGATATCGCAGCACCAGCGCTTTTTGTAGAGGAGTAACCCCCACCGATTGCTCAGGCGATCATGACGTGATGGCAAGACAGGTAAGATCGTGGTCGATTCCACCTGATAGCAGCCTCGCGCTTCGAGCGCGTCCGACTGATGAGGCATCGACCAGCAAATTCCATCAGGGACAGAGGCATCGCCTCGATCAAAGTCCGAATGCATGGCGGCAATCTTTACCCTTCAAACCGTCACCAATTGAATCCTTGGCAAGCCAAGGGGCGACCATGTCGGCTGCTAGCAGGCCCAGCGCCAAGCTCAATTCGGGCGAAGCCCGCAAGCGTGCCGACCTGCTGCAGGGTCAGCTGCAAAAGCGCTTCGGAGACCTCAAGCTCGCAGCGCAGATTTCGCCGTTGCCAGCCGTGGTGCTGGGGGTTCCGATCGGCCTGATCAAATCAAGGTCATGACCGGCCAGACAACAGCCACGCCCACCACTCCGCCGACACCCAGACCAGATCGGCGCCGCCCGCGCTCGTGCCGTGGTCATGAACATCGAAAGCTGCATCCCGGGCACTGGCAAGCTGCGCTTCATCGAGGTCAAGGGCCGCGTGTCCGGCGCGCCGACGATCACCGTCACTCGCAACGAGATTCTCTGTTCGCTCAACAAGCCGGAGGACTTCATTCTCGCCATTGTCGAGTTTCTCGATGCCGAAACGCACAAGGTGCACTACCTGCACCAGCCATTCCAGCGCGAGCCCGACTTCAACGCCGTCACCGTCGATTACGACTTTGCTGGATTTCTGGTACGCGCCGAGGGACCGCGCCAAACCTACCGGCTGCTCGCTTGATTCAGGCGAATGCTCGCTGTAAAGTAAGAAAGTAATGCAATCCTTACTGGAGAATGAAATGCTCGCCGTTGCCAAGATCACTGCCAAGGGCCAGACCACCATCCCGCAAAACGTGCGCGCCGCGCTGCATGTTGCGCCCGGCGATCTGATCGCCTGGGAAGTTGGCACCGACGGCACGGCCACCGTGCGCCGCGTGCAACCGCTGGACATCGAATACCTGCGCGCCGTCGAAGGCACGCTCTCCGAATGGTCGGGCAGCGCCGACGAGGAAGCCTATCGTGAGCTTTGAGCGTTTCACGGTGCTGCGCGTGCCGTTCCCCTTCACCGACCGCAACGCCAGCAAGAACCGCCCGGCGCTGGTGCTCTCCGACGCCGCCAGCTTCAACGCGCCGGCAGGTCATTCGGTGATGGCCATGATTACCTCGCAGGGCAACGCCCCGTGGCCGCTCGACTGCCCGATTGTGGACCTGAACGCCGCCGGCTTGCCGGCACCCTCCCTGGTGCGCTTCAAGTTGTTCACGCTCGATCATCGGCTGGTACGCGGCGAACTCGGAAAACTCTCGGCTACCGATGCGGCCAGCGTTCGCAATGGAGTGGCCCACCTGCTGGAAGGCGCCCCATGAATCGGGTTGGCCAGCAAGTCGTTCGAGGCTATCGAGAAGAATCGTTCCGCCAGAACACTCCATGACCTACAAGAAAAAACTCATCGAAGTCGCGCTGCCGCTGGAGGCGATCAACGTCGCCAGCGCGCGCGAAATCCGTCTGGGCGGTTGGGCACCGGCTTTGTTCCGCTTGCGGCCGGAAGTGCCGGAGAGCCGCCCGCGATTATCGTCCTGTCGCAGTTGACCACCCGAATCCCACTATTTCTGCGAATCCTCCGGCTTGTCGAACTGCGCCTTGCCTTGCGCCGTCTTGCGACGCAGGAAGCTCGGCGCACCGGCTTCCATCATCAGGCTGTCGAGCGCTTCCTCCTTCGCTGAAATCCGTGACCGCATCTTGCGCGATGAGTACAGCGCTTCCTTGCGGCAGCGGGCGGTGTCCATCGAGCGGGCGAGTTCGGCCATGCTCTGCAGCACCTCGATCACCCAGGGCTGGTCGGCGAAGCGCTGGCGGGCCTCGGCGAGCAGGCGATCGACGGTGTTCCAGTCGCCGTGTTCGGCCGCTGCGCGCGCCTCTTCCAGCAGCTTGCCGGCAGCCAGTTCGGCCTGGCGGGCGACCACCAGCGGATCGGTCAGCAGGGCCTCCCAGGCCGCCACCGGCATGGCGGGCAACGTCAACGTGGTGTCGGCGAAGGCCAGCGGCTTGCCTTCCGGCGTCGACGCGGTGACGGCTGCTTGCAGGAGTTGCCTGGCGCCGTCGATGGCGAGGCCGGCCGGGATCTCCAGTTCGACCAGCGCCCAGGCCTCGGCGCCGAAGGCGATATCGGGCAGACGGATCACCGGAATGCCGGTATCGCCGTCGACCGGATAGTCGTTGAGCAGGCGGATAGTGACGCCCGGCGCGGTCGCCAGCGACAGGCGGAGGTTGCGGGCACAAAGGGCCGAGATGAAATCGAACTCCTCGGCGAAAGGCTCGAAGAGGTCGGCGGCGGTGTCGCCGTAGTAGTGGTTGCCGCCGCCGCGTTTGGCCATGTCGACCATCAGCTCCTCGTTGAAGTCGCGTCCCAGGCCATAGGTCGAGGTGGTGACGCCGCGCTCGGCTGCTTGCGCGCAGAGGGTGGCGATCGCGTCGGTGTCCGTGATCTCGCCGACATTGGCATTGCCGTCGGAAAGCAGGATGACGCGCGCCAGCGCTGCCTGGCCGGCATCGGGCAACAATTCGTCGGCACCCGCCTGCCAGCCGCCGTGCAGGTTGGTTGTGCCGCCGCTATGAACACGCGACAGCGCCAGATGCAGCGCCGTGCGGTCACCGACCGCGCGGGCCGGGACGAGGGTCTGTACGTGCTCATCGAAGACCACCAGCGCGGCGACGTCGGTCGGCTCCAGCTGGTCGGCGATGTGCTTGGCACAGCGCACGGCTTCAGCCAGCGGCTGTCCGGACATCGAGCCGGAACGGTCGATGACCAGGGCGAGGTGATAGGGCCTGCGCGCCTTCTTTTCGCTGGCCACCGGATCGGGCGCCTGAACGCGGATCAGGACCGGCAGCTTCTGGCCTACGCCAGCGATCAGCGCCGGCTTGAGCGGCTGGATGAGAATCTGGGGGATGTTGGTGTCGGGCATCGGGTCTCCTGTTCGTCCGGCGCCATTGCCGGCAGATGAGTACAGGATAGCCAGCGGCAGGCTCGCAGGATGAGCCACCAGAAAAAGTGAACCGCACGAACATGTCCCCGGAAGCGCTTGGCGGAGATGAAAAAGCCGCCAGGAGGCTGCTCTTCCGGCCTTTGTGCGTTAGAGCAGTGCAGGCATTCCGTCGCGTTTGCGCTCGAGCCTGACGTGCACCTTCAAGGTTTGCGAGAAGTAGTACGTATTGGGATTGGCCAACACGCGCTCGTACTCATGGTCGCTGATTTCGACCGCGGTTTCGCCAACCCGATAGAGGTGCCGGTCGCCATCCTTGATGACTTCGGCCCAGTAGTTGTTTTTGTCGTCCGGCGGGTCAGGCCAGGGCTGGGGCTGGCCGGCTTCGCAGGCGATGCGGTTGGCTCGTCGCAGGTCTGCGGTCTGCCAGGTGCCGATCCGCAGACGGGTGATCTTCGGCGGCGGGCCTTCTTGCTGGCCGGGAAGCTGATGACTCGCGGCAGATACGCGGAACGGTGCAGCAAGCAGGCCGGCCAGCGCCGCTGCGATTTTTGTGAATTTACGTCGATCCATTTCAATCTCCTGTTTAGCGACTCTGCCGATAGGGCGGGCGCGCAATCCGGATCAAATCCGCCCGATCCGTTTCCTCTGCAGGCGGTGGATCAAACCGTGTTTCGTGCCAGAACCTGACCGTGTTTCCTCACTTGTTGACGCCGAAGCCCTCCGCCACCGCCTGGATCCGCTCGAAGTCGACCAGGCACGATGCGCCGCTGGACACTCGACGTGGTCGTCGAAGCCACGTAGCGATACTCCTCAAGCGCGATCGCACGGGTGCGCAGGGCGAGATCGCCGCCTTCCGGGCCGGACGCTCGGGCTGAATGGCGACCACCTCAGGCAGCCTCCTGGCCCAGGAATGGCGCCTCGGCAATGGATGCCCGGCCATAAGCCTCGACAAAGGCGACGAGCGTGTTGTCGTCAATGTCCAGCACCGGGCGAATGCTGCCCGCGCCATCGCGCTGGTAGCCCCCGGCCAGGTTCCAGGCGACGGGGATGCGGCGCTGGTGCAGCCCGTCGAACACCATCCGGTCGCGCCGCCAAAGCTGGTCGGTGGTCAGCCAGCCGCCCAGGGGGTCGTTGATGTGGGGGTCGGCCCCGGCCTGATAGAGCATCAGGTCGCAGCCCTGGAAGCGATCAAGCAGCGCCGGGATACACGTAAGAAAAGCCTCCGCCCGCGCCGGGCGGCCGAAGTCCCCGGTCGGGCTGTAATGCAGGACCTGGCTCTCCAGATGCAGACGCTCGATGATGTCGTGCGTGCCGTTGCCCCAGTGCTGGTCGAAGTCAAGGATGCCGACCTTGCTGACTCGCCCCTCGGCGAGCAGGGTCGCCGCAGTGACCATCAGGCCGTTGAAGGTGCAGAAGCCACCGGCGAAGGCAAAGCCCGCATGATGGAAGCCGGAGCAGGGCGCAATTGCACCAACGCGGTTGGTCAGGGCCTCGCGAGCTGCGGCGAGCATGGCGCCGCTGGTCCAGGGCAGGGTGGCGGCCACGGCGGGTGAGGTGTTGCGGAAGCCGTTGGCGCGCCGGCCGCCGAGCACGTCGGCGACGAACTCGGGGTCATGGATCACACCAAACTGTTCGACGCTGAGCGGCTGTGGCGCACGGATCTGAAGCGGCAGGCCCAGGGATTGCCAGGATTCGATGACCAGGGCGGGCTTTCCCGCGCTGGGCGAGAAGCTTTCGCTGTCGGCAACCATGGCCGGGCTGTAAAAGATGGGAATCGGCAGTTCGCCGGCCACCTCTTGCGTCGCGCCTGCCGGCTGGAGTTGCAGGGTAGTGCGGTGGGTATCGTTCATCATGAATCTCCAGTCGAAGCGGTCAGGCGAGCTTGAGCCATCGCTGCCTCACCAGATGAGAGAGTCAAGTTGCCAAGGCGCGGTGGCTTGGCCGGGATACCTGGCCGGCCGGTCAGCTGCTCACTCGTTGCTCTCGGTTGCCAACATGACCTTCTGGATATCCGCGACGTTGACGCTGACCGGTTCAGCTGCCGATGAATGTCGAACCTCTACGCTCCATCCCGACGCTGTGATGCGCAGCTTCTGGGGTGTGCCGGACAGCGTGTGTTCGAGGCCCGAAGAGGTCTTGATGACGAATCGCGCTGGCTGCTCATGGATCAGCGCCTCAAGGAGGTTCGAGAAATCGAGATCGCCGATGGCAGGCATGTTGGGCATGTCGATCTCTATCTTGCGGTCGAGTCCGTGGAGATCGAAGCGAGCGTCGTAAAGCATCTGTTTCAGCAAACCCCGCATCGGCTCGAGAAATGGTCCAAAGACATTGGGCGCAATCTTCTCGACCATGTTGTTCAATGTCAGAAAGGCATAGGCCTGTGCCGGCGTGAACCATTGGCCCGGGAGCATGTAGGTCGGGCCGGCGTTGCCATTGGGCTCGAGCCGATACACGCGCTCGTCGCGATCCCAGGCGATGGGTGCGTTCATCTCGTCGCGCATCATCTGGAGGTCGCGATTGACCGTGGCGCCCGAGACTTCCAGTTGGCCCATGATCTGGGCGAGAGACGCGCCCTGGGGGCGGCTGAGCAGGGCGTTGATCCGGGCAATGCGTTGGGTGCGTTCCATGATCCATCCTTATGCGAAGTTGCAAGGCCCGGCAGGCCGCAGGTCATCGCACTCCGCTGCGGGATAGCAGCGACCATGGCTCTCGTCGACGCGGACAAACATCCAGGCGGCAAGCAACGATTCGGGTCTTGCAGTGGGGTTCGGCGACGACGTTTCGGCCACCGCACGTTGTCCTCTGTGCCGTGAATGAATTGTCGCATCGATCAAGCTCACAGGATGACCAAAATCCGGCGATTGCACGTCGCGCTGTCCGCTTGCCCGGGCTTCATCGTCGGCGGCAGGTCCGGCGAGCGAGGAGATGAGCTACGCCAGGGTGGCCTGACAACCGCCAGTTCGGCACGCCGCGGCATGAACGGCACACGCAGCTCGGTTAACTGGCCTTGGCGTACGATTTTTCCTGTTTCGTGAGCGAGTTTCCAGATTGACGATCAAGGGAGCTGCTCTTGCCGGCTTTCTCGTATCGTGCTCTATTTTCCGTTTTCTCAGGCGACCCCGACGCTAGCCGTTTTCTGCCGCGACCGATCTCAGTGGCTCACCGCCAGCGGCGTAAAGCGCGCCTGCTCGGCCGCCTTGCCGGCCAGGGTGATCGAGACGACGACCTTCATGTCGGGTGTCGACGCGTATTTTGCGGTGCCTTTCATGCGATTGTCGCCGTCGGGTGTCAGCGTCGCAGTGGACTTGTTCTTGCCGGCGAGGATCGTTGCCGTACCGGTCGCGCCGGCCGTGGCGACCTTGGCGCCGACGTGGTCGCTGACATGGACGACGAGCGCGCTGTCCTTGGTCTCCTTGCCGTCGCCGGCGACCACCAATTCGAAGTGGTAAGGCCCGGCCATGCGCAGCTGGCCGCCGTTGGGGGCTTTCTGGCTATCAAGATGCTCGTCGGAGTGTGCCAGCAAGGGCTGGCTGGCGAGCATGAAGGCGCTGGTGGCAGCGGCGAGAATCAGGGCTTTGATCTGCGGCATGGGAAACTCCTTATCGGTGCAATGGGTTCAATGGGTTCAGAAGCGGTTTAAAAACTTTCACTGTCATGGGCAGCGAGCAGACGTTCCAGCGCCGGCTTGCCCCACATCCAGAACATCAGCGGCGTCAGCAGGCTGTCGAGCAGCGTCGAACTGATCAGTCCGCCGAAGATCACCACCGCCACCGGGTGCAGCACTTCCTTGCCCGGTGCGTCGGCCGAAAGCAGCAGCGGCAGCAGCGCGAAAGCCGCCACCAGCGCGGTCATCAGCACCGGTGTCAGACGCTCCAGCGAACCGCGGACGATCATGTGCTGGCCGAAGGCCTCGCCCTCGAAGGCACACAGGTTGATGTAGTGACTGATCTTGAGGATGCCGTTGCGGGTGGCGATGCCGGTCAGGGTGATGAAACCGACGAGTGCGGCGACCGACAGCGGTTGCCCGGAAATCCACAACGCGATCACACTGCCGACCAGCGCCAGCGGGATGTTGCCCATGATGATCAGCGTCAGTGCGGTCGAACGGTAGCGGCTGTAGAGGACCATGAAGATCATCGTCAGCGAGATCGTGGCGAGCACGCTGATCAGTTGCGCGGCCTGTTCCTGCGCCTGGAACTGGCCCTCGAGCGCGGTGAAATAGCCGTCGGGCAGCGGTTTGGCGGCGAGTTCGCTGCGGATGTCGGCGATCACCTGCGACATGTCGCGGCCGTCGGTGTTGGCCGAAAGAACGATGCGGCGCCGTGAATTCTCGCGGCTGACCTGGTTCGGGCCATCGCTTTCCTCGACGGCGGCGACTTTCGACAGCGGTACGTGGCCGGTCGGTGTCTCGATCAGCAGATCGGCCAGCGCCTGCGGCCCACGCGCGCTTTCCGGCAGGCGTACCAGCAGGTCGAAGCGGCGGTTGCCCTCGACGATCTCGGTGATCCGCTCGCCCTCGATCATTTGTTCGAGGCTGCGCAGCAGATTGCCGGGAGCGACGCCGTAGCGCGCCGCCTTCTCGTAGTCGAGGTGGATTTTCACCTGTGGAATCAGCACCTGCTTCTCGATCTGCAGGTCGGTCACCCCGGCAATCTGCGCCAGCCGTCCGCGTAGATCGGCGGCCAGGCCGCGCAGGGTGTCGAGGTCGTCACCGTAGATCTTCAGCGCGATCTGGGCGCGGACGCCCGAGAGCAGGTGATCGAGCCGATGCGAGATCGGCTGCCCGACGTTGGACGCCGCCGGCAGCGTGCCGAGACGCTGCCGGATGTCGGCAATGATTTCGGCACGGCCGCGATCGGAAGCCTTGAGATCGACGTCCATCTCGGTGTAGTGCACGCCCTCGGCGTGTTCGTCGAGTTCGGCGCGCCCGGTCCGCCGGCCGACCTTGGTGACCTCGGGAACGTCGGCGACCAGTTGCTCGGCGAGCGTGCCGATGCGGTTCGATTCGCTCAGCGAGGTGCCCGGGTTGAGCAGCACATTGACGGTCAGCGTGCCCTCGTTGAAAGGCGGCAGGAAGGAACGCGGGAAGAACGGCACGCTCGCCGCAACGAGCAGCACCAGCAGCAGCGCGCCGAACAGCAGGCCGCGCGCACGCGCGAAGGACCAGTGCAGGAGGCGCGCGTCGGCGCGCTTGAGCCAGATCACCAGCGGGCTGTCGCCGGCGTGCAGTTGCTTCATTTGTGGCAAGAGGTAATAGGCCATCACCGGCGTCAGCGTCACCGAGACGATCATGCTGGCCAGGATCGAGACGATGTAGGCGACGCCGAGCGGCGTGAACAGACGGCCCTCGATTCCCGGCAGGACGAACAGCGGTACGAACACCAGGACGATGATCACCGTCGCGTAGACGATCGCCGAACGCACTTCCAGCGTGGCGGCGGCGATCACCTCGATCACCGGCCGTGGCGTGCTGGCGGCGCGGTTTAGCTTGAGGCGCCGCAAGACGTTCTCGACGCCGACCACCGCATCATCAACCAGCTCGCCGATGGCAATCGCCAGGCCGCCCAGGGTCATGGTGTTGATCGACAGGCCGAAGTAGCGAAAGACCAGCGCCGTCGCCAGCAGTGATACCGGAATGGCCATCAGCGAGATAATCGTCGTGCGCACGTTGAGCAGAAACAGGAAAAGGATTACGGCAACCAGGATCGCCCCATCGCGCAGTGCCTCCGCGACGTTGTTCACCGAGTGCTCGATGAAATCGGCCTGCTTGAAGAGGAACGACGGCGCTTCGATGCCTTCGGGCAGGCTCCTGGCGAGCTCGTCGATGGCTTTCTCGACTTCGCGGGTGAGCGACACACTGTCGGCGGCCGGCTGCTTCTGCACCGACAGAATCACCGCCGGCTTGCCCTGGAAACTGCCGTCACCGCGTTTGATCGCCGGCGCCAGCTTGACGTCGGCCAGTTGCTTGAGGACGATCGACTGGCCATTTCGGACGGTCACCACCAGGTTCTGCAGGTCCTCGATGCGCGAGCTGCGGCCGATCTGGCGGATCAGATATTCGCGGCCCTGCACTTCAAGGAAGCCACCACTGGTGTTGGCGCCGAAATCACGCAGCGCGGCTTCCAGTTTCTCGCGTTCGACGCCCAGCGCCTGTAGCTGTGCGGGACGCAGTTCAACCCGGTACTGGCGCACTTCGCCGCCGATGGGGATCACCTGGGCGACGCCGGGAATGGTCAGCAGTCGCGGCCGCATCACCCAGTCGGCGTACTCGCGAACGGCCATCGGGCTGACCCTGGCGGGGTCGGCGGGGATGGCGATCAGCAGGATCTCGCCCATGATCGACGAGATCGGCCCGAGCTGCGGGACGATCCCCGGCGGCAACTGATCGCGCACCAGATTCAGGCGCTCGGCGATCTGCTGCCGGTTGCGGTAGATGTCCGATCCCCACTCGAATTCGACATAAATGATCGACAGGCCGATGCCCGAGACCGAACGCACGCGCGTCACCCCCGGCATGCCGTTCATCCCCGATTCGATCGGGAAAGTCACCAGCTGCTCGACTTCCTCCGGCGCCATGCCGCCGGCCTCGGTCATCAGCGTCACCGTCGGCTTGTTGAGGTCGGGGAAGACATCGACCGGCATCTGGCGCAGTGTGATCGCGCCGTAGATGATCAGCAACAGTGAGATGCCAAGGACGATCAGCCGCTGCTTGAGGCTGACGCGGATAATCAGTTCGAACATGTCAGCGTACCTGCGATAACAGGCCGGCGCCCTCGACGACCACGCGATCGCCGTCGTGCAGGCCGTCGACAATCGCCACCCTGTTGGCATCGAGCGACTGCGGGTGCACCCGGCGGGCGACAAAACGTTCGGCGTCGGTATGCACCCAGACCGCCGTCTCGCCGGCGCCGATGCGGGTCAGCGCCGAACGCGGCACGGCGGCGCCGGCGATCTCGTGCGCGGTACGAACGATCACCTTGAGTGGTTGCCCGACGGCGACCATCGAGTTCGGCGTGACGATCCGGAACAGCAGCGGCAGCGCCTGTTCGCGCATCTGTCGGCCGCCGCCGACGAAAGCGAGTTCCAGCGCGCCTTGCTCGGACAGCGCGCTGGCCGAAATCAGCGTCGCGCCGATGCCGGCCTGGTAGGCCAGAGCCTCGACCGCCAGGCGTGACGGGTCGATGATCTCGAAGAGGATTTCCTTGGCATCGACGACCTGACCGGCGACCAGGCGGCTGGCGCTGATCACGCCCGTTACCGGCGCGCGCAAGGGCTCGGCGCTGTCGATGCTGGCGCTGGTCGCGGCCAGGCGCTTGCGCAGCGCGCTGCGTTCGATGCGCGCCGCTTCGATTTCCTTGTGCGCCACCGCGCCTTCGAGCTCCTCGAGCCGTCGCACGCGCGCGTCGGCAATCGCCAATTGGCCCGCCAACTCGGCCTGCTGCGCCTTCTGGTTGCCCCGTTCGATGGCACTACTGACCGGGCGCAGGTACGCCAGGATCTCGCCCCTGGTGACTTTTCGGCCGGGAACCGGCATGCCTTTGGGGCCGGGTTCGACACTGCCGGCGAACGTCGCCTGCACGCGACCGCCGGTCTCCGGGTCGGCGATTACCTGGCCGTTGAGTTCGATCGAAGCCGAGAGCGGACCGATGACGACCTGTTCGCTGCGCACGCCGATCTGGCGCTGCAGCGGCTTGGGCACGAACAGGCTGCCGTCGGGCAGGCGCTGCGGCGACGTGGTGTGGCGCACGCTTGCCGTGGCACCTGCCTTTGCCGCGCTTGCCGACGCTGCTTTTTGCGTGACCTGGCCGTGATCCTCGTCGCCATGCGCCAGCGCGGCACTGGCCAGGCAAGCCAGCGTCGCGGCAGCGAGAATGCGGCGAAAGTTCATTGTCGGTGGCCTCTCGGAGATTATCGGTGTTGCCGGCGGCGCCGGAGCACGAGCAGGGCGGCGCCGGCGAGCAGCAGCGCGGCGGCCAGTACCCATACCGTCCACTCGCTCCAGTCGTGGCTGTGCGCCGCGGCGCTACTTGCCGGCTGCGACGTATCGAGCAGCAGCGATAGCAGGTCGGCGTTGTCGCTGCTCTCGATGCTGATCGTCAGCGGATGTCTGGCCGCCGGAAAGTTGGCGGCGAGTGCGATGACGTAGGTGCCGGGTGAGGTCTCGCTGGCGACGCCCTGCGCACCGGCCAGATCACCCTCGACCTCGACCTTGGCACCGGTCACCGGCTGGTTGCTGGCGAAGTGATCGACATAGACCACCAATTTCTGGTCTTCGAGCGCGGCAACGACTTCAAAGTCGGCGGTGGCGGCGCTCGCGCGTGGCGCGACGCTCTGGCTGAGCGCCGGTGGCGGTGCGCCGTGATCTTCGCCACCGTGGCCAAAGGCCGAAAACGCGATTACCAGCAAGGCGGTGGCCAGAAGCTGCTTCACGACAGCACTCTCACGGCAGCACTCCCAGGGTTTGATTGAGGCGCGAAATAGCCGCCGCGCGGGCAATCCGCTGGCGGCCTAGAAAAGTGTCGGCGTCGTAGGCGGCGGCGCGGATGCGCAGCAGCATCGCCAGGTCGGCTTCGCCCAGGGCAAAGCTCTTTTCGGCCAGGCGCAGGCTGTCGGCGCTCAGCGTGTGCCGCTGTTCGGCGAGTGCGTACTGCCGTTCGGCGGCCTGCAAGGCTTGTCGGGCGCGCGCGGCGTCGAGCTCGATGCGCTTCTCGACGCGCTGCATTTCAGCGTCGCTCTGGTCGGCCTCGGCCTGTGCCGCCGAGCTTTCGCGGCGCACCAGAGCACCCGAAGAAAAGGGAATCTTCAGTCGGATGCCGACGCTGTCCGAATACGATTCGCTGAAGTCGGCGCGTTCGCGAAGTGCGATCAAGCTCACTTCCGGCGCGGCGCGGCGCGACTCTTCGGCAACTTTTACCTTGGCCCGGGCGCTGCGCGAGGCGGCGGCGGCGGCGGTCAGTTGCGGGTGCGTCGCCGGCAACAAGCGACTGACGCCAGCAGCGTCTGGTGTCGCCGGCTGTTCGACGCTGATCGACGACGGCGCCGGTGCCCCGGTGAGTGCACGAAAGGCGTGCTCGGCCTGCAATAGCGCGCTGTCGGCATCGATCCAATCGGCTTCGGCCGCCTGCGTTTCCATTTGTGCGAGATTGGCGTCGATCCGCGACAGATCGCCGGCCTGGTAGCGACGCTGCACTTCGCTGGCCAGGGCGCGCGCGGTCTGCAGGCGCCGTGCCGCCAGGGAGGCGGTATTGCGCGTGGCGGCCAGGGTCCACCACGCCTCGCGCAGCTCGCCGGCGATCGCCAGGCGCAGCGCGTTGCGCCTGGCGCCGACTTCATCAAAACGGCTCTCGGCCTCAGCTTCACGCGCGGCCTTCTGTCCCGGCAGCCACAGGTAAGTGTTCAGCTCGACGGCGACCTCGCGTTTGCCGCGATTGCTGTTGAGCTGGTCGTTGAGCGCGCCGACGCTGACCGACCCCGGCTCCGGCGTCAGACCGGCAGCGACTTCTTGCGCCGCGCGTGCTTCGCCCTCGCGGGAGTCCAGCGACTTCGCCTGCGGATTTCTCAGCCACGCCTGTTCCAGCCAGAACGCCAGGCTGCCTTCCTGCGCCTGCACAGGAGCGGCCAGTCCGGGCAAGCTCAGCAGCCCGGCGAGCAGGAGGCCAGCCGCCAGCCGTCGTGGCCAGCGCACAGCCGTCATGGTAGGGCTCGGAGCGTGCGGCTATGCATCGATTGCGGTCGCTCAGTGCTTGGCAAAAACGCGGCTGGAACCGTTGCCGTTGACCAGCAAGCTGTCGTAGGGAACCGGGCTGCCGCCCATCCCGGGCGAGCTGGCCGGCATTCCGGGCACCGCGAGCCCCAGGGCCTGCGGCTTCTCCTTGAGCAAGCGCTTGATATCGGCGGCCGGCACGTGACCCTCGAGCACGTAGCCGTTGACCGTTGCCGTATGGCACGAGCCAAATTTCTCGGGCATGCCCAGCTTCTCGCGGTTTGCTGGTACGTCTTCGATATCGTGGGTGCTGACCTCGAAACCATTTTCGCGCAGATGCTCGACCCAGCCGCCACAGCAACTGCAAGACGCGCTCTTGAAAACCTCGACGCGCGGGGCGTCCTGGGCGAATGCCTGGGCGGCCGACACGAGGGCAAGCGCGAGGAGGAGGCGAAATGGCTTCATGGCAGGCTTCTGTTCCGGGAGGTTGGTTGAACTGGCACGAGGAGTCGGGTGGCGCATTCTGCGTAATTTGCCCGCACAGCAGGCTGACGCCCGGATTACATTCCTGTAATTGTTGGTGAGCGGCGGACGTAACACTTGTCATGGAACTCTGGCACGCCATCCCGGTATCGGCGTCACAGCCCGAAGCGGTGGTCTTGGCGGCTGCAAATAAGCCCCGCCGTACAGCAGCCGACGCACGGGTAGCGTCTTCCAGGGAGATCCATTGGCCATCCGGGCCAATGGGAATCGCACGGCGACGTCCGCTGGTGATCCCTGGGACGACGCTTGGCCAAGTCCATGCTCACACCAAATGGTCTGTTCAACCACAGCGCAAGATTGACCAACCATTTTGGCCAGCGCCCTGTTTCTTCGGCGCGGGATGACCCGGCGTGCCAACATACAAGTGCGGATGGGCCTCGAAACGCTCGATACATTGCGCTGAGCAGAACGCATAGTCACTATCCCTGATAGCGGAAGCGATAACTATCGGGCTCGACCATCATGCCGCACACCACATCTTTTACTTTGGTTTCAGTTGGCATTTCTTGCTCCCTCGAGTCAGATAGAGATCCTGCGCAGCCGCAAAGCGTTACTGATCACCGAGATCGACGACAGGCTCATTGCCGCGGCGGCGAACATGGGAGACACCAGGATGCCGAGGAAGGGATACAAGATACCAGCGGCGACCGGCACCCCGGCGGCGTTGTAGACCAGGGCGAAGAACAGGTTCTGCCTGATATTGCGCATGGTGGCCCGGGACAGGCGGCGCGCCCGCACGATGCCGTTCAGATCGCCCTTGACCAGCGTGAATCCGG
>NZ_JAVTWB010000087.1:0-14527 GCF_032229525.1 Accumulibacter sp. | reverse complement strand
AAGAGAGCAAAGGAACATCCATGGACAGCATGACCATCATTGCAGTGGCATCGATCATCACCGCCGGCATCACCATCGCGGTCGGGGTCATCGGACCTTCGCTTGGCGAAGGCCGGGCGGTTGCCACCGCGCTCACGTCGCTGGCGCAGCAGCCCGACGCCTCCGCAACCATCACCCGAACGCTGTTTGTCGGTCTGGCGATGATCGAATCCACGGCCATCTATTGCTTCGTGGTCTCGATGATCCTCATTTTCGCCAACCCGTTCTGGAATCACGTCATCGCCCAGAGCGCGGGAAAGTAAGCCATGCTGATCGACTGGTTCACGGTCGGCGCGCAAGCGCTCAACTTCCTCATCCTGGTGTGGTTGATGAAGCGCTTTCTTTACCAGCCGATTCTTCACGCCATTGATGCCCGCGAGAAGCGGATCGCCGCCAAACTCGCCGATGCCGCTGCGAAAAAAACCGAGGCAAAAAATGAGCGCGATGAGTTCCTGCACAAGAACGACCAGTTCGACCAGCAGCGCGCAGCCCTGTTGACCAAGGCGACCGAAGAGGCGAAGACAGAACGCCAGCGCCTGTTCGATGAGGCGCGCAAGGCGGCCGATGCATTGAGCGCCAAGCGCCGGGAAACACTGCTCAGCGACGCGCGCAACCTGAGCAAGACCATCAGTCGCAAAACACAGGACGAAGTGTTTGCCATCGCGAGAAAAGCACTTACCGATCTTGCCGGCGCAAGCCTTGAAGAACGCATCGGCGAGGTCTTCATCGACCGTCTGCGGGCGGTGTCCGACGAGGCAAAGGCAGCTTTCGCCAAGGCGCTCAAGACGGCCTCCGAGCAGGCGTCATTGCGCAGCGCGTTTGACCTGCCCGAGGGTTCGCAGACGAAGATACAAAAAGCGATCAATGAGACGTTCTCGGCGGATATCCACGTCCGCTTCGAAACCGCGCCGGACCTGGTCAGCGGCGTCGAACTCAACGCCGGCGGGCAGAAAATAGCGTGGACTATTGCCGATTACCTCACTGCGCTGGAACGGAGCGTGGGCGAACTGCTGCAAAAAAATGACCAGCCCGACGCTAAAACTGGGGTCAAAGTCAAACCCGAGCCGAAACAATCGAAGTCCGCAGCAACGCCGCAATGAATTCAGCCCCCGAGACCTTGCAGAGCGTATTCGACCAGACCTTTGCCGATATAGGCAAGGCGCGTGAAGCCTTTGCACCGCAGCTGACCCCGCGCGAAAGCGGCACCGTCAGCAGTGTTTCCACCGGCGTCGCTCACGTCTCCGGCCTGCCCGGCGTCGGCTTCGAGGAATTGCTGAAGTTTCCCCGCGGCATTTTCGGCATTGCCTTCAACGTCGATGAGGACGACATTGGTGTCGTCCTGCTCGGCGACTACGCGAAGCTGCAAGCAGGCGACGCGGTCGAACGCACGGGCCGGGTGATGGATGTGGTGGTGGGTGACACACTGCTCGGCCGCGTCATCACTCCGCTCGGCCAGCCTCTCGACGGCAAGGGAGCGATAGCAGAGACCGCACGCCTGCCGATCGAACGCCCTGCGGCGGCGATCATGGATCGCGCGCCCGTAACCGTACCGCTGCAGACCGGGCTCAAGGTGGTCGATGCGCTGATTCCGATCGGCCAAGGTCAACGCGAGCTGATCCTCGGCGACCGCCGCACCGGCAAGACCGCGATCGCGCTCGACACCATCCTCAACCAGCGCGGCCGGGACATCCTGTGCGTTTATTGCGCCATCGGCCAGCGCGCTTCCGCCGTGGCCAAGCTTGTTGCCAACCTGCAGGAACAGGGCGCGATGGACTACACCGTCGTGGTCGTCACCGAGGGCAACGACCCACCCGGCCTCGCCTACATCGCACCTTACGCCGCGACCAGCATCGCCGAGCATTTCATGGAAGCGGGACGCGACGTGCTGATCGTCTATGACGACCTCACCCACCATGCGCGTGCGTATCGCGAGCTCTCGCTACTGCTGCGCCGCCCCCCCGGCCGTGAGGCTTTTCCCGGTGACATCTTCTATATCCATTCGCGGCTGCTGGAACGGGCGACACATCTCTCCGAGGAACGCGGCGGCGGCTCGCTCACTGCCCTGCCGATCATCGAGACCGAAGCGCAGAATATTTCCGCCTATATTCCGACCAATCTCATTTCGATTACCGACGGGCAGATCTACCTCTCGCCGTCCCTGTTCGAGCTGGGCGTGTTGCCCGCTGTCGATGTGGCGAAATCCGTATCACGCGTCGGCGGCAAGGCACAACGCGCCGTTTACCGCGCTGTGGCGGGCGACCTCAAGCTTGCCTATGCGCAGTTCGAGGAACTCGAAACGTTTTCCCGCTTTGGCGCCCGCCTCGATGACGACACGCGCAAGACTCTCGAGCACGGCAAGCGCATCCGCTCCTGTCTGCAGCAGCCGGAATTCGCCCCAGTGCCAGTGCCCGCCCAGATCGCCGTCCTGCTGGCACTGAGTGCAAAACTGTTCGACACCGTGCCGCTGGAAAAAATGAAGGATGCCGAAAACGCTGCCCAGGAGGCGGCCGCGAAGATTCCGACAGAGGTCTCTGCGCGCTTCGACACCGCCGACAAGCTAAGCGATGAAGATCGCCAGGCCATCATCGACATCGCCCGCCAGGCGCTTGCCCCCTTCCAGCCCGCGCCAGAATCACCAGCGGAAAGCGAACCCAAGCCCGCAGATGAAAAGTAGCGACTAGCCGACCGGTAGCGCAGCATTCATCATCACGACAGGAACAAAACCCATGCAGATACAAGTTAATGCCGCCCACAACATCGAAGGTCACGAGGTGTTGTCCGTCTGGGCCAGCGACACAGTGAAGACCGGGCTGAATAGACAAAGTGACCACATCACGCGGGTCGAGGTTCACCTCAGCGATGAAAACGGCGGCAAGAGCGGACCCGACGACAAGCGCTGCACGATGGAGGTCCGCCTTGGCGGTTGTGCCCCGCTTGCCGTCACGCATCACGCGTCGACCCTGAGAGAGGCGACCGCAGGTGCCCTGGAAAAATTGACCAGGGTGATCGACAGCACGCTCGGCAAGCAGCGCAATCAAAAGCGGCATCCGGCCGATTTGTCCCGACCCGGATCGACGCTCGCGGAGGAGTAATGAGCGATACCACGGCAAGCCTGCGCCGTAAGATCGACAGCGCCGGAGAACTCCAGTCCGTCGTGCGCACCATGAAGGCCCTGGCCGCATCCAGCATCAGCCAGTACGAGCAATCGGTGCATGCCCTGGGCGACTACCACCGGACAGTCGAACTGGGCCTGAGCATCCTCTTCCGTAAGAGTGCTCGGGCCGCGGCGGTACCCGCACGCAAAGGCCACGCCGATACGGCCACCGTGGGGGCAATCGTTTTCGGTTCCGATCAGGGCCTGGTGGGGCGCTTCAATGACGTGGTAGCGGATTTCGCGCTAACAAAGCTGGCCGCGCTGCCCGGCAAGCCTCAGGTCTGGGCGGTCGGCGAGCGCGTATACGGGCGTCTGTCGGACGCCGGACTAGCGCCAGCAGGCGGCTTCCCCGTGCCGACTTCGATTGACGGCATTACCCCGCTGGCAGGGCAGATACTGATCGAGAGCGAGGCGCACCACGACGCGGATGACGGCGGCGAACTTCACCTGTTCTACAACCGCCCGATCGCCGGCGCGGCCTTCGAACCCGTCACTCAGCGCCTGCTGCCGCTGGACGACACCTGGCGGCGCGATCTGGCCGAACTGCCGTGGCCGACCAGGAATCTGCCCGAGGTACTCGGAGACCAGGGCGACAACACGGCGATCCTGCGCGCGCTGATCCGCGAATATCTCTTCGTCTCGCTGTTCCGGGCCTGCGCCGAATCCCTGGCCAGCGAAAACGCCAGCCGACTGGCGGCGATGCAGCGCGCTGACAAGAATATCGATGAATTGCTGGAAACGTTCAACGGCAGCTTCCACCGCCTGCGTCAAAGCAGTATCGACGAAGAATTGTTCGATGTGACCTCCGGATTTGAAGCCTTATCGACAGAAAAGTAGCTTCGGTGCGGACCTTGAAGGAGCAGAGGAAATAATGAAGAGCAAAATCGATTCCCGTGATTTCCGCGTACCGGAAGGAAAACCGGTCAATCTCAAAAAATGGCCAACGCTCGTAGAGCCCGTGTACAAGTCGAAGAAGAAGTACGCCAAGCGACTCGAGGAACACGTGCAGGAGCTAAGTACCCTGCAACGTGTTCACTACGCCTCCAACCGCTATGCGGTGCTGCTGATTTTCCAGGCGATGGATGCCGCCGGCAAGGACGGCGCCATCCGCCACGTGATGTCCGGCGTCAATCCGCAGGGATGCCAGGTGTTCAGCTTCAGGCACCCGAGCGCGATCGAGCTGGATCACGATTTTCTCTGGCGCACCACGCGATCCCTGCCCGAACGCGGGCGGATCGGCATCTTCAATCGCTCCTACTACGAGGAAGTGTTGATCGTTCGCGTGCATCCGGAGATTCTGCTCGGTCAACGGCTGCCGGAAGGAATCATCGAGGAGAAGGCGACCTGGCAGGATCGCTATCGCTCGATAGTGGACCTGGAGAACCATCTCTATCGAAACGGCACCCGGGTCATCAAGTTCTTTCTTCACCTGTCGAAGGAAGAGCAACGCAAGCGCTTTCTCGCACGCATCGATGATCCGGACAAGAACTGGAAATTCAGCGTCGCCGACATCGAAGAAAGAAAGTACTGGGATCAGTACATGCAGGCTTACGAGGCCTGCCTTGGCGCGACAAGCACGGAACAGGCGCCTTGGTACGTCGTTCCGGCCGACGACAAGAAGAACGCCCGGCTGATCGTTTCCGGAATTGTTCTGGACACCTTCAAGGCGCTCAAAATGGGCTATCCCGAAACCAACGCGGCACGAAGGAGAGAGCTGTTGTCGATTCGCGACCAGTTGATCAAGGAAAGCCCAGGCAGCAAATGATCCAGGCCAGGTCGGCATGCTCGAGCGCCTTGAGTTCGTCGGCGGATTCGACCCGGATGTGACGCAAGAAGCTGCGCGCCATCTCTGAGAAGGCGCACTCGATGGGATTGAGCGAGGACCCATGCTTGGGCGGATGCACATACGCGAAGCATCCGGGACGCGTGGCGAGGAAAGCCATGGTCTCCTTCGAAGTGTGCGCCGAATGGTTGTCGAGAAGCAGGCGAATGATGGCCTCGAGAGGGTAGTAAGCATCAATCGCCTTGAGCAGATCGCCGACCCTGTGGGCTTCCAGAAAGTCGAACCGCGTCAACTCGTAGCCGTTCCAGATGCGATGACTCGGATGGTCGACCCGTTTGGCTACGACGCGGGTCTGAGCCGGTGTCCAGTCGGCACGGACCAGGAAATCAAGCCCGTGCGTCAGCCTCGAAGTCACGTGCTCAGGATTCATGACTTGCTCACACGGCCCGCGGTCCACGCACAGGGAAGCACTGGCTCGCGCCGCGCCGGGTTGCTGATCGCCGCGCCAAGCCAATAGCGGCCGTGGTCGACGGTGCTCGAGTGCGGCTCTGTGTGCGCGAGCGTACAGCCTGCGCCCGGTCATGAGCGCAAGCTTGTAGCCTCGTCTGGCGTTTTCTAGCAATCCGTCCACCGGTGAGTGCAGTCGGCGCACCGTGTCGTTAACGGTCCGTCGCTGTGCGCAGGCCTTGGTGCGGAAAAACCGGCTGTAACGCACGATGCGCGATTGGCAATTCAGCTATTCGGGTCACGCCCACAGGGAGCTTTACATGAACTGGGATATCGTCGAAGGGAACTGGGAGCAGTTCAAGGGCAAGGTAAAAGGGCAGTGGCGGAGCCTCACCGAGGAGCACCTCGTGGTGATTGCGGGCAAGCGCGTCGAGCTTGCGGGCATAATTCAGGAGACCTACGGCACCACCAGGGAGGAGGCCGAGGCGCAAATCAGGCGCTTTGAGGACCGCAACAAGGATTACCGGCCGTAGAGGGCCTGCTGATCCGACCAACGCAATGCGCAGCATAGCGCCACGCGCGGCGCACGGATCGCCGCGGCAGGCACTTTCTCGACGGGACCGACATCATCACCCGCTCTTGACGCTTGACTGGCGTCATGTCGCCGCCTCCGCTCAGTGGCGACGCGGCGCCTCCTCCGGGCCTCGCCCCGCTGATGCTCCATTCACTTCGCAGGGAAGTAAAAAGCCGACAGGAGGCAGCTCTCGTCGTCTGGGAGGCGTTCGCACCAGCCCAGCGTTATGGAGCAGGCTGATCATTTTCGCCCCTCCTGACCGCGACGAGAGCGATGTCCGGTCGCCGCGGCAGTGCCTATCGATGACCTTCATGGCGCTGCCAGAGGCAGCGGCGCAATCACCACGTCGGGATCAACGGCGACTGGCAAGAACGCCGATGAGCAGTCCGACGGCCAAGGCCACCCCGGCGACCTTCCAGGGGTTGTCCGCCACATACTCGTCAGTGGAGCCTGCGACGGACCTGGCGTTGTCGGTCACCGCGATTCGCGCGTCGTCGAGTCGGGATCTGGCTTCGCTCAGTTTGGCTCCGACCTGCGTGCGCGCCGCCTCCCATCCCTCGGCGGTTGAAGTGGTCACTTTCTTCAGCAGGTTGTCGGCATCGTCAACCACGCTCCTGATGTCCGTGAGCAGCTTGTGCTTCGTGCCTTCGACGGTCTCTTGTTGGGCGATCAATTCGGTTTTCATCATGTTCCCTGGGGCGAGTGAATGGTGGGGAAATCACGACCGACACGACGACGGCGTGATAAGTGTTGACGAGCAACCGGACACTGCATTCGCGTCATTCCGCTGCCTCGGTCGACAGCAAGAAATACATTTGAGCGCCGACATCCGTCCGCATGCAATGCTCTGCCTCGCCCGGCATCGTGTCTGTGCGCCAGCGTACACAGGGCCATTGCCGTCGCCCGTCGGCCTCAGAGGCGGTGAAACCTGCTTCAGTGTGCGCTGACGTACAGACACCTGAGTTGTGAAGAACGCAGGATGATCCAGCTGAGTCTTGAGCAGGGCTGCGCACTGCGGGCAGCCCGCAGTGTGCAGCGCGCGCCGAGTTCGATCAGTCGCATGGAAAGGACCTCTAAAATGTTCAAGAATTATGAACTGCTGCTTCACCCCACCTTTGGTGTCCTCGGCATGATGGCCGCGCTCTGGGTGTTTGCCGAAGCGTTGAACGCGCGCGAAGGCAACGTCGCGCGGTTGCGCACGTTGGCCATGTGGTCGTGTGGGTTGATCTGGTTGGCCTATTTATCGGCCGGTCTGTACTACGTTCTTTACTATGGCGCAGACAAGGCGCTGATCAACGCAGGACCCTGGCCCTGGGCCCATGGCCTGTTCATGGAAACCAAGGAGCACTTGTTTTTTCTGACGTTGCTGGCTGCCACTCTTCTGCCGATCGCCACATCCGGCGCGGTGGAGAAGAGCCGGGCCGTCCGCAGCCTGGTGCTGTGGACCTCGGGCGGCGTGGTGCTTTTGGCGCTGGTTATGGAAGGTGCGGGCGCCGTGATCAGCATGGGCGATAAGCTGGGCCTCGCCGCGAAACTGGCAATGTGAAGGAGCAGAGATCATGACAACGACCAATCCGCAAACGTCCGGCTCCGACCAAGACCTTCTCGACCCGCGCACCAGCGGCTACGTCAAAGCCTATGCCTGGGCCGCGATATTCAACGCCGTGCTGATGCTTTTCAAGGAAAACGTCGAAGTCGTCCACGATGTGATGGCGACCATCGGATACCATCACTGGATCACGCATGGCGTGCTTGATCTGATCGTGTTCTTCGGTCTTGGGATGTACTTCTCGGGACAGGGGCAAAAGATGAGCGGAAGCAGCGCTATTTCCTACCTCGTCTGGTCCACCGTAATCGGCGGCGGCATCATCGGGCTGTTCAACCTGTATCACACGATGGCTGGCTGAAGCAGATGGCACCGGGCTGCCTAATATTGCGGCCCGGGGGCTTTCGGCGATGGGCCTGAGAGGTTGGTGGCGCGTCGGGTCGACCCATAGCGGGGACCAAGGCGGCACATCGTCGAAACCCGCATTGCCTGCGGGCCTCTGGAGCATCGACAGACTATCGACGGTTGTGCGCATCGGACGGAAAGACGTCGTTCGACTCAAGCAGCACGTGTTGCAGGTCGGCCCACGGGCACAGAAGTCTCCGTGTTCAGCCAGACCGAGCTCGACGCCTTCGCCTGGCAACTCAACACCCAGCCCCGCAAAAGCCTCGACTGGAAATGCCCTGCCGAACTGGCGCAAGCGCCAGAGATAGCGCGTCATGCCGGGGCCGAGACCTGCGGCATGACGCGCGTCAGATCGGCGCAGCGCACACCTCTGATATTGAAGCCCGGGCGTTGCAGGGCTGGCAGGAGCGTTTGCTGCGTGCGATCGAAGAAGTTGCAGCCCTTGAGCGTATGGCCATTTACGGTTTGGGGCCTTGTCAGCCGATACAGGTTGCGGTCGCCCGCAGAAAAGTCGTCGAGCGCGGAGAGGTATGCCAGGTAGCGGCGGTTGCAGCCGAGCAGGATTTCCCGCAGATCGATCAGGCTGTAGATGGTCTTTTTGAGGGGCGCCATTCGCCGGACAGGTGACCGTTCCGATGTTCCAACTTGCGCTGGTGCGTGAAGAAGGAGAGGTCATTGGTCGTGGTCTCCAGACGCAACACGCGCCCGAACTTGTCGTACATCTTGACCAACACCTTGCCCAGACAATGATTGACGCAGGTGCCTTCGACACGGGTGGCAAAGCGGCTGCCGATTTCCTGCGTTAGTTGCGCCGTGATCTTCTTGCCCAGGAAGGTGGCGACCTGCATCAAGCTCCTGCGATAGCGTTGGCCGAAGGCGTCGAGCACCGGCAGCACGGCTCCGCGTAACGATCGAGCATGGCATGCATGCGTGTCCGGCGAGAAAGCATCGGCGAGTTGCTGCGCCCGTTTCCGGTCATCGAGACGAATGAACGCGTTGTCGGCCATCGTGTAGCCGATGCCCGCCGCCTTCAGGGAACGCGCCAGCCAACTGTGGCCATTGCAGTAGAACTGGAGCCGGAACGGGCACCAGGTCGGTACCCGCAGGTAGATTACGCCAAGGGTGTCGTCGATGAAATAGCGGTAGCAATGCAGACACTTGCCCGAGGTGTGCCGCAGAAAGGTCTGGTGGCTGCGCTTACCGTGCCAGGGCTCGTAGGCCTTGCACGCTTCCATGGCGGAGAGGACATGCACCAGGCCGGGAGGGTCGCCACGCCGTTTGATCACCGTGGCAACCACGTCTTCCTTGCGGATGTGCGCCTTGGCGATGTACTCGATGTGCGCCCCTTGGGTCGCCTCCAGCGCTCGCCTGCCTCAGTGTGCGGTGACGTACAGACGCCTTTCCTCGCCTGCGTATGATCGCTATCAAGGACATGGCGACGGTTGCGGAAGTCAGCCATGTTGCTGGCGATGGTCGCCGCGAGCACCAGAAGGGGACCATCGCCATAGTGGAGCAAGCGCGGCAACAATCGGCAGACAAGGTACGTCGCGCCGAGGAAAGCGTCACGAGTGCGGAGCATGAATGTCCGTGAACGCCGCGCCGCTACGACGTACTGTTACTACTAGGAGAAATGAAAATGTCATTGGGAATGATTCTATTGATCGTTGTCATCCTGCTTCTGCTTGGCGTGATTCCGGCCTGGCCACACAGCCGGGGATGGGGTTACGCTCCCAGCGGTGGCATTGGCTTGGTGCTGCTGATCCTGGTCGTTCTGGTGGTGATGGGCAGGTTATAGGTTATAGCGCGCCGCCTTACCGGCGAATGACCGGAAGACCAGCCAAGAGACCCGGATTTCGATGTTGGCGGCGCGAGCCTGAAAGCAGGGAGGAAGGCTGCGGACGATCTTCGCCGGCGGCCACTCGGTGGCCAGCAGGAGGACTCCCTTGGCGACGCCGCACAGCGGACAGCATTCGACACAAAATGGGCGGCCTCCGACTCCGTGAGCGCTCCCTGGATCAGTCCGGCACCAGCGGGATCATCCTCGATGAGAGCACGGTGTGGTCGGGGGGGCATCGTTCATTTTTTGGCTTCTCGGGCTTGTTCCTTGACTTCTGCGGACACTCGTGGGCGATCCGCCGCAACAGGAAGGCCTACTTATTTGTGCGCCATCGGCTTTACGGTGAACAAGTTGTCCCTGAGCTGCCTGGACAAACTTGGGTCACTGCGCCGAATCCACTCCAGCACCATGGATGCATGTTCGTTTTCCTCGTCCCGATTGTGCTCGAGGCTGGTCTGGAGTTCCGGGGCTTTGCATCCATCGGCACATTGTTTGTACCCATCAACGGCCTCCAGTTCTTCCATCAGGGAAACGATCGCCCTGTGCATGCCCCGTGTCGCAGCGGAGAACTCCTCGACGGGCTCGTGGTAACCGACACCGCCATGTTCTTCGCCTGATGGATTGCGGTGTGCTTGCCCGACTTCGCTCGCGGTACTCCGGGTGCCCCAAGGGTTCTTCACGGCGGCGGTCCCACGGCTGCCTGGCTCGCCGGGGCTCAGGCTGGGTCGGGGAGGCGGCGTCGCATGCAGATTCCCCTCCCAGGAGCAATCCATCTCCCTGCAATGGTAGCGGTGGACCGGCATGAAGATGCTCACGCACACATCGATAAACCGGCGTTTTACCCGACGCGCCAAACCAGTGCAGCGGGGGCATGGGCGTCCGGGCGAGGAATAATAGGAAATCTGGAGAAAGTGACTACGGCCGACCGCGGAAGAGGCGTTCGAGACATCCACCACACTGCGGACCGCAGGTCGATCGGGGACCACTTCGCTGCTTGTCCTTGCCCCTCGGGTGTCATGCTCATGGCGCAGTGACGCCAGTGGCTGGCGTGCACTCACCTTCATCGGCCTTGCTGACCAATTGATCCTGGTGACGCCCGGTTAGTTTGTTGCGATTGCGCGCAGCCATGCGCAAGGCGAAGAGGATCCCCGCAGGAGCGCTTCCGATGCGCACATGGCGCAGACTCAATGATCTATGGGCCGTCACGAATGCGGTCCTCGCGAGAAAGGACCTGGCGCAGCGACAAGTTGCGGCAGGGGTGGTATGGCGACTGCCTTGACTGATCCCAAGAAAAGGCCCGATCCAAGTGCAAGGTTAGCCACCAAATCAGGCACAGTCTGTGCGCTATCGCACCAATGCAGCGTCGCACTTGCGCGTCAGTACCCATCGGTGGTGCCTGTGGCGTACCTGGCCTTTTGCCTGACGGCGAGTCGGGCATCATGGAGTCCGGATCTCACCTCACCTCGCCTCCACACTCCTCGATAGTTCACGGCCGGGTACACGGGAAACTCAAAAATCATACTCAGATCGTCACTTCGTTCGAACGCTGGAGGGGCGCCCGTCTGTCTTGGCGTCCTGTGCCGCGACGCCGGATTTCACACTGCCGTCAGGCATCGGGACCGCGATTGGGGCGACCTCCACCTTGGCCACGCCTTCGTCTTGCGTGATCCCGATCTTCTGCGCCGTGGACGGCGAGAGATCCACTATCCGCCCATTCACATACGGCCCACGGTCTTGAATGGTGACGACCGCGCTCTGCCCGGTGTCGATGTTGGTCACCTTGGCGGTGGTGCCGAGCGGTAGCGTCTTGCTTGCCGCGTTGCTACCGTGCGGCTTCATTGCGGTACCGTCCGCCATCTTTTTGCCTGCAAATTTCTTCGAATAGAACGAAGCTCTACCAACTCGCTTATGGCCCGACCGGTCAAGCTTGGGCTTGGCTAGGGACTTGGCATGCCGTGACGACACCGGTTCCTGCAATTCAGCACTCCCTACGGCCCGTGCATGGGGTGTGAACCCGATCGCGCTGACGCTACAGACCATCGCAAACATGGCCAGTCTATTGAATCTGGAGATCTTCCGCATGTGGTCAATGCTCCTTGCGGGGGCGATGGTGGTTGGGCGCGTCTTGCAGGCAAAGCCATCGCTCACTTCCACAAGGTTATGGCTTGAATCCGATTCACTCGGTACGCTAGCGCGCATAGAAGGAGAAGGACTGCGGGTATGATCCGGCCAACCAATCCCAGCGAGTACGGCTACCAATGACTGCTTCTCCCGCCCCACCCAGCGCACTGCCGGGCATCGACTGGGTCGAAATACCCGGTGGCGACTACATCTACCAGGATGGAAACAGTCGCACGCTGCCGACTTTCTATATGGCACGCCACCCAATCACCAATCGGCGCTACCAGCCCTTCATCGACGCCTGCGGCTATGACGACGAGCGCTGGTGGCAAGGCATCGAGCGCACGAAGCCGCAAGAGTCGCGCTGGCCGCAAGCGACACGACCCTGCACCAGCGTCAACTGGTACGAGGCAGTGGCTTTCGGTCGTTGGCTCAGCGAGCAGCTCAGCTACACCGTGCGCTTGCCGACCGAAGAGGAATGGGAACGTGCGGCCCGCGGCCGCGATGGCCGCACCTTTCCCTGGGGCGACGATTACAGCACGGGCTACGCCAACATCAACGAGACCTGGGACAACGCCGGCGAGTGCAAACTCGAACAGACCACGATCGTCGGCGCGTATCCGCAGGGCACCTCGAGCGAAGGCGTGCTCGACCTGGCCGGCAACGTCTGCGAGTGGTGCCTGAACAAACATGAGCATCCGGAGAAAATTGAGCCCGATACCAGTGGCGACGCTCGCGTTCTGCGCGGGGGCTCCTGGGATGGCGATCCGGACGCCGTGCGCAGCGCCGAACGTAACTGGAACAACCCCGGCGAGCGCGTCGACAACGTTGGCTTTCGTCTGGTGGCGTCGGGCCCGATTCGCTGACCTGCGATTCGCTGCCGATCGTCACAGCGTCGGCAGACGCCCCCCATCCCGATTCGTGTGGCGTGATCGGCAACGACCGTGCTGTCCGTCGGGCAGTGCGGGGTGGACTTCCGAGCTTCGGCCTCGGGCGGTTGTGGGAAACGCGGGCATTTCGCCAACGTCCGCATGGCGCGCCGGACATGGGATATTGGAGCGGCAGGTTCTGGATAGCAGGCGGCCAACAACCACGCTCGCCCCCTGAAACAGGGTTCAGGGGGCCGTTTTGACTTACTGTTGGCCCTTGACGATCATGTCGTTCTTGACCGACGTCACGCCCTTGACGCCCTTGGCGACCTGGACTGCCTTGTCGATATCGGCGCGGGATCCGACAAAGCCGGTCAGCTGCACCGTGCCTTTGTAGGTTTCGACGTTGATTTCGGCGGAACTCAGCGAAGACTCGCCCAATACCGCTGCCTTCACCTTGGTCGTGATAACGGCGTCATCGACATATTCGCCGGTGGATTCCTGCTTGGACACCGGTGCGGCAGCTTTCTCATCGGCAGCCTTGTTTGCCACGGTGGGCTTCATCGGCTTCTTGGCGTCAGCCTTGGCTTGGGTCTCGGTGGCCTTTGCCTCCTTCACACAGACCGTCTTGTCGTTGCCAGCCTTGTCATCGCATTTTTCCTTGGCCACGGCGTAATCCGCTTCTGCCTTGGCCATGCCCACCGCTTGGCTGGTCTTGTCGCCGGGTTTGTAGCGGGCCTTGAGTTCGGCCTCGGCAACTTCTTCCTTGCCTTTGGCCTCGACCACGCAGATGTCCTTGGCGTTGCCAGTCATTGAGCCACAGGCTGCCTTGGCCGATTTGTATTCGGCCGCGATCTTGCTCTTGTCGGCTTTGTATTCGTCCTTCGACATGCCAGATGCAGCCATCGCGCCGGTACTGAAAGCAAAGGTCATCGCTGCTGCGATGGCGGTCATTTTGATTCTGTTCATGGTCGTTCCTTCATGGGTTGAGTTGTGAAGTGACCCACCAGTGAAAAATTCCTTCCACCATGCGTCACATCGGGTAATGCCTTTTGCTCAAGCATCTTGCTGAATCCGGCGATTGGCTCCGCCGATTGATTGTTGGCGAGATGGACAGCTTCCTTGTGGTGCCCAGCGGCTGCCCTGGCCGCTACGCTCTGCGCCCGCCTATCACTCCAACGAGGAACATCACGACTGCGATCACCAGCAGAATGTGAACGAAACCACCCAGGGTGTAGGAACTCACCAGTCCCAACAACCAAAGGATCAACAGAACAACAGCAATGGTGTACAGCATGGCAATTTCTCCTTTCGTGCGTCCCGTCGGGGCGACCTTTGCATCCGCCCCGGACTTGCAGGGGCCTGCCGGCATCCGCCGGCATGTCGCTCTGCTGATGAGATTGGATACCTGGCGCCTCACCGAGTCCGTTCGCTAGCGAACATACCGGCTGCAGTCGGAGCAATTCTCTGCCGTCGGCAACCGCCGGGTCAGTGCGCCGCCGCACATACCTGGGCCGATGCCCGTTGCAGGCTTCTACCGTTGGGTCTTAGCGCAAGGGAACAAACACCGGAGCCGAATACCATGCCAACCCACAACGAACTTCCTGTCGCCAACGACCTGCTTGGCGCCATGCCCAGGCAGGCGTATCGGCGCATGCAAACAAGTCTTGAATCGGTCGAACTCACCTATGGGCAGGTGCTTTATGAGCCCATGGGATCGATACGCCATGTCTATTTTCCCATCGACTGCCT
>NZ_JAVTWB010000086.1:0-2629 GCF_032229525.1 Accumulibacter sp. | reverse complement strand
CTTTTCTTACTTGCTTTTCTTACTTGCTGACCTCAAACCTAGGCACCACCTCAAGGACTGACCATGCCAATTGAGCTGTGGTTCGCATTTGTCGCTGCATCAGCGGTGCTGCTCGTCATTCCCGGGCCGACGATTCTCACGGTCATCAGCTACTCTGTCGCGCACGGCGGTCGCGCGAACATTCCTCTGGTCGCTGCGGTGGCCCTCGGAGACTCGACAGCTCTCGTTCTTTCTCTGCTTGGCTTGGGCGCGTTGCTTGCCACATCTGCCTTCTGGTTCACGGTCGTCAAGTCGGTCGGCGGACTGTACCTGCTCTACCTCGGGGTAAAGCTCCTGCGTGCCGGCGTGGGTGGCGCTTTGGCTAGCGCACCGACCGCAACGGGCTCTCGCTGGCGCCTGTTTGCGCACACGTACATGGTCACCGCCCTCAACCCGAAAGGCATCGTCTTCTTCGTAGCGTTTCTGCCTCAGTTCATCAGCCCCGGCGCAGGTGTCTCGCAGCAGCTGTGGGTGCTGTCCGCTACTTTTGTTGTGTTGGCCACCGTCAACGCCGCCGGCTACGCCATGTTCGCTGCGTCTGCTCGTCGGCTACTCTCCTCCACCCGTGCACAGCGCCGCTTCAACTTTGCCGGAGGCTCCTTGCTTTCTGTCGCCGGCATCTGGGCGCTCCTTGCCAGGCGCGTCACGTGAACTCGGCTTCCAGGAAACACCGCCCAAGCGATTGATCCGTTGGAGTAAAAGGGTCCCGGTTCTATCTGGTGCCTCGTGATCTGTGGCGTGGCCGATGTGAGCCTGTCGACCATGTGCGGCGGTGGCGCACGCACCAGACGTTCCAGGTGGGCCTGATTCGGCATCCCCTCACGCAACCTATGCATCGACAACTTCGTCGGTGCGCACCTCAAAACGCGTCAGGATATTGGGGCCGAAAGTGCTGCTGATAGCCACGTCTGCGGCATCGCGGCCACGGGCGATGAGGACGCGCCCGATACGAGGAATGTTGTTGCGGGCGTCGAAGGTATACCAATGACCGTCCAGATAGGCCTCGAACCAACCCGCGAAATCCATCGTGCCATAGGGTGGCGGCATGCCGATATCGCCGAGGTAGCCGGTGCAGTAGCGGGCCGGGATGTTCATGCAACGGCACAAGGCAATGGCCAGGTGGGCGTAGTCGCGGCAGACTCCGGTTCGCTCGTACCAGGTCTCCCAGGCCGACTTGGTGGAACGTGCGTATTCGTAGCCGAAGCGGATGTGCTGATGCACGTAGTCGCAGATCGCCTGCACCCGTCCCCAGCCGGTCGGGGTATTGCCGAACAGTTGCCAGGCGGTTTCGGAGAGGCGATCGGTCTCGCAGTAGCGGCTGCCCAACAGGAACACCAGGGCTTCGTCTGGCAGTTCCTCGACCGGAGTCTGTCGTGCCGCCGCGACGACTGCATCCGGCAGCCCCGTATCCCGCACCACGGCGTCGGTGGACAATTTGAGCAGCCCTCTGGGCGCGACGATCCGACTGCACCAGTTGCCAAAGCTGTCGCGATAGGCCGCGATCGGCACCGGCGGGTCGGCGACCAGGTGATCCGGAACGACCATGTCCGCGACCCGCGTGTAGTGCACGCTCAAGGCCAGGATCATCGGGGTCGGTTGCGGGCAGTCGTAGATCAGTTCGTAGCCAATGCGGATCTTCATGCGGGTACTCCGGTTAACGACAGCGCGGGCAAGCGCCGGGGCCGCTGGATAGCCACGTCGCCAGGCTGCACGCAGTGCAGCGCACAGCTTGCTGCGGCCATCGTGGCCAGGCGGGTAAAGCTCTTCAGTGGGGGTTGCTGCAGCAAAGCAGGTCTCATCAGCGCTGGGGCCCGCACAAGTCACGCGTCTTACGGACGTCGGCGTCATCGAGCGCGAGGGCCCGGCGCAGCGATTCGACGATCAACAGGCGCAGCGCGGGCCAATGCCGACCAGCGCGGAAGACATGCTTCTGGTTGATCTCCAGCTCGACACCCAGATAGACATCCGACGGGAAATGCCGACGAAACCAGGTGGTGAGACCGTCATCCTGGCCTTGATAGGGGTAGTTCCGGCGGATCGTGAGGGCTACCCCAGACGACTTCAGGGACGCTTTCCAGCGTTGGCACAGGGCCGCTTCGCCGGGTCGAGACGGGTCGTAGAGCAGGCCGATGTCGGCGTTTCGAAGGTGGCCGTTCAGCTCCGGCGTAAAGCTGTGCGCGGCCAGGTGCAGCACCCGACCGTGCGCCGCGATCGACTGCCGGACCAAGCTTTCGGTGTGTGCCCGGTGGGGCTGGTAGTAGCGGTTCACAATCGCCAGGCGCAGGTCGGCCGAAGCCTTGCCGAGAGTCTCGGAATGGAGACGCGGATGGCCGATGGAGCGATTCAGGTCCACCAGCAAGCGACTGACCGTGGACACCGCCAAGGGCGCCGCAAACGCTGCGGCGAGATCTCTGGCCATCGCCAAGGCCCCCGGATCGAAGCCATGGTGGCTGTCGAGCAGTGGCTGCTGCCCTTGAAAAAAATCACGATAGCGCACGGGAATCCGCTTCCCGCCGTGCTCGCAGCTAATCACCATGCTGGCGCTCAACGGACGATCCGGGCGCTCGGTTTGCTGGCTAGTCAAGGTGGC
>NZ_JAVTWB010000085.1:0-2641 GCF_032229525.1 Accumulibacter sp. | reverse complement strand
TCGCGCCTGGCTGAGCTGTAGTCGGCCAATACCATTTCCTTGACCAGCTCCTGCAGGCTGGTTTGCGGCGTCCAGCCGAGTTTTTCACGCGCTTTGCTCGGGTCGCCGAGCAGGGTTTCGACTTCGGTGGGGCGGAAATAGCGCGGGTCGACCTTGACGATGACGTCGCCAAGCTTGGCTTTGGCCTTGTCACCTTCCACCTTGGCGACGATGCCGACCTCCTCCGCGCCCTCGCCTTCAAAGCGGATGGTGATGCCGAGTTCGGCAGCGGCGAATTCGACGAACTGGCGGACGCTGTATTGCACGCCGGTGGCGATGACGAAGTCCTCCGGCTGATCCTGCTGCAGCATCAGCCACTGCATTTCGACGTAGTCCTTGGCGTGGCCCCAGTCGCGCAGGGCGCTCATGTTGCCGAGGTAGAGGCAATCCTGCAGGCCGAGGGCGATGCGGGCGATGGCGCGGGTGATCTTGCGGGTAACGAAGGTTTCGCCGCGGACCGGGCTTTCGTGATTGAAGAGGATGCCGTTGCAGGCGTAGATGCCGTAGGCCTCGCGGTAGTTGATGGTGATCCAGTAGGCGTAGAGCTTGGCGACGGCGTAGGGGCTGCGCGGGTAGAAGGGGGTGCTCTCCTTCTGCGGGGTTTCCTGCACCAGGCCGTAGAGTTCGGAGGTGCTGGCCTGGTAGAAGCGGCTTTTCTTTTCCAGGCCGAGGATGCGAATGGCTTCGAGCATGCGCAGGGCGCCGACGCCGTCGGCGTTGGCGGTGTATTCGGGCTCTTCAAAGCTGACCGCGACGTGGCTCTGCGCGGCGAGGTTATAGATTTCGTCGGGCTGCACCTGCTGGATGATGCGGATCAGGCTGCTGGAATCGGTGAGGTCGCCGTGGTGCAGGATGAACTTGCGGTCGGTCTCGTGCGGATCCTGGTAGAGATGGTCGATGCGGTCGGTGTTGAAGAGCGACGAGCGGCGCTTGATGCCGTGGACCTCGTAGCCTTTGTTGAGCAGAAACTCGGCGAGGTAGGCGCCGTCCTGACCGGTGACGCCGGTGATCAAGGCGATTTTGTTGGTGCGGGTCATGGTGGAGTCTTTGGCTTTGGATCTGGCCTGGGGAGCTTGGCGGGAAGAAGAGGCTTACGGGTAGGTTTGTTTGGCGGGGCTTTGCTTTTAGCTGGATTCAGACTTTGTTGTCAAGTTGTGCGTAATCATGCGCGGAGCTGTGAGTCCATGCCGTAACATTTATCGCGATTGGTGCGATTGGGTGATGGTGGTGTTGGTCGGGGTTGGGGAATGCGTTTGCGGATGTGGCAACGCGCCTGCCGGCGTGCCAAGGCGCTTGCGGATGTGTAGGAGCGCGATTTATCGGGCGATTGGCGGGTGGGTGATCTGGGGCGTTTCGACAACGCCGGGCGTCGTCATCGCCCGATGAATCGGGCTCCTACAGGGAGGGTCTGTGCGTTCAGACCCAGCCGCGTTGCTCGGCTTCTGTAAGCATGGCGTCGGCTGTGGCAATCAGCACGGGAACATAGGCGTGTCCCGTCAGCAGAGCGCTGGTGAGCACGTCGAGGTCTTCAATGTACTCATGAGCCATCTGATTCCCGATCTTGCGCATGGCCAGCCATTCGTCGGCCGAGTCGAGGATGGCCAGGCGCTCGGCGCGGTCGAGGTTGTCTATCACCGCACCCGGATTTTCACCGAGAACCCGCAGGATCACAGCAAGACGCCTTCCCGGTAGGCGACGTCATGGATGGGCAGGCGCCTGAGGTTGGGGGCACTGATCAGCACGTCGACCTTGCGGCCGTGCAGCGTGCGCGAGACTTTTGCGGAGGGTTGGGCCGCCAGAAGCGCGGGGTTGGTGACGGGCTCGGTCAGTTCGATCATCAGATCGAGGTCGCCACCGCGTGCTTCGTCATCAAGCCTGGAGCCAAAGACGCGTGTACGAACCGCCTCACCGGCCACTTCCACGGCGAGCTTGTGGATCGATTAAATCTGCTCGGCGGTCAGTCGCATGACTGTCGCTTGCTGCCTTCAACCCTGATCGAAGACTTCGTCCAGCGATCGCGCATCAAGCACCTGGATGGCCCAACTTTCGAGCTGATCGACAGAAGCGCTCGCCAGGCGGGCGCGAACAGCGTCAGGCAGCGTGCCGAAGCGACGGGCGAGAAGGCTCTGCAGGAGGGCTGCCTCGCCTTCCTGGCGACCTTCCTGGCGACCTTCCTGGCGACCTTCCTGGCGACCCTCCTGACGGCCTTGCTGCAAACCTTTTTCGATTCCGAAGCGTTCGGCAGAGGTGACGTAAGGCATGGTGACGTTCCTTTCCAATGTGTAGACTTCGTCCATCAGCCGCTTCTCAAGTTCTGTCGGAAGGCGCATCAGCCAATCGATGAGGTGCCGGTTTCCGCGCCCGATTGGTCCTCAGCGTTGCGCGAAGACCTCGTCCAACGATTCGGCATCGAACACGTTGATGGCCCAACTTTCGAGCTGATCGACAGAAGCGCTCGCCAGGCGGGCGCGGACCGCATCCGGCAACATGCCGAAGCGACGGGCAAGCAGGCTCTGCAGGAGGGCGGCCTCGCCTTCCTGGCGACCTTCCTGGCGACCTTCCTGGCGACCCTCCTGGCGACCTTCCTGGCGACCTTCCTGGC
>NZ_JAVTWB010000084.1:0-2671 GCF_032229525.1 Accumulibacter sp. | reverse complement strand
GCCATCGCCGAAGCCCTGCCCAACCTCAAGACGCCGCTGGTGCCGCGCAACGTGCCGTGGTTCACCGTGCGGGCGCAGGACTTTCCCAATCCCGAGATCGCCCGGGAGATTCTGGACGCCTATGGCGAGGATCGGGGCGAAGGCCGGCGTTTGTACCGCTTCCCGGTGGTGTTCCCCTCCGACTACTGGCAGACCGTGATGCCGCACGAGTTGGCGGCCTGGGGTGCGCACGAAAAGCACTACTGGTCGCAATACTCGGCCGATGGCCGGGTGCGCCACTGCATGTGCCATGCCCCGGTGCCGGTCGACGAGACGGGCCGGCGCACGATCCGCCTCTTCGGCGGGCGCAAGACCATGATCCGCGAGGACAACGGCGGTCTCTGCGAACCGGAGGCCTGCCGCGAGTACCAGCAGCGCCAGTGCAACCTGACCGGGCGTTTCCTGTTCTTCATCCCCGGCATACGGTCGATCAGCGCCTTCGAACTGCATACCAACAGCTTCTATGCGATGAACGCCGCGATCCAGAAGTTCGAGACCGTGGGCTTCCTGCGCGGCGGGCGCATCTCGGGTTTCCTCGACCGGCAACGCACGCCTTTCTACCTCACGAAAAGACTGATGGAGGTGGCCCACATCGACGAGCAGGGCAGGGCAGTGCGCGTGCCGCAGTGGATCATCGACCTGGAGGCGCCGGTGGATGTGACGGCCTTGCTGCGCGACAACGAAGACACCGAGACGGCCCTGGTGCAGGCGCAACTGGCGACGCAGGTGCTTCAGGGCAGTCTGGCAGCAGCCAGTGCCGAATCGTTGCAGGCGGATGCCGCCGACATGCAGGCGACGACGGTGGCCGATGCAACGTCCGCCGAGGAGCCGCCGTTGCGCGACGGCCGTCCCAGCTTCGAGCAACTGATGGCCCGCGTGCAGGCCTACGGGATCGTGCCGGAACAGTATCAGGCCTACGCCGACCGGCGCTGGGGACGGGGCTGGAAGATCAACCCGAGCGGCCGCGCCCAGGCCTGGAATGAGCTCGAGCGCTACGGCAACGATCCGCAAGGCTACCTCGACAAGATAGCGAGCGAGATGCAACTGGCCTCGCGGGGGAGGACGGCATGATCCGCATCGCGCATTTCTCCGATCTGCACTACGGTACCAAGAAACTGGCGGAAGCCGACCGTTGCTTCGGCGCTGCCATCGACCGGGCCATCGCGTTGGGTGCGGAGGCGGCGGTTCTCTCGGGCGATGCCACCGACCATGGCCTGGACTTGCATGCCCCGGCCGCCGAACGGCTGGTCGCGCAGGTGCGGCGACTGGCTGACCACTGCCCGGTGTTGATGCTGCAAGGGACATTCTCGCATGAGCCACCGGGCACCCTGGCGATCTTCCGGCTGCTGGGCGGACGGCATCCGGTGCATGTGGCCAGCCGTATCGCGCAGGTCGCCCTCACGGCCCAGGACGAATGGCTCGCTTCGACCAGTTGGTGTTTCGATAGTTTGCCGGCCGGTGCTCGTGCCCTGTTTACCTGCATCCCCACGGTGAACAAGGCGGTGGTGGCCGCAACGGTCGGTGCGGCGGAAGCCGCGCAAGCCGTGGGCGAGCACCTGGCCCTGCTGCTGCGCGGCTACGCGCCGATCCACCGCGCGGCACGTCGGCAGGGCGTGCCGACCATCGGCGTGTCGCACGGCACGGTGTTCGGCTGCGTGAGCGAGCACGGCGTGCCGATGGCCGGCTTCGATCACGAGTTCACGACCGGTGCCCTGTTCGGTGCCGAGGCCCAGGCCTTCATGCTCGGGCACATCCACCGGCATCAGGCATGGGAGCAGGAAAGCATCGCAGGGCGGCAGTGCATCGCCTATCCCGGCTCGATCGGTCGCTTTCATTACGGCGAGGAAGGGGGCAAGGGGTTTCTGTTCTGGGAAATCGACGCCGACCAGGCGCGCTTCACGCTGGAGCCCACGCCCGCGTGCCGAACTGTCGATATCGTTTTCGAGGGCCAACCCGACCTCGACGCCCTGCGCGCGGCTGTCTCGCAGCAGGACATCGCTGGCGCGTTCGTGCGCGTGCGCTGGACCGTCGCCGATGAAGACCGCCATCAGGTCGACCGCGCGGCGATCGAGCGGCTGCTGGAGGGAGCGGCGGAAACCAAGCTGGAAGGGCGCATCCTGCCCGTGGTGCGCACGCGGGCGGCAGGGATCTCGCAACTGGCGAATCTGGCGGACAAGGTGCGTGTCTGGGCGCAGGTGACCGAGGCGCGGGCGGAACCCTTGCTCGCGTGCCTCCAGGCGCTGGCAAGCCAGGAACCGGAAGCCATCGCCGAGCGTGTGCTGCGTGGGCAGGAAGTCCCTGATGGCGGGGAATGCATCGATACCGCTGTCACCTTGCCGCCCCCCAGGGCCGATCTTGAGCCCGCGCTGTCATTTTGACCTGGCCGAGGCCTCTCCCTCGGGGACGGTCTTGCAGAGCCTCTTTCGTGCGGGAGACTGAACTGGTCATCCCGCTGGAGTACCGTTATGCAACCTCTTTCACTCATTCTCAAGGGCTTTCGCGGCATTCGCGATGGCCTGGGACGCGATGTCCTGAAACTCGATTTCGAGCGACTGGCCGATGGCGCCGAACTGGTCGCCATCGCCGGCGCCAACGGGCGCGGCAAGACCACCGTGATGGACAACATGCACCC
>NZ_JAVTWB010000083.1:0-2682 GCF_032229525.1 Accumulibacter sp. | reverse complement strand
CGCAGTGCCGTGCGTCCTTCATTGCCGACGTAGCCGGTGACGTCCAACTCGAACCAGTAGGGAGGGAGCCCTTGCACGCCGAAGGCGGCCCAGGTTCGATTGGGGCCTTCTCCCGAATCGAAGCGCACCCCGAGCTGCGTGTCCCAGTAGCTGGCAATGGCGTGCCCCCACAGCACTTCGGTGCGCGCCTCCTCGAGCCTGCTGTCGGCATAGTTGCCTTCGGCCTTGACGGCCAGGCGGTCGTAGGTGCCGCCGAACCAGGCCTGTCCTTCGTAGGAGGTGGCCTTGTCATCGCGACCGTACGCACACTCCAGTCTGTCGGAGAGCACGGCGCCGAAAGCATGTTCATCCGCCAGGCGCAAACGTTGCGTGCCGGGCAGCGCATACTTTCCCCTATCGAGCGTATAGCCGTCCGCGTACGCTTTCGGGTCGCGGGCGTCGGCAGGTGCGCTGCCACCCTGCATTTTCATGTCGCCATGGTCCAACCCGGCCATGTCGCCGGCAGCGGCGGCCGGATGAGTCTTCTTCATGCCGCCGTCGGCATCTGGCATGGCGCCAGTTTTCATCGCTTCGTGGTTCATTCCGGACATCGGCATCGCTGGTGCAGCGGCGGGCGCCGGTGACGGCGCGCCGTGATATCCCGCGTGTTCGTCCGCCGCCTGCGCTGGTTGCGCCCACGCGGTAGTGGCGCCCGACAAGGCGATACCCAGAGCCAGCGCGCTGAAGTGCCGCATCGTGTTCTCCCTTCTGATTGAAGCGCTCATGTCACCACCGCCTCGCGGAACATGCCCGCGTCCATGTGAAACAAGAGGTGGCAGTGCCAGGCCCAGCAACCGAGCGCGTCTGCTGTGACGAGAAAGCTCAAGCGCTGGGCGGGTTGTACGGAAATCGTGTGCCGGCGCGCCTGGAATTGGCCGTCCGGCGACTCGAGTTCGCTCCACATGCCGTGCAGGTGCATCGGGTGGGTCATCATGGTGTCGTTGTGCAGGATCACCCGCAGGCGTTCGCCGTAGTTGAAATGCACCGCGGTGGATTGGCCAAATTCGAGGCCGTCGACCGACCAGGCGTAACGCTCCATGTTGCCGGTCAGGTGGAGCTCGATCTCGCGCTCGGCCCCGCGCGGGTCCATCGGCCCGCCGATGGTCGACAGGTCGGCGAGCGTGAGTACCTTGCGGCCGTTGTTGCGCAGGCCAACGCCGGGGTCGTCGAGATTGATGCGCGGCATGTCCACCCGCATGTCGGTGCTCGGGTTGTATTCAGTACGGGCATGGCGCACGATCTGGCTGGCCGTCGCCAGCTCGCCCATCGACATGCCGTGCTTGCTGTGATCCATGGCTGTCGCGCTGTGGTTCATTCCGGCCATCTTCCCGTGGTCCATGCCGGCCATGGTTGATGGCGAAGTGCGCGCGCATCGAGCGGCCGGAGGACGGCTTGCCCGGCCAGAGGGACCGGAAACGCCGACGCTGACGGCTACCACTGGCTACAAAGCTGTCGGTCAGGCGAGAAGCAGTCGTCGGTCAGCAGTTCAGCCGCAGCGGACGCCCGCAAACCCCGGCAGCGATTCGTTGAAGAAAGCAGCTTAAAGACCTGCTCTCAACCTTCCCTGAACGCCGCAAACAAGGGTTGGCAAGCGCCCGGGCAGCGCTTATTCTGTTGTCAGACCGACGTGGCGGCATGCGGCGCTCAGCTGCACCGCGGCAACTTGAACAGGGAGAGGAACTTGGCCTTCGTCCCCGGATGCGAGCACGACATTTTTGTGAGCTACGCCCACATCGACAACGAGCCTCTGTCGGGCGCACAGCAAGGTTGGGTTTCGACCTTCGTGCGCGACGTCGAATCGGTCGTCCGGCGCAAGCTCTTCGACCGGCCGCGGGACTTCGACCTGTGGGTGGACCACGAACTCGCGGGCAACCGACCCTTCAACGCCGACATCGCGCGCTCGGTGAAAAACACCGCCAGCCTGCTGGTGATCATGTCGCCAGCCTACCTCGCCTCCGACTGGTGCCGCCGCGAGCGCGAGACCTTCCGCTCCGAAGTGCAGCACAAGCAGCGCGCCGGCTCGCGCGTCTTCGTCGTCGAACTCGATAACATCGAGGATCGCCGCCGCGTGCCTCCCGAATTTGGCGATTTACTTCCCTACCGGATGTGGATCGAAGACGGGCCGGCGCGCACGCCGCGCACGCTTGGTCTGCCGGTGCCAACGGCGAACGAGCCCGAGTACTACAGCCGGGTGAATCAGCTCGCACTCGAAATAGCGCAGGAACTGCAACGCCTCGCTGAAGTCGATCGCCCGGCGGCAGCTCCTCTCGGGCCGACCGTGTTCCTCGCGGAGGTGACCGACGACCTCGAGCCACGACGGGAAGAATTGCGTCGCTACCTGGTCCAGATGGGGCTCCGGACCCTGCCCACAAGCTACTACCCACGCGACAGTGCGCCGGCCTTCACGCAGGCCATGGCGGCTGATCTCGGCCAGTGCAAGGTGTTCGTGCAATTGCTGAGCGGCGTTGTCGGGCGCAAGCCAGAGGCTTCAGCGAGCGGTTTTCCGGCGCTACAGCACACTCTCGCGTCGCGCTCCGGGCTACCGATCGTGCAATGGCGAGCGCGCGATCTGGATGTCGATGAGGCCGATGACGCCGAGCAGCGTGAACTGCTGCAGGGGGCCAGCGTGCGCGCCTGCGGCCT
>NZ_JAVTWB010000082.1:0-2687 GCF_032229525.1 Accumulibacter sp. | reverse complement strand
GGCCAGACCAGGAACAGACCGTCCTGTCCGAACCACAGGCGCGACTTCTCGCGGTTGGCTATCCAGGCCGAGTTGCCGCTGGTGAGCCGGCGCAGGGCGTCGACCAGGTAGCGCTCCAGGTGCGAGCCGTATTGCGGCGAACCGTAGCGGTCGGCGCTGGCGACCAGGTTGCGGTCGATGACCAGCGCCAGCGAGCGGCGGACCAGTTCGTCGAGGATGTTGTGGTCGCGATAGACCGGAATGCCGCCGATGCTGGCCAGCAAATGCGGCACGATGACTGCGTTGCCCTCGGAGAGGTCGGCCATCACCGCGGGCGGCACCACATGGGGCAGGGCGAACAGGCCCAGGCCGCGCGCCTCGACGGCTTGGGGCCGCCAGCGCAGGAAATAGCGCTCGCTGCCCCGGGTTGCCAGCCAGTCGGCCAGCGGCCGCAGGAAGGCCGGCCACGCCTCGCCGGCGGCATCGGTGACGATGATATGGCTCATCAGCCGGTGCAATTCGCAACACAGCCCGGCGATGAAGGTTGCATGGCGCCAGCGCGGTTCCAGTTGGCGGCGTGCCGAGATGCTCATCCGCCCCGAAAAAATGTGTGCGTCGGTGCCTTGCAGGCTGAAGAAAGCGGTCTCCAGGCCGAGCCGCAAGAGGCCGCCCGGCTTGCTGAAGTAGTTGTCGGCGGTCGCCGGCAGCAGATGCACGCAGGCGGCGTAGCGGCGCACCAGCATTAGGACATCGCGCTCGAAGCTGTCCCGGTCGATGCCGTAACACAGCTTGATGCGTGCGATCAGGTCCGCTTCGCCGGCCAGCAGATCCTCGACCGGCACGGCGGCGAACCCTGGGTCGGAGGCGGGGTATGAAGTGACAGGCGTTGGCGTGGCGGGCATGGCGGTACGGCGATGCCGGAAAGAATGCGAAGCAGGCATTCTTCGGCCGGCTATCTCGCTTGTCGCGCTGAAACGGGACCTATTCCGAGGGGCTATCGCCTTCGGCCTCGGGGCTAAGTTTGTGAAAGAGCGCGAGCATGCCCAGTTGGCGCTCGGTCATGTCGAGGGCGGGGCGAGCCGGGTAAGACGCTTGGATGCGATGGTCCAGGTGAAAGCGTTCCAGCAGCTTGCAGAAGGGGCAAGGTTCGCCAGGGTGCGCCACGGTGCCGACCGCGGCGATGAACTCGCAGCCACACCCGGGGCAGGTCAACACGGACAGCGCCGGTGCGTTGGCCAGCCAGATGCCGTCGATATAGGAGACGAGGTTGAAGGCCCGGTCCAGGCTGATGCGGTAAGGCGGCAGCGTGGCGGCCTGGTAGGCGCGGTAGGCGAAGACCAGGGCTTCGCCGGCCGCGAGTCCCTGGTTGCGCAACTGGCGGTACCTGGCGCCAATGAGGCAGGCGTCGGTCCGCAGGATGAGGTTGGCGCCGTGGTACCACTCGGCCGAATCGGGGGCGCGTCCGCGCGGGATGGTGCGGGCATCGGGGAAGAAGAGGCTCTGCACTTGGCGCGGCGGGATGCCGGTGATGAGGTGGATCGTCTTCAGGCGTGCGCCGAGCGCCGCCAACTGCTTCGCCAGTTGCATGGCGCGCAGGTGCCGGTCGCCGCGGGTCGGCATGGGTCGTGGTTCCTACCGCCGGCTTTCCATCGGCATGGGGGGATGGACGAGCGCCATGGAGCCCGCCAATACTCGCGGCGTGTTCAGCAACGTCACCAGGTCGGCGCGTGGTGGGAACAGGGTCGTGTCGCCGACGTGGATTACCAAGGACCACAACTCGTCGAGGCTCAGTTCTCGAAGATGGTTGGCTTGCGCCGTATTGAGCCCGTACCTGCAGCAGGTCGAGGCGGGGTCATACTGGAGACCGGCGCGAATGACGACCAGCACATTCAGGTTGATCCATTCGACATCGGTAAGCGTCACGCGACTCATGGTCATGTTCTCCAGTTAGTCCTGCTGAAACGGGTGTCTGAGCATCGAAGGCGGAAAGTTTTATGAGCGACCCGTCATGATGATTGGGTTATGGCAATAAAAATCAGCATAGTCATTGGTATTGTGTTATGGCAGGGACATTTGTTCAAAAATCTGGAGGGCGATCCTTTTGCCACACGTAAGGTCCGACAGAAGCTGTTGCTTGGGGGGAATAGCCGCCGCAGGGAGGATCGTTCGGCGTATCTAAAAGGCATAGTTTGAGGGGCGACGATTCCAACGAATCAGACCAAGACCGGCGGGGCAGCCGACGCGGCGACTCAGCGCGATCGCCGGCCTGCTGCGCCTATGGAGGGGGCGCTGCCACTCGATATGATGTCGGGGTAGCGCGCCCTCGGTATAATGGTATTGGAATGGCTGAAGGCCGGGCCGGGGCAGATACCCCGGCCGGCTTTCAGCGATTTTCTGGATCAGGCCGCTTCCGCCAAGCCTTTCCACTCATGGGCCGGCAAGTCGATCAGCCGGCCGCCCAGTGCTTCAAACTCCGTCGCGCGGTCGTAGTCCTCGACCTCCTGGCTGTAATGCGTCACCGCATTGACCAGGCCATAGCCTGACAACTGGCCTTCGGCGATCAAATGGCGCAGCACGCCAGCGCGCTCCGCGTCGTTCAGCGTGTAGCGCTGGGCCAGCACCTCGACCGTCTTCACCGGGTCGCCCACCAGCGGGATGTTGAGCGTCTTCTGCATCTTCTGCGCCGTCTGGCGGAAGGTCGCTTCCGA
>NZ_JAVTWB010000081.1:5624-15147 GCF_032229525.1 Accumulibacter sp. | reverse complement strand
TGCTGGCGCTCAACGGACGATCCGGGCGCTCGGTTTGCTGGCTAGTCAAGGTGGCACAGCCTGTCAAATGCAATCATGCTGCCTGCGCCGTCGGGCATGGCCGCGTCTCGCGATTGATTGATCAGGAATCGCCCCTCGCGAACGCGCGAGCGGGCGCTTTGCGGGAACGGCTCGTTGGTCGTTGCTTGCATGGTTGTGATGGTACTTGCTGGCTCACCGCGGCACAAAAAAAACGGCCCTCGACGACTTGTGATAGTACTTGCTGGCTCACGGCGGCACAAAAAAACGGCCCTCGACGACCAGAGATCTCCCGGTTAAATACCTCCGAGCGAACGCTCTCGGCACGCTGGGCTCGCTGCAGAGCGGAACACACCGTGCTCGAAGCTCCCGGAACCCCGTCGCATTCGATTCTCCTGAGCAGGAAAACAGGTCGGCCCCAGCGCCACTTTCGGGCCCGCGTTCGAGGTTGATCGGCCGCGCCCACGCACGCGCAAGAAGCGGCTCGAGCACCCGGACTACTACCGTTTGCGCGAGAAACTGCCCAGCTTCCTCAAGGAGTGCGACCAGTACTGAGGCGCTTGCAGCCCTGCAGCCGCGTCGCATCGTCTCAAGCCGGCAGCAGGGGCCAGAACAGAGGAATAAACACGCTCGCAGCGACCCACACCAGCAGATTGAGGGGGATGCCGAGGCGGGCGAAGTCGCTGAAGCGGTAATTGCCCGCGGTGTACACCAGGGTGTTGGTCTGGTAACCAATCGGCGTCGCGAAGCTGGCGCTGGCGGCGAACATCACCCCGACCACGAAGGGACGCGGATCAACGCCCAGATGCTCGGCGATGCCGATCACGATCGGCGTAAACAGCACCGCCACGGCGTTGTTGCTGATGAATTCGGTGGCGATCGAAGTCAGCAGGATCACCAGCGAGAGCATCATCCACGGCGACAATCCGCCACCGACACCGACCAGCGCGCTGGCCAGCAACTGGTCGAGCCCGGAATCGTGCATCGCCACACTCAGGGCCAGCATGCCGAAGATCAGCACCAGGATCGGCCACTCGATCGACTTGTAAGCCTCGTCGGCACGCAGACAGCCGCTAGCGACGACGACCACCGCACCGATCATCGCCAGTCCTTCGATGGGCATGACGTTGCAGGCCGCCAGCGCCATCACGCTGACGATGGTGGCCAGGGCGATCGGCGCCTTGCCGCGCCTGTTGGCCGGTGCGTGACCTTCGGTGATCGCCAGCAGGTCGCCGTTATCGCAGAAGCGCTTTATCTGCGCCGGCGTGCCTTCGACCAGTAGGACATCGCCAAACTGCAGCTGGAAATCGTCGCCGATGTCGGCCATCGAGGCGTTCTTGCGATGGACGGCGACGAGATGGATGCCGTAGCGCGTGGCGAGGTCGAGGTCGCGGATCGGGCGCAGGACGTAGCGCGAGATCTGGCCGACGATCGCCTCGACCATCACCACGCCGCGGCGGCGCAGCATTTCCAGGTCGTGCTGATCGCCCCCCTGCCCCTGCACGCCCATCAGATCGCTGCTGCCGCGCAGCTCGATCATCCCGCCACTGCGGCTGTGCACGACCAGCCGGTCGCCGACCGCCAGCGTGGTATTTGGCGCCGGCACCGAGGTTTCCCGGTCCCCGCGAAAGAGCTTGAGGACCTTGATGGTGTCGTTCGCCAGGCGCGCGTCTTTCAGCGTGCGGCCCGCCAGGTGCGACCCTTCAGGGACGAACAACTCGGTCATGAACAGGCGCTCGCCGCTGCCAGCGAACTGCTGCGTCAGCGTCTCGCGCACCGGCAGCAGGCGCGGCGCCAGCCAGAGCAGCAAGGCGCCGCCGAGCAGCGCGATGGCCATCGCCGGGGCCGTGATCTCGAACATCCGGAACGCTTCGAGTCCGTGCTGGCGGGCGACACCGTCGACCAGGATGTTGGTCGAGGTACCGACCATGGTCGTCATGCCACCGAGAATCGTCGCGTAGGAGAGCGGAATCAGCAAGCGCGACGGCGCGACGCCGTAGCGGCCGGCGATCGAGATCACCGCCGGAATCATCACCATCACCAGCGGCGTGTTGTTGATGAACGGCGATACCAACAAGCCTACGGCGAGCATCGCCAGCAGCAGACGGCGCTCACTGTGACCAGCCAGCGCCCCCAGCCAGTCGCCCAGGCGATCGACACAGCCGGTCTTGCTCAGCGCCCCGCTGATGATGAACAGGCAGGCGATGGTGATCGGCGCGCTGTTGCCGAAGACGCCGAGCACCTGCTGCGGCGCGAGCAGACCGATGCCCATCAGAAAAGCCACCGCACTCATCACCGCCACATCCGGCTTCAGCCATTCGCGCACGAAGCACGCGAACAGAGCGCACAGCGTCAGACCGACGATCAGCGCGTGGAAGGATTCTGGCAAGGACATCGGTTTGGCATCCGTAAGGGTGGAGACGATCTGGGCGCGCCAAGTTACCGCAGAGTCAATAGACTGCAAAAGAATATAAAGTTTGCTGGTTATGCTTTTGCAGTCTATTGCGCGGCGAACTGGTCACGCCTGCGCAGCACCACCGAACGACGCCCGCGCCAGCTATCCCGTTGCGCTTGACGCGCAGGAATCAGCGATGCCCGCCAGAGCGAGCGAGCTGCGACCGGGTCTATTGATGTGGGCAGAGACCCTTGACCGGCTTCTTCACCGAGGCATCGGGCATCAGTGTGTTGCAATAGATGGCGCCGGCGAGCTTGGCACCGTCGAGATCGGCGCCGGTCAGGTCGGCGTTGCTGAGATTGGAATCTGAGAGGTCGGCCCCGGCGAAGTTCGCGCCGTTGGCGTCGGTATCAGGCAATTGCGCGCCTTTCATGTTCGCATTGCTGAAGTCCGCGCCGACCATCGATGCGAAACGGAGATTCGCGCCGCTGAAATTGGCGCCCTTGAAGTTGCCGAGATTCAGGTTGGTAAGGACCAGCGTCGCTCCTGAAAAACTGGCCCGGGCAAGCTGCGCCTTCGTCGCCGAAGCGCCGACCAAAACAGCGCCGGAGAAGTCCGCCTCCGCGGCCTCGGCGAAATCAAGCGTTGCGAAGGTCAGATTGGCATTTGCGAGCTTGGCGCCGGCAAGTCTGGCGTAAGCAAAATTGGCCCCAACGAGGACACTGTCCGCCAGGTCTGAATGCACGCAGTCGGCGCGCGCATCGATCACGCAACCACCGATACTCGTGCGCGGCGCGACCAGTTCGCGCGCGAATTCCCGGGCGAGCGGATAGTAGGGATTTCTTGCATCGATCGTCAGCGGGTTGCCGGCGGCCTTGCCCGGCTGGCCGCAATTCGCCACTGCTGCTGCGTACGAAGGCTGCGGGTCGCGCAAGCTGCCGTCCGGCATCACGGTATGACAAAATACGGCGCCGGCCATGTCGGCCCCGGTCATGTCCGCTCCGGTCATGACGGCAAGCGTGAAATTGGCGCCCTTGAGATTCGCCCCCGTGAAGTTGACCGTCGATAGCACGGACGACGTGAAGTTGGCGCCACTGAGGTCGGCATGCGAAAAATCCGTCCCCGCGAGCGCGCCAAGCACCCATTGCGTGCCGGCCAGCTTCGCGTCCTTGAACGACGCGCCCGTGGTCGCAATACCGTTCAGCCTGGCGCCGCTGAGGTCGGCGCCGTCCAGCTTGGCATAGGCCAGCGCGGACTGGAGCAAATTGACGCCGCGAAGGTCGGCAGCGGACAAATCCGCGTAAGCAAGGAACGCCCCCTGCAGACTCTGGTTGGCCAGCTTGGCGCCATGGCATTTCGCGAAAGCATTGATCGTGCAGCCGCCGACAACGGTGCCGGCCACGATCTGCTTGCCGGTTTCCAGTGCCGCCGCGGCAACATAGTAGGGGCTGGAGGGTTGCAGGACGACGGCAGCTCTGGTCAAGGGGTCGTCGCCGGCGGCCGCCACGCCGCCGCAGAAAAACACCGACAGCGCCGACACTGCGAACGAACGGAAAGACCGTAGGTTGGTCATCGCGGCTCCCTTAAAGGATAGGACTTTCAATGACTTTTTCGGAGTATCACCGGGGTGAGATTGGCAGTCAAAGCGGGTTTTGTTCAGGGCGTTCCTGAAACTCTCGCCCTGCGAGGGCGCCTATGATCAGTAAACCGCCACTGAGCATGATCACTTCATCAGCCGACTTCGGTCGTAAGCGGAAACTCGCGACTCGAAGAGACAGCGCTGATGGCGATCACCGCCCGGGCGAAGGGGTCGCCGCGTCGCGCGCCGCAAATCGCACGCTGGCGTCAGATACGGCTCAGCAACTCGACTTTCTTGGCCGAGAATTCCTCTTCGCTGAGGATGCCCTTGTCCCTGAGCTCGGCGAGTCTTTCGATCAGGGCGAAAACATCCTGATCGCGGCCCACCGCCGGCGCCGGGTGAGTGGCCTGCTGGCTGGCCGCCCGCTCGGCAGGGGCTGGCGACAGTCCGCTCGGCTGCGGCGGGGCGAGCGGCGTCGTGGGGAGGGGTGTGGAGGGTGTCGAATGGGTCGCCGCTGGCGCTGACGGTGGCGCTGGCTGCCCGGTGGGCGAGATCACTGGCAGGCTGGCGACGTCGATCAAGCCATACTGGCTCGAGAAACTCAGCGTACCGCCGACCGATTGCTGCTGCGAGAAGCCGCCGATCTGGTGATCGAGCGTGTCATAGACGGTGACCGTGCCGCCGACGTCGATCGCCAGGCGGTGCGGCTGGGCGAAGTAGGCATAGCGAACGCCATTCTGCGCGCCGGTGCTGTTTGGTGCGCGCAGATCGCCGGGCCACCAGTCACCGGAGCTGCCGGGCGCCGGCGGCACGAACAGGCTCACCGCGCCCATTGGCCCAGCGCCGCCCTGTTGCTGTTGCTGGCCGCCGCCGAAGTGGCTTTGCTGCTGACCAGGGTGGTGGCGGCCGCTCTGGCTTTGTGACTGAAAGCTGCCACTGCGGAGCAGATCAGGCTGATTGGCGAGGAGGTTCGAAAGGTCGTTGCACAGCCCGTCGATGCGCCCTTTCAGGTAGTTGTCGAAGATGTCCGAGACCATGATCATGCCGCCACGCATCCACTGACCAGAGCCGGAGAATTCGGGATGAGCGAACTGCGCCATGCTGCCGTTACCGTTGATCAGCGATTCGAGCATGCTCAGTACGGCATGTGTGCTGAAGCCCTGGCGTTGGGCAATTTCGTCGATGGCCTGCTGGCCGCTGGGGGAAAGCTGTCGCATGGTGAGCCTCTATCGTGCAGCCGACACTTATCGGGATGAGCCGGCACCGCGAAGGCGGATTTGCCGGCGTTGGGAATGGCATGGGGACGGCGGAGAGCGAGTCTACGCTGATCGCTGCGCTGCGCGCAATCTGCTGTCTGGCGCGGTCGGCAAAGCTCGGCGAAGGCCGAAAGAGCGCTGCCGCCGTCACACAGCCAAAGCGGCGATCTTGTCCGCCAGGCAGCGTGGCGCGCTGTAGCAAAGACGACAAATCGGCCCCGCAGTGCTCGCCAAGGCGCGCCACTGCGTACCTGGATTGCCGGCCCGGAACTTGCTGAGAGGGTGTTGCCTCCCACTTCCGAGCGATTCCCATGACTCCAGAACTGCACGACAAATTGCTCGCCGGCCTCAGGGACGGCAGCATCGTTCCCTACCTTGGCCCCGGCGTACTGGCCGACGTGACCAACGTCGACACCGGTGCGCCGATTCCCGCCGACAGCGATTCGCTGATCCTGGCGATGAACGGCGGCCAAGGAACGCCGCTTCTGCAGCACGCTCGGCCCGCTGCTGATCGCAAAGATCAGCCGGATCAGCTCTAACCTTGACCTATTTTTTGCGCTACTTTTCCCGTGGCTAGACCACTCAGACTCGCATCCGCGGGCACCATCTATCCGAGGCGATAGGCAAGGCTTGACCCCGCTTGCCCGTCACTAGCGCCAGGGGCGTCAGACACCATTTCCGTGGCTGGCGAGCGCCGACTCGCTAGTGGTAGTCGCTCTCGCGCTGGTGCCGGAGCGCAAGTCCGGTAATGGTTTCCGCGTTGTCGATCTCGAACAACGCGACATACCCGGCAGCGCCAAACGGAATGAGTAACTCACGCAGAAAAGGTGAACCGCCCTCCGCCTTGCGGCAGGTAAATGGCGTCAGCTCAAGGGTGCGAAGACCCGCCTTGATGGCTTGAAGAGCCCGGTCGGCGACTGACCAATCGGCAATGTCACGATCGAGGATGAGGTCATAAAGCCTGATCAGGTCGGCTTCTGCCTCTGCCGTAAAGCGTATCCGGTAACTCACCGAGAAGACTTGGCGCCGGATTTGGCCCGATCCAGCATGGCTTCAAGCCGACTCACGACGGCAGCAGCTTCGATGTAGACGCCCGTGCGCTGAGCCTCGTCGCGCGCAGCCAGACCGCGTGCGATGAACTCGCGCTGAGCTTGCCGATATTCAATGGTGGCGCGAATGGCCTGTTCGACAAAACCGGATAGGCTTTCGCCTTCATACCGCACGCTCTCTGCCGACTGGCGGAGCTTGGGATCAACCCGCAGGGATGGAATTGTCGCTGTCTTCATCTTATGCCCTCTTGCATTACATTTGCGATGCACTATGCCATGCTTTCCATCTTGCGCGAATATGAAGCGACCTGCCGGCGCCGGGCGTCGTCAGGTCTTTCCTTTTGCCTTCACCATCTCCATGCCGTTGCACAAAAAATGAGGTTCGGCAATTGCGCCGCCTCCCACGCTCGACAAGCTGCGCCTCGATCAGTGACCGAGTGAGGCGCGTCGCACCGGACCGCCGGCGGTGGCGCGACGATCACGCCGCGGGCGGTGGTTCACCGATGCTGGCACTGTGTCCGGCGATGGCCGTGAGCACCAGCGGCACCAACGGCCTCGGCATGGGCCTGGCGACGACGGCAGTGCTGGTGGTGTCCAACGTGCAGGTGGCGATGATCCATCATACGGTCAGCTCACAGGTGCGTATCCCGGTCTTCGTGGTGCTCATCGCAACCCTGGTGACGCTGGTCGACCGGGCGATGAACGCCTGGTTGCACGACCTGTACAAGGTGCTCGGCCTGTTCATCGCGCTGATCGTGGTCAACTGCGCCATCCTTGGCCGTGCCTAGGCCTTCGCGGTGAAATCGCGCGTTCTCGCAGCCCTGGTCGATGGCCTGGCGATGGGGCTGGGTTTCACCGGCGCCTTGACCGTGATCGGCCTGATCCGCGAACTGCTCGGCGCCGGCACGCTGTTTGCGCAGGCATCGAACCTGCTCGGCCCGTCGTTTTCCTTTCTCGAACTGCAGATTCCCGACTACCGTGGCGCCTTGCTGATGATTCTGCCGCCGGATGATCAACCCGTTTCTTCCTCCGCCAGCATCTTCTTTGAGGATCATGCCTCGGTGAAAATGCGCGGCCCGTTCAGGCTCATACCACGGTGGACAAGGCTGACCTTGGACTTCATATTTGAACTCGTGTACTCTCTATCGCCAGTATTCGGTCGCATGTATACGCGGAGAGTCGGCATCGCTTGTCCCTGACCTCGGGTCGCAGGCGGTACGCGTTCCGGACATTGCGCGCCACGCCATCCCGCAGAACAGCCGTACGCTCGCCGGGCTTTTCCTGGGCAACGTCTTACTCAACCTACGGAGTACCTTTACTCTGTGACCACTGTATCCGATATCACCACCCCGCCCGCCTCCGGCTTGGCTCATGTCGACGCGCTGCTTGACGTGGGCCCCGGTTGGAACTGGCTCACGCCGACGCGAGACACGCTGTATTACACCTTCTCGCTCGCCCCTGACAGCCCCAGCAAAATCAGCGGCGCTCCAAGCGCATTCAACGCGGCGCAACGGAGTGCGGCGATCTCGGCCCTGGCCGTCCTCAGTGAAATCACCGGCATCATGTTCATCGCTACCGGCGAGGATAGTGTGGCCGACATTCACTTCGCCACCGGGGATATCATCGACGCGTCGATCGCAGGATTCTGCCAGACAAGCTGGAGGTACTCGCAACTTGACGGCATGATCACGAACTACTCAGCGGACGCACACGTCTACCTGGACAACGCCAACTTCGCGACGATCAATAACTCGCCGACAGTGGCCAACGGTGGGGTGGAGATTCTCCTGCACGAACTGGGCCATGCGATGGGCCTGAAGCACCCCTTCCAGGGTGACGTGAAGTTGCCCGCAGCGCAGGAAAACACGGCCTACACGCTGATGTCGTACACCCACGTCGGCGGATCGTACGCCACCTACTCCCCCTTCGATATTGCCGCGCTACGCTGGCTGTACGGTGGAGACGGCTTGGGCGGTGCACTTGGCCAAGGCACGACCGGGCGCTATCTGGTCGGCACCGACGGCAACGACTCGCTGGTTGGCGGCGATGGCGGCGACGTATTCGAAGGTTTGGACGGCAACGACACCATCAAAGGTGGCCTTGGCATTGACCGCGCGATCTTCGCTGCACCGCGTGCGAACTATGCCGTCGATCGCCTCGGCGACACGATCACGGTCCAGGCACTCGTCGGCAAGGGAGGCGTCGACACCTTGACGCTTGTGGAACGCCTGCAATTCGGCGATCGATCGCTGGCTTTCGACCTTGACGGCAACGCCGGCATCACAGCGAAATTGCTTGCCGCAGTGTTCTCCAAAGAGTCGCTGGCAAACGCGCAACTCGTCGGCATCGGCCTCAAGCTTCTCGACACCGGCACCAGTCCGTCCGACCTGATGCAACTGGCACTGGCCGCACGTCTGGGTCCGGGTTTCTCACCCTCAGCGGAGGTCACCGTACTCTACGAGAACCTCACTGGCCAGGCGCCTTCACAGTCCGATCTGCAGTTCTGGACCGATGCGCTGGCGGCCGGCAAATATACGCCGACCTCGCTGGCCTTGATGGCCACCGAGCACGAGCTGAATCTACAGCACGTGAACCTGATCGGCCTGGCACAGTCCGGAATCGAATTCACCTGAGATAGGCCAACACGTTGAAAAGTAGAGAATTGGTGAAGAGAAATTATGTCTGAACCCGTGGAAATCCTGCGTGGAGTTGTACATCCGTGGTATTGCGACAACTTCGGCCATATGAATGTCCGTTGGTATAGTCATTTTTTCGACGATGCCGCATATCACCTCTGGCCGCTCTACTGGGGGAGCCACAGGAAAATTCAGGATGAGTTTGGCGTCCATACCGTAACAGCGTCGGCGACGATACAGTTTCTGCAGGAACTGGTAGCAGGAGATCTGATCCTGGTAGACAGTTTGCTGACCCGCATTGGCCGCAAGAGTTGTACTTTTACCGAGCGAATGTTGCACGTTGACACGAAGGAAGTGCATGCCACCTACGAGACGGTAGAAGTCTTCTTTGACCCACAAACACGGAAGTCAACAGAGATTCCGGCCTCAATCAGGCAGGCATTGCAGAATGCACAGCAAATCACCCAACAGGACAATTAGAGGCGCGAGCAGAAAACCCGGATAGCCCCGAACAAAACTGCGGGGTCAGTTCTCGAAACTGCGGGGTCAGGTCTCGCATTATTGCACACAGGCCGATACGCTAGACTCCC
>NZ_JAVTWB010000081.1:0-5524 GCF_032229525.1 Accumulibacter sp. | reverse complement strand
AAACTGCGGGGTCAGGTCTCGCATTATTGCACACAGGCCGATACGCTAGACTCCCACCATGGCCAGACCGCTGCGCATCGAATTCCCCGGCGCCCTTTACCACGTCACCTCGCGTGGCGACCGCCTGGAGCCGATCTATGAAGATGATGAGGATCGGCAAGAATTCCTGCGTGTGCTGGCCGAGGTGGTGGAGCGCTACCACTGGCGCTGTCATGCCTGGTGCCTGATGAGCAACCACTACCATCTGGTAATCGAAACCGTGGAGGGAAATCTGTCGAAGGGAATGAGGCACTTGAACGGCGTCTACACACAAGCGTCGAATCGGCGTCACCATCGCTCGGGACACCTGTTCCAGGGGCGTTTCAAGGGGATTCTGGTGGACCAGGATGCCTATTTCCTGGAGTTGAGTCGATACGTGGTCCTGAATCCAGTTCGAGCGCGAATGGTAGATGCAGCCGAGCAATGGCCGTGGAGCAGTTATCGCGCGACGGTCGGTGAGGCGCCGGTGCCGGAGTGGGCGGCGCTGGATCGCTTGCTGAGCGCGTTCAGTGCGGATCACAAAAAGGCGTGCCAGCGCTACCGGCGTTTTGTTCGCGAGGGTGCAGAACGGGAGGTTTGGGGCGGCCTGCGGCAACAAATCTATCTCGGCGACGAGAAGTTCGTCGAGCGGATGCAGACGAGGGCGCAGATTTGCGGCGATGCGTCGACCGTGCCGAAGGCGCAGCGCCAATCGCCGGCCGCATCTCTTGAGGACATCGCCACCAAGCATCGCCACCGCAACGCCGCGATCGTGGCGGCTTATGCAAGCGGAGCATACAGCTATCGAGAAATCGCGGCGTACTTCGGCGTTCACCTGGCAACGGTCGGGCGCGCCGTGCGGATGGCGATGACTCCGGAACACGGCAAGGGCGTTCGCCCATGAGCCCTTCTCCCGGTTGTCGAGCTCCGGCACCGAGCCGGCTCCGGGCCCTGGCGGCGCGCCGGGAGCCGACCGGGTGAAGGGCCTGGACAAGGCCACTGGCGCGGCAAGGCTGATTGAAGCGATCGGACCGTGGCCGTTCATCACCCGCCACACCTTCCTGCGCGCCGACGGGATTCGCGTCATTCTGCACTCGCGCCATCACCGCAAGGGGCTGCCAACAGCGGCGCGCAAGCGGGCGCCGCTCACCGGTCTCGGCTGGGTACGCTGCCTGTGGATGCCCGGGGAATTGAACTGGTGGATCGGCAGCGTCTTCGCCCTCGGTTCGCTGCTGTTCGCCCTGGGCAGCGTGTTCAGTCTCTCTCCCGACCTGGCAAAGCGATACTCGCTCGACGCGTGGGCGGTGAACGCCATCTACTTCGCCGGATCGATTCCGTTCACCCTCGCCGCCTACCTGCAACTGTTCCAGGCGGCGAACGCGGGCGCGTTCTCGCCACACACCTCGCCTCAGGCCACGCCGGTGGCGCTCAAGGCCGCGCTATTCGGATGGCGGCCGCGCGAAATCGGTTGGCTGAGTTGCGCCTTGCAGTTCGCGGGAACGCTGCTGTTCAACGGCAGCACTTTTGACGCGATGCTCCCTGGATTGAACTGGTTTCGACAGGATCTGGCCATATGGGCGCCCGACCTTTTCGGCTCGATCCTGTTTCTGGCATCGGGCTACCTGGCGTTTATCGAAACCTGCCACACGCACTGGGCCTGGCGGCCAACGAGCCTGTCGTGGTGGGTCGCTTTCACCGGCTTGCTCGGCTGCGTGGCCTTCATGATCTCGGCGCTTTTTGCTTTCGTGCCATCGCACGCGCCAAGCGACGCGGCGCTGACGAGTTCTCTGGCCTTCACCCTCGTCGGCGCCCTGGCTTTCCTGATCGGATCACTGCTGATGTTGCCGGAAGCAGTAATGCCGGCAGAGCCCGCGGCGACATCGAACACGCCGGCCGGATAGTGTCGCAGCCGAGACTTCGCTGCTCGCAAGCCGCTCGTTCAACGCAGCAAGCGAAGCTGATCGGGTCCAGCATGCGTAGCCAGCAGCACGCGCAGCGACGCCACGCGCTTTCAGTCCCAAGCTTCCGAGCGAACGCACGAACTGCCAGTCGGCGATAATTGGCCAACCCAGCTCACCCCCTCGACATGCGCCCAACTTTCACTCTTCAGCTGGTCAATCCGCCGTTCGGCGACCCCGGCCTGCACGTCGACTTCCTGTTCGAGAAACGGGCGCTGCTCTTCGATCTCGGCGACATTCGCGCCCTGCCGCCGCGCAAGCTACTGCGCATCAGCCATGTCTTCGTCTCGCACACGCACATGGATCACTTCTTCGGTTTCGACTGGCTGCTGCGCATCTCGCTTGGCCGGGCCCATACGATCGAGCTCTTCGGGCCGCCTGGCATCCTCGCGCAGGTGGAAGCCAAGCTCTCGGCCTACACCTGGAATCTGGTGCACAACTACGCCGGCAACTTCACCCTGGTGGTCGGCGAATGGCACGCGGACGGGCGCCTCGAACGGGCACGCTTCGCCTGCCGCGAGCGCTTCCGGCGCGAACCCCTGCCGCCAGCGCACTGCCCGGACGGCCTACTGGTCGAGCAAAAAAACTTCCGCGTGCGCGCCGCCTTTCTCGACCACGAGGTGCCCGTACTCGGCTTCGCGCTGGATGAACCCAGGCACGTCAACCTCTGGAAGAACCGGCTGCAGGACATGGGGCTGCAAGTCGGCCCGTGGCTGCAAGGTCTAAAACAGGCGGTGCTTGCCGGCGCGAAGGATGACACGCCCATACACGCGCAGTGGAAGAGCGAAGGCCGCACGGTCGAGCGAACCCTGGCGCTGGCCGACCTCAAGCCGGCAATCACCATCGTGCCGGGAAACCGCATCGCCTACGTCACCGACGTCGTCCATCACGCCGAGAACGTCCAGCGCATCGTCACGCTGGCCCGCGATGCCGACGTGCTGTTCATCGAAGCGGTGTTCCTCGACGCGGACGCGGAACATGCCGCGCGCAAGTTCCACCTCACCGCCAAGCAGGCCGGGAGCATCGCCTGCACAGCCGGCGCCCGGCAGGTTATCCCGTTCCATTTTTCACCGCGCTACACGGGGCGGGAGGCAGAGTTGCGGCTGGAACTGGCGCAGGCGTTTCGCGGTGGCTAGCCGGGCTTGGAGAGAGACTTATGATTTGACACCGAGCTTCTCGTCGCTCCTGCTTTCTGGAATCACCCGTACGAAACTGGCTCGAAGGTCTATTCCTGCGGCTCAACGCAAACCGTGCTCCGTTGCGGGATAACCCCGGGCTAACGCCTGAAAAAGATGCGTCGCTTGGCCCAGTGGACATACTGCGTTTCGGTTCGTATGCTGAAGTACTTGAGGCGGATGTGATCGCAAAGCTGGTCAACAAGCCTGCCTTCAGAAGCTGTGTTTGACGCCGCGCCAGCTCCGCCCATGGCTAACAACCATATACACATCAGACAATTACAGATTGTTTGCTGGATTATTAATCTGCGCAAGCCGGGATATACACCGCAATCGGTGTCGTCTAAACGCTGGGCCTCTCGTCCAAGAGGAAACAGGCAATGGCACTGACCGTTACAGAAATCGAAGAACTCAGGCGGTACGCCTTCTTTCTGAAAAGGTGATCACCATGTTAGACGAAACAAGAGAAGGCGAAAGGCGAGAAACAATTGATGAATTGTCCGACCTTCTCGTCGTTGTCCAGGAGATGGGCCGGCGGCTTGCCGACGAAACTCATGGAGATGCATATTCCCAAGTGGGGGAACTAAATGAGCTTTTGCATCAAGCTCGTCTTCAATTGACCAGGATTAAAGACGGGGCTGTCGAAGGTGGCTAGCCGGGACAGACCACCGTTCTTACAAAATGTGAAAGCTGACCGTTGAATTGCTCGCGTGATCAACTTACCGCACCGGGAAAGGGAAAATGCATCTGCGGGAGGAACGGAAATGTCTCTGACCCCTTGCGTGCGCTCTTGCGTGCGGTCCTTACAGAATGGTGAAAGCTAGCCGGGCGAACCGCAAGCAGGCGATTCGCCGAAGGCGCGAGTCCCTGGCCGCGAAGCAGCGGGGCGCTGCTGCCAGCGCCCCCCGCAGCCAGGCTACGGTTGCAGTTCGATCTCGCCCGGTCGCCAGGTCTTGGCGAACCACGGCTCGAGCGGGCCGTAGAGCCGCAGGATGGTGTTCCAGCTCCTGCCTGGAACGGTCTGCACCCAGTTGCTCTCCTTGCCGGCCGGCGCTTTCGGTCCGAAGAACACGTCCACCGAGCCATCGGCATTGACCTGCAGGTCCTTGTTCTGGCTGCTCACACTGGGGAAGCGCTGATCGGTCTGGATCATCGAGCGCGTCTGGTTGCTGTAGAGGATGACCGACCAGAAGTCCTTCACCGGGACGTTCGGCGGCAGGCGCAGCCTGTAGTTCTTGCCGCCATCCAGCGCATTGCCGGCCTTGTCGCGGGCGGTCCAGGCGTACTGCGAGCCCTTGCCAACCATTTTCATTTCCATGGCCGGGGTAACGCCGGTGGCCATGAAGAAGAAGAAGTTGGCACCGTCCAGGTTCTGCACGCCCGGCTCCGTCTGGAACCGGTAGCCGCCGATGAAGGGTACCTGCCAATTGCTGTCGGCGTAGTAGTAGGCGTCGCGGCTACGGGTGTGGAAGGCGTTGGCGCGCGCCGTCGCGTCACCCATGGCGGCGGCTTCGGTGAGAATCTTTTTCATGCGCTCGTTCGGCGCGAAGGGCTTGCCCTTCTGGATACCGATCGACTGAAAGAAGCCCAGCGTCACGGGGTCGAGCGATTCGCTGGGTTCTTCCTGCACCACCTGGTTCAGCAGTTCCCAGTAGCCGAAGCCCGCCGGGTTGACCATGCTGAACGGTTTGCCAGACATGTCGACAAAGTTCACGGGTTTGGGCTTGGCCGCCTCGGCCAAGGGATAGACCCTGGTGTGCTTCTTGACCAGGTCGACCCCCGGCTTCGGATCGCCGTCGACCAGGAAACTACGCCACGCCAGCCAAACGCTGTAGGTGCTCGGGCGCACCAACCGGTAGCCATCAGGCAGCTTGCCCTTGTAGCCGGGCGGCAGGAACAGATACTTGCCGCCAGCGCCCTTGTCGGCTCCGGTGATGCCCAGGTCCACCACCCAGCGATACCACATGTCGTCCACCAGGCCCAGCACCTTCGGTGGCACCTCGACCACCAGCGGGCCGCCCTTCAGGTCGAGCCAGAACCAGGTGTACGGCGTGTTGTCGTTGGCGGTGAGCTCCACCGTGCGCGGATCGACCAGTTGCTCCCAGATCGGCACGGTCTTGTTCACCGGACCCAGCGACAGGATGGCGGCGCGGTTGGCGGCCTGATTGACGGCCGGCAGCGCCAGCAGGTAGGCCTGCACGGCGCGCTGGAAATCGAGGTTGTCATACAGCTTCTCGGCCGAGGCCTGGTCGGGGAAGCCGTCGAAGAAGTTCAAGGTGCCCAGCCGGGTCTCGACCTTGTCGGGCGAGGCGACACCCGGCGGCATCGGTGTCGAATACTTCAGTTGCGGATCGGCCGGCGCGCCGGTGAGCA
>NZ_JAVTWB010000080.1:0-2720 GCF_032229525.1 Accumulibacter sp. | reverse complement strand
ACGTCAAACTGCGACACGGATGCTACACAAGGCGCTGTGTTGATGCAACGCCGGCCAATTGAGCGCGCGCCAAACTGACCCATGAAGTGGGCTGCAAAACCGGCAGCATTACCACCAAGCCGGTGCGGCATGCCAGCGGACCGTGCCTCGCCAGCGCTTTCGTGCCCGCGATTCGTGCCACTATTCACCACGTCTGCTGGCCGAACCGCGCGCTGAATACAAACAAACCAAGTCAGCGCGTCATGCGTAAAATAGGACGCACCCGATCATCGAAAGCGAGCTCACCATGGACTTGAGCTTTGAACAGCTGAACAAGCCCGTCCGGCATCTGTTGCTTGTCGATGACGAGGAGAGCATCTTGCGCTCCTTGCAGCGGATGCTGCGCCGCGACGGCTATGTCATTCATCTGGCGACCAGTGGTGAGGAAGGGCTCGCCATCCTGGACCGGGAACCGGTCGGCGTGATCATCACCGACCAGCGGATGCCGGTGATGACCGGGTCGCAATTCCTCAGCAAGGTAAAGGAACAGCACCCCGATACCATCCGCATCGTGCTCTCCGGTTACACCGAACTGAACTCGATCACCGACGCCATCAACCGCGGGGCGATCTACAAGTTCCTGACCAAACCGTGGGATGACGAACTCTTGCGCACGCAGATCGCAGACGCCTTCACGCACTACGAACTGAAGAGCGAGAACGCGCGCGTATCGACACTGAACCGGGCGATCATCGATGCCATTCCGGACGCCTTGCTGCTGGTCGATGCCCACAAACGCGTGGTGTCGGCTGCCAATGCGGCGGCGGGCAGCCTACTCGGCTACCCATCGACGGCACTGGCCGGCAAGGCGATCGGCGACATCGAGGCTCTACCGCTGGACCACTTCTACTGGGACGAAATATCCACCGGCAGTTTCCGGGCGCTGCATGCGGTTGAAACCGAATATATCCGCGCTGACGGCAGCCTGGTGCCGGTACGCAAGTCGACCTCGAACGCCGCCGACGGGCAGTGCCAGTACGTTCTGGTATTGGCGCACGACCTTCGCCACGAACGGACCATCGAGTCGTCGCTCGAGAGACTGAATGAAGAAATGGCGTCGGTGCTGGAGGCTACCTCGGAGGGCTTGCTGGTCCTCGATGCCGCACGCCAACTCTCGCGCATCAATCGCCGCCTGAACGAAATGTGGTCGCTGCCGGAAGAGCTGGTTTCGTCAACCGGAGGGGAGTCGATCCTGCACTGGATCGCGGCACAGGCGACGACCCCGGCGGAGACCGCGGCAGCCCTTTTTGCAACATTCTCGGCGCCGGGAAACCGCAGCAACGGCCACTTCCTGCGCGAGAACGGCGAAACCTGCCTGTGGCATGCCCACCCACAAATACTGCGCGGCGAGCTGATTGGCCATATCTTCTGCTTTGCCGTCTCGCTGCCAGCGGCAAGCTGAGCGGCCAGCACACCCGGGCCACCCTAGTCGGCTCGGGCATCCTCGCCAAAATAGTACGCCACCCGTTTCCTCGGGCTGAGGTATTCGTGCACCGCGGGCGCCAACGCCGCCGTGCGCAAGGCTTTGCTGATGCTGATTTCGGGACTTTTCTCGAGGTCGAGGATGATCGCATCGGCTTTCGGAATCAGCGCGTCGTACACCAGCAGCATGGGCTGCAAGGGCCGCGCCGTATTGACCGAAATCACCATCGCCGTTGCGCCAGTGGACAGTTGCACGATGCTGCCCGGCGGATAGACGCCGAGGATACGAATCAGTTTGGCCAGCATCGCCGTATCAAACCAGTTCCTCTGCCGGGCAAACATCGTAGACAGCGCCTCGAAGGCCGTCAGCGCAGCCGCGACATTGGCGGGATTGCACAGGTGGTCGTAGTGGTTGGTGATGGCGATGATCCGCGCCACCTGGCCAATCTGATCGCCGGTCAATCGATACGGGTAACCGCTACCATCCAGACGCTCGTGGTGCTGCAGGATGGCGGCGACGACGGCTTCCGGCAAACCGCAGCGCAGGGCCATCTTGGCACCGATTTCGCAGTGCTGGCGCATCGCGGCCTGCTCCGCCTGCGGCAGCGGCCCGTTCTTGTGCAGCACGTTTGACGGCGCATCCGCCATACCGATATCGTGGAAAATGGCCGCCACGCCAACGGTCTGCAGCGTGTCGGCATCCAGTTCCATCGCCTTGCCGAGAATCAGCGCCAGCACCGCGACGCTGAGCGAGTGATGGTACACCGCGTCACCATCGCCCTGATCGCCGAGCAGATGGACCATCACTTCGCTGCTACCGAGCAGCGATTCGGCGATCCCGGCGACCAGAGCGTTGGCCATGCCGATCGCCTTGGCAGGTTCTGTACGCAAGCTGGTGGTCGCGTGGCGGACTATCTTTGCCGCCTTGGCCGCCTGCTTTTCCGCCTTGGCAATACTGGCGCGCAAGGCCCGGCTTTGTTCCATGCGCAAGGTCTTCTCGTCTGCCATGGTCACTGCCGGCGCGGTATCGGGAGTGTCTTCAAGCTCCGCTGGCGACTCGGCGACCTCAGCGACCTCAGCGACCTCAGCGACCACAGCGACCTCGACAGGCGCGGCAAGCGTAGCGGGAGCACCGACCAACTGGCTGCGCGAACGATCGATGCGGATCTGTTTCAGGCCCAGACTGCGCAGGGTCGCCAGTTGTCCCTCGTCCTGAACGACGAAGCTGCTGAAACTGAAGGGATGTTTCAGCCACGACA
>NZ_JAVTWB010000079.1:0-15357 GCF_032229525.1 Accumulibacter sp. | reverse complement strand
AGCGCATCGTGATACTCGTACTTGAGGTCGTCGGCGACCTCGCGGCAGGTGACCTTGCCGAAGGCGACGTTGAGGCCGTTGCGCAGGTGCTCGTTGTCTTTCAGCGCCTGCCGCCAGCCCTTGTCGGCGATCTGCAACGCGAACGGTAGCGTCGCGTTGTTGAGCGCGTAGGTCGAAGTGTTTGGAACGCCACCAGGCATGTTGGCCACACAGTAATGCACCACGTCGCCGACCTTGTAGGTCGGGTCGGCGTGCGTCGTCGCCCGGGCGGTCTCGCAGCAGCCCCCCTGGTCGATCGCGACGTCGACGATCACCGAGCCGGGCTTCATCTCGTCGACCAGCTGGCGGGTGATCAGCTTCGGTGCCGCCGCACCCGGGATCAGCACGCCACCAATCACCAAATCGGCGTGCAACACGTGATGCTCGACATTGTCCCGGTTCGAAAAGACGGTAATCACTCGCGCGCCGAGTTGCCGATCCAGTCGCCGCAGGACGTCGAGATTACGGTCGAGGACCACCACCTGCGCACCGGTGCCGACGGCGATCTGCGCCGCGTTCGAGCCAACGACACCACCGCCGAGGATGACGATCTTCGCCGATGGCACGCCCGCGACACCGCCGAGCAGAATGCCCATGCCGCCGTGCGCCTTCTCCAGGCAATAGGCACCGGCCTGGATCGACAGCCGCCCGGCGACCTCCGACATTGGCGCCAGCAGCGGCAAGCCGCCGCCGGGTTGGGTGACCGTTTCATAGGCGATGCAGACGGCGCCGCTGCTGACCAGGTCGGCACACTGCGCGGGATCCGGTGCAAGGTGGAGGTAGGTGTAGAGAATCTGACCCTCGCGCAGCATCGCGCGCTCGCCGGCCTGTGGCTCCTTGACCTTGATGATCATTTCGGCTTTGGCAAAAATCTCTTTCGCCGTTGCCGCGATGGTCGCGCCAGCTCTTTCGTAAACTTCATCCGCCGCACCGATGCCGCTGCCCGCGCCGCTTTCAACGGTGACCGGATGGCCATGGGCGACCATTTCCCGCACTGACGACGGGGTAAGTCCGACACGGTATTCGTGGTTCTTGATTTCCTTCGGTACGCCAATGTGCATCACGGTCTCCTCGTCGTTGTTTTTGGGCTGCTTATCTTATGCCGTTTTCTGAGCGCCTGGCGGCTTTTTCCGCCACGCTCGAATTTCCGCGCGGCGGGCATCAAGGCCGGCAATGCCTCTCGGAAACAGGCCGCCTTGCCCACTGCGTGCCGCCGCGTCGGCAAGCCTATCGCCGGCAATTGCTTGCGTATAAACTGCCACACTGGGTCCCGCCCATTGGCTCGTGGGCATCTGCCCGCCGGCGGTTGTGATGAGCCCCCTCTCCTGGAGAAGCCGACGCCGTGCCGGACTCGCCGCAGCCTTCGATTGCCCGCCCAGCCAGATGATTGCCGACCATCGCGACAACACCGACAGCGTGCCACCGTCGAGCCGGGGCAGCATGACGCTGCCGCCAGCCGCCGCCGCAATCGCCGGCGAACTGACCGGCTTGCGGCGCGAGATGCTGCGCTTTGCCGTACTGCAACTGCGCGACCAGGCCAGCGCCGAGGATGCGGTGCAGGAGGCAGTCCTTGCTGCCCTGCAAGGGGCTGATCGCTTTTCCGAGCGGGCGAAGCTGAAAACCTGGGTGTTCTCGATTCTCCGCCACAAGATCGTCGACATCATCCGCCGCCGGGTTCGCGAACCGGTCTACCAGCAACCCGACGAGGAGATCGACGACGACGATTTCGACCCGCTGTTCAAGGCCAACGGGCATTGGCAGCGCGATGCCCGACCTTCGGACTGGGGCAACCCCGAGAAAAGTCTCGAGAACCAGCACTTCTGGGCGGTCTTCGATGCCTGCCTGAACCGTCTGCCGCCGGCGACCGCTCGCGTCTTCATGATGCGCGAGATGCTCGGGCTGGAGACCGGTGAGATCTGCGAGGAACTGTCGATGAGCAGCAACCACTGCTGGGTCGTCCTCCACCGCGCGCGTATGAGCTTGCGTCTGTGCCTTGATCAGAAGTGGTTCGCCGACGGGGAGCGCGCCCAGCGATGAACTGCCGCCAGCCGGTCAGGCTGCTGTCCGATCAGACCGACCGCGATCTTGCCGGCGACAAGCGCCTGCCACTGCGGCTGCACCTGCTGATCTGCGTCGGTTGTCGCAACTACCGGCGGCAGCTGTCTTTCCTGCGGCAGGCTTGCCAGCTCCCGGGACCGTCGACCAGCGCCGCGGTAATGGCATCTGTCACAACGCCCGACTGAGCCCGGCAAGCCCGGCGCCAAGCGGTGACCCGCACAGGGCCACGCACCGAAAGCGATCTCAACTGCCGACGACTCCGCCATCACGACGCCTGATTACCAGTGTCGCCGACCGCGGCCGGCCGCCGGTCACCCCGGCGAACTGGCTGGCCGGCCACCCCGAACCGGCCAGCGGCGTCGCCGGGTCGGAGCGCGCCCCGCCCACCTCACCGGGATGCTGGATGTTGACGAAAAAGCTGCGGGAATCGGGTGTAGCAGTGATTCCGGTGACCTCGCAGCCCAGCGGCCCGGTGAGAAAGCGTCGGACTTCGCCGCTGACCACATCGGCGACCAGCATCTGATTGTTGCCGAGTCGCTGGTATTCGGCACGGTTGAGGACGCTCCCCGCGACGTCGGTCTGAATCCACAAGCGACCCGCCTGGTCGAACCACAGGCCGTCCGGACTACCGAAAGCGTCACCCTTGATGTTGCCCTGCTGGTTCGGATCCGCATTTTGCGGATCGCCGCAGAGCACGAAGACGTCCCAGGCGAAACTGCCGGCGGCCGCGTCAGCGCCGTCCTCGCGCCAGCGGATGATGTGGCCGAAAGCGTTGTCCGCGCGCGGGTTGGCCGCCTCGGCGGTGGCTCGCTGGCGGTTGTTGGTCAGCGTGCAATAGACCTCTCCGGTTTGTGGCTGCACGGCGATCCACTCCGGGCGATCCATTTTCGTCGCCCCGACGAGATCGGCGGCCTGGCGAGTCCGGATCAGGACGTCGGCCTGATCGGCAAAGCCATTGCCTTCGGTGAGACCGTTCTGGCCGTGCATCAGCGGCATCCAGCGACCCTTGCCGTCGGCGTCGAAACGGCCCACATGCAAGGTCCCATGGTCGAGCAAGCTGGTGTTGTCGCCCGCACTGGTGGCGTCGAAGCGATCGCGCGACACGAACTTGTAGAGGTACTCGAACTGTTCGTCATCACTCAGGTAGACCACCACCCGACCGTCGCTGGCCAGGGTGACCGTCGCACATTCATGTTTGAGGCGACCGAGCGCGGTACGCTTGACCGGTGGCTTGGCCGGGTTCCACGGATCGATCTCGACCACCCAACCAAAGCGGTTGGCCTCGTTCGGCGCGGTGGCCACGTCGAAACGGCTGTCATGTTCATGCCAGCGGAAGCCGCCACCGTTCTTGCGCACACCATAACGCTTCTGATCCGCGCTCGGCTGGTCGAGGCCGTTGAAATAGGCGTTGAAGTTCTCCTCGCAGCTCAGGTAGGTGCCCCACGGCGTGAAGCCCATCGCGCAATTGGCGAGCGTCCCGAAGACGACATTGCCGCGCCGGTCGTCGCCGGTGCGCATCGCCGGCGCGGCCGCCGCCGGACCGGCAATGCGTACCGGCGTGCGCGCGGTGATCCGACGCGCGTACGGCGACGGCCGGACGACCTGCCAGCGCGACTCGGCGCCGCTGCCGTCGCGTTTGATCTCGATCACCGAAACACCGTGCGCGTTCTGCGACTTGCGGGTCTTGGCGTGACTCCAGTCGGCCATGCCGTCAGGGTGCAGGAGGCCCTCGTCGGTATACTCATGGTTGATGCACAGCAGGCCGTGCGTCGACGACTTCTCATCGCCCTCGATCCAGGGGAAAAAGTGCATCCCGTCGTGATGCATGCCCGCCTGTTCAGCCTGCTCGGCGGCACTGTTTGCGGCGTCGGCGCGGAAAGCCGGGCCATCCGAGACCGGGTCACCCCAGGCGTAGAGCAGTTGCAGCGTGTAGCCAGCGGGAACACGAACGGTGTCCTCGATCGATGCGGCAATCGGCGTGAAACCGGGGCCGGGGCGACCAGCCGGCGCCGCCAGCGCCGGCAGTCCGAAGAATGACAGTGCCGCGCTGCCCAGTCCCATTTGCAGCAAGCGGCGGCGCCTGATCTCAGCGCCGGTCGATAGACTGGTGAGGAGCTGCGCGAAATGTGGGTTCGCGCTGTCGTTGCTGATTGGATCGTCGTTCATTGGCTGCCTTGTTCCCGGAGGTGAGCGAAGGGACCGATTATCGCCCCAGGCGGTGGCCCGGCGGGCGCCTGCCGGGAGCGATAGCGGGTGTCGTGGCGCGCGGCGAGCTTCAGTCGGCCAGCGCCGCGGCGAGCGTTTTCGCGTTCTGGCGCATCATGCCAAGGTAGCTGTCGGCTGCGGTGCCGGGCGCTGACAGCGAGTCGGAATACAAGGTACCGCCGATGCGCGCTCCCGATTCCTGACTGATACGTTTGAGCAGGCGCGGGTCGCTGATGTTCTCCATGAATATCGCTCTGATCTTCTCTTGGCGGATCTGCCGGATGATTGCGCCGACTGCGGCGGCTGAAGGCTGGGCGTCGGGACTTACGCCGACCGGCGCAAGGAAACGAATGCCGTAGGCGTGACTGAAGTAGGCGAAGGCATCGTGGGAGGTGACCACCGTGCGCTGCCCGGGAGGCAGCGCGCTGAAGATGGCGCGGATGTCGCTGTCGAGCACTTCCAGCTGCTGCTTCAGTCTGGCCGCATTGGCCTGATAAACCGCTTTGTTCGCCGGGTCCACATCAGCAAGTGCAGCGGCGATGTTGTCAACATAGCGACGAACATTGCCCGGATCCTGCCAGGCATGCGGGTCCACACCCGCGCCGCCATGATCGTGCTGGGGATGCTGCTGCTCAGACCCGCCACTAGCGGCTGGCGCGCTGCCGAGGGCTTCAATCCCCTTGCTGGCGACCACCAGCTGGCCGCGATAGCCGGACGAACGGATCAGGCGCTCGATCCAACCTTCGAAGCCGAGCCCGTTGACCACCACCAGTCGGGCCCGCGAGACGATCCGGGCGTCGGTCGGGGTCGGTTGATAGACATGCGGGTCGGCCCCGTTTCCGACCAGCGTGTGCACTTGCACGTGCTCGCCACCGATCTTTTGCGTCAGGTCGCCGAGGATGCTGAAACTGACGGCGACCGGGAGCCTCTCGGCTGCTGCCGGCCCCGACAGAACAAGCAGGGCGATAGCCAGCAAGGCAAAGGCGGCCAGCCGGTGGAGCAACTTGCTAATCGCTTTGCACATCAGGATTTTCCCGGTCTCAACGCTCGAAATGCCAGCCCGACCGCCAACGACTGGCCAGCGGTCCGAGCGAGCCGACCGCCAGCGACAGCAGGTATAAGCCGCCGAGCGTCAGCACGATCGCTGGCCCCGCCGGCAGATCGGCGTAATACGAAAGTAGCAGACCGATGAACGAACCGGAGATGGCGATCAGCACGGCGATCAGCAATAGCGGACCGATATTGCATGTCCACAGACGCGCCGCTGCCGCCGGCAGAATCATGATTCCTACCGCCATCAGCGGGCCGAGCGCATGAAAACCGCCGACCAGATTGAGCACCAGCAGGACCAGGAAACCATAGTGGGCCACTGGCCCGAGGCGACTGATGCGCGCCAGGAAAGCCGGGTCGCAACCTTCGAGGACAAACAGCCGCAGGCCAAGCGAGAGGGCCACCACCGACACCGAGGCGAAGGCCGCAAGCAGCAGCAGGGTCGCATCGTCGAGGGCCAGCACGCCGCCGAACAGGACGTGCAGCAAATCGACGCTACTGCCACCGAGCGAGATGATCAGCACGCCGGCCGAGAGCGAGATCAGGTAGAAGGTCGCCAGGCTGGCATCCTCCTTGATCACCGAGTTACGCGCCACGCCGCCGGACAGCACGGCCACCGCCAGACCGGCGACCAGCCCACCGATGGTCATCGCCGGCAGTGACAGCCCGGCGATCAGATAGCCGACGGCCGCACCCGGCAGAATGGCATGCGACATCGCATCACCGGCCAGACTCATGCGGCGCAACATCAGGAAAACGCCCACCGGCGTCGCCCCGAGCGACAAAGCCAGGCAGCCAGCCAGCGCCCGGCGCATGAAACCAAACTCGATGAACGGGGCGAGCAAGGGCATCGCGGACAGCGTGTCGTTCATCCGGCGTCCTGATCGGCATGGCAGACCGCGGCGTGAGCCTCGCCGCCGCGTCCTTCGGCGATGTGCCGGGCGCGCAGCAGGTTCTCCTCGCTGAGCACTGCGGCAGTATCGCCGCGGGCGACGATCTCACGCGCCAGCAGCAGTGTTTCCGGGTACTCCTGGCGCACATGATCGAGATCATGCAGGACAGCGATCACCGTCCGCCCTTCGCCGTGCCAGTGCCGCACCAGCGCGGCCAGGTCGCGGACGCTGGCCGCGTCGATCGCCCCGTAGGGCTCGTCGAGCAGCACCAGTCGGGCGTCCTGCAGCACCACCCGGGCAAAATGCGCACGCTGCAACTGGCCACCGGACAGGGCACCGATCGGGCGGCCCTCCAGTCCGTTCAGTCCGACCAGGTCGATGGCCGCTGCGATGCGCTGGTACTGGCTGGCGTTCAGGCCGCCAAAGGCACCGATCTCGCGCCACAAGCCCATCGCCACGAAGTCACGAACGACCATCGGGAAGCTGCTGTCGAGCGTCGTTTGCTGGGTCAGGTAAGCGATTTGCTGCCGCTGCACGCCGTACAGTTCGATGCGACCCTGCAGCGGCCGCAATTCGCCGCTGATCCCTTTGAGTAAGGTCGATTTGCCGGCACCATTGGGACCAACGATCGCCAGCAGGCTGCCGGACGCAACCTCCCCATGCAGGTGATGTACCGCCGGATGGCGGTTGTAGCCAAGCGTCAGATTGTCGAAACGCAGCACCGGCTGGGCACTCGACGACGACTGACCGATCGGCACTGGCGCGTTCAGTTCATCGCCCAGAGAACGGCGGTCCACAGCAGCACCAGGGCGCCGAGCGCCCAGAGCAGGCGCCACGGGGCGCTGGAACCGAGAACCGGACTGGGCTGCGGAGCGCTGGCCGACGAGCGCCCGGGCGCGGGGGGAAGCATGGACGACACGATGCGCTTGGGCGAGGGAAAACCACGGTTGCCGAGAAGGGCGAATCTTGCCTTGACCGCGTGCCAAATGCAACACTGTTGCACGCTCGCGCTGAGCGCTGGTCAACGCTGGGAACGCTGACCGGGTGAAGAACGAGCTGGACCGTTCGGGCCGGATATCTGCCCTGTCACGACTTCGATGCGCAGCGCCGCGACGCCGCCCGACGGGAGAACACGGAAGCGAGGCCCGCCCAGCTCATCCTCCCGGAAAGCCACCGCCACAAACATGCCTCCTGCGTTTTGGTGCCTAGCTCTGCGCTGCCTGCGCGACGCGGGAGGAAATCGATGGACGCCAGTCGGAATCAGCCAAAACGTCCCGTGATGTAGTCCTCGGTCTGTTTGACCCTGGGTTTCAGGAACAACTCGTCGGTGCGGCCAAACTCGACCAGCTCCCCCAGGTACATGAAACCGGTGTAGTCGGACACCCGTACCGCCTGCTGCATATTGTGGGTCACCATGGCAATGCTGTACTCGTTCTTGAGCTCGGTGAGCAGTTCCTCGACCTTCGCCGTCGAGATCGGATCGAGAGCGGATGTCGGTTCATCGAGCAGCACGATCTCCGGCTTTACCGCCACCGCCCGCGCAATGCACAAGCGCTGCTGCTGACCACCGGACAGGGACAGCCCGCTCTGCTGCAACTTGTCCTTCACTTCGTCCCACAGCGCGGCCTTGCGCAGCGCCCATTCGACGCGGCCATCCATCTCCGTCGGCGAAAATTTCTCATAGAGGCGCACACCGAAAGCTATGTTTTCGTAAATGGTCATCGGAAAGGGCGTCGGCTTCTGGAAAACCATGCCGATCTTCGCCCGCACCAGATTTACATCCTGTTTCTTGTCGAGCAGGTTATTGCCTTTGAACAGGATCGCGCCTTCGGCACGCTGGCCCGGATAGAGGTCGAACATGCGATTGAAGGTGCGCAACAGCGTTGACTTGCCGCAGCCGGACGGGCCGATGAAAGCCGTAACGCGGTTGCGCGCAATATCCAGATTGACCGCGTTCAAGCCCTTGAAATCCCCATAATAGAAATCCAGGCTGCGAATTTGCAGGGCGGCGTGTTCTTCGATCTGAGCGATGTACTCGGACATGCAAGGCTCCGGGAATCAGTTCTTGTGGGTTTGACGAAAGAAGAGGCGTGCACCGATATTGACGCTCAGCACCAGCAGGGCGATCAGCAGAGCCCCACCCCAGGCCAGTTGAACCCAGTTATCGTACGGACTCATGGCAAACTGAAAGATCACCGCTGGCAGATTGCCCATCGGCCGTGACATGTCGGTGTTGAAGAACTGGTTGTTGAGGGCAGTGAACAGCAGCGGCGCCGTCTCACCGGTCACCCGAGCGATCGCCAGGAGGATCCCCGTCACCACGCCAGCGCGGACCGAGCGCAAAGCTACCTTCAGAGAAACCTGCCAGCGCGGGGCGCCGACGGCGAAAGCCGCTTCGCGCAGGCTGGCAGGCACCAGCCTGAGCATGTTCTCGGTGGTACGCACGACCACCGGGATGGCGATCAAGGACAAGGCCACGGAACCAGCCCAGCCGGAAAAACCACCCAGCGTCGCCACCATCAACGCGTAGACGAAGAGCCCGATGACGATTGACGGGGCCGACAGCATGATGTCGGTGACGAAGCGTGTCGCCGCGGCAAACTTCGAACTGCTACCGAACTCGGCCAGATAGATACCGGCCAGGATGCCGATCGGGGTCGAAAAGACGGTGGTAACGCCGACGATCATCAAACTGCCGACGATCGCGTTACGCAGACCTCCCCCTGCGGTCCCCGGCGCCGGCGTATCCGCGGTAAAGAAATCCCAGCTCAACGCGGCGAAGCCTTTCGAGAACAGCGTCCACAGGATCCAGGTCAAGGCCATCAAGCCGAAGGCCATGGCGACCAGCGACAGGCCAATGCCAAGTCGGTTGATCAGAACGCGCCGTCGATAGAGCTCCATGGCGCTTCCCTGGCCACTCATTTGCCTTGCCTGGCGTTGGCTCGCCGGACAAGCCAGCGCGACAACGCCAGTACGCATGAGGTGATGACGAACAACACCAGTCCGAGCGCGAACAAGGAAGAGGTATGCAGTCCCGGATCGGCCTCGCCGAACTCGTTGGCCAGCACCGAGGCGATCGAGTTGCCCGGCGAGAAAAGGCTGCCGGCGATGCGATTGGCGTTGCCGATGACGAAAGTGACGGCCATCGTCTCACCCAGCGCGCGGCCCAGTCCGAGCATGATGCCGCCGATCACGCCGACCCGGGTGTAGGGCAGAACGATATTCCAGACGACTTCCCAGGTCGTGCAGCCGACCGCATAGGCGGATTCCTTTAACACCGGCGGTACGGTCTCGAAGACATCGCGCATCACCGAGGCGATGAACGGGATCACCATCAGCGCCAGGACGATTCCCGCCGCCAGGATGCTGACTCCGATCGTTGGCCCGGCGACCAGGCCGCCGACCACCGGCAGCTCCCCGAACAAGGCCTGCAGCCAGGGCTGCACGTAAGCGGCAAACAGCGGTGCGAAAATGAACAGACCCCAGATGCCATAGATGATCGAGGGAATGCCGGCCAGCAGTTCGATGGCCGTGCCGAGCGGCCGACGCAGCCAAACCGGGCAGCTTTCGGTCAGGAAAAGGGCGATACCGAAGCTCACCGGAACGCCGATCAGCAACGCGATGGCCGAGGTGCTGAGCGTGCCGTAGATCGATATCAACGCTCCATACTGGTCATCGGGAACGCTCCACACGTCGCTCCACAGGAAGGCAGAACCAAACGCCTTGAACGTCGGTGCCGCCTCAAGGGCCAGCGAGATCAGGATTCCCGCCAGTGCCGCCAGGACCAGCGAGGCGAAGAGTAGCGTGACCCGGTGGAAAATCACGTCCTGCCGCCTGAAGATCTCGATCTGTGAAGCATGCACATCGACCTGGCGGGGAACGGCTACCTCACTCATTTCCAAGGTACTCATGTTCAATGCCTTCCGTCTTTGGCAAGCCGTCCGCCGCAGCGGGAAGCTAGCGGACAAGATGCCGACGACCGTTCTGCGGAGAATGGGCAGTCGCGCATTACTTGATGCGTTTCATCTCGTCTTCGACTGCGCTCACGACGCCGTTCGGCAAGGCGACGAAACCAAGTCCGTCGGCCATCGCCTGACCGTTGCGAAGCGCCCAGGTAAAGAAGTCCACCACCGCCTTCTGCCTGGCCGCGTCATCGCCTTTCTGGTAGGCCAGGATGTAGGTGGCGGAGACGATCGGCCAGGCCTTCGGGTGCGCCTGGTCCAGCAGATCCGGCGCCATACCCTTGACCTTGAAATTGGCGCCCGCCGCCGCCGCCGTGAAGCTGTCGCCACTGGGCAGCACGAAATTTCCGGATCGATTGCGCAGGGCAACGAATGGCAGGTCGTTCTTCCTGGCATCGGCAAAATCGACGTAACCGATGGTGCCGACGATCTTCTGCACGTTGGCCGCCACTCCGGGGTTTCCTTTGCCGCCGATCCCGTTTACCGGCCAATTAACCGTTTTGCCGGCCCCGACTTCACGCATGAAGTCCGCCGACTGGCGGGCGAGATAGTTGGTCATGACGTCGGTGGTACCGGAGCCGTCCGAGCGGTGAACAATGGTTATCGCCGTATCGGGCAGCTTGACGCCCGGGTTCAGCGCGGCAATGGCGGGATTATTCCAGGTCCTGATCGCGCCGCGAAAGATGTCGGCGGCGATCGGTCCGGTGAGCTTGAGCTGGCCCGTGGCAATCCCTGGCAAGTTGACGACGATGGTGACGGCGCCGATGACCGTGGGAACCTGCACCAGGCCGGCCGCGTCGAGTTCCGACTCGCTGAGCGGCGCATCCGTACCACCGAAGTCCACGGTCCTGGCCTTGATCTGCTTGATACCACCGGAGGAACCGATGCCCTGGTAGTTCACCGTCTGCCCGGACGCAGCCCGGTAGGCCTCTGCCCATTTGGTGTATACCGCGTAGGGAAAAGTCGCCCCGGCGCCGGTGATATCGGCGGCCCGCGCAGCAATCGATGAAAATCCGAGGACCACTGCCGCGGCCACACTGGTCAAATTCAGAAAAGCACGTTTGCAGGAAATCATCTTGGTTCTCCAGAAAGTTGGGGGGTTCGAAGGTCAGACGCAGTGATCCTACCGAGACAATGTTTCGACCCCATTACGGCGGCGCCCGGCTTCCCGAGACGCAGCGCGTGGTCGATTGCTGAAAATAGAGGCATACTGCCGCGCATGCATTTCCACCCCGTCTCGCTGCAGGACCGCGGCGCATGAGCGACACCATCGACCGCTGGCAGGCCTTTGACGGCACCTGGCTTGAAATGCGTCAGATGCGACCCAGCGATGGGCCGCAGGTCAAGGCGTCGCTCAACAAGCTGTCGGCAAGTGCCCGGCGCAGCCGCTTTTTTGCCGCGATCGCCGAATTTTCCGATGAAGCGGTGCACCAACTCGTTGCTGTCGATCCGCGCAAGGAGTATCTGCTGGTCGTGATGCGCCGCGAGAATGACATCGAGATCCCGATCGGCGGCGGCCGGTTCGTGCAGCAGGACGATTGCCCCAACTGCGCCTTCTCGCTACTTGTCGGTGACGACTGGCAAGGCCAGGGAATCGGACGGAGGCTACTCAAGTCGCTCGTCCGCGAGGCATCGCGACGCAGTTTGCGGACGATGTACGGTCACGTGCTGGCCGACAACCGGCCGATGCTCGTACTGGCACGTTCGTTGCGCTTCGCTTTCGACGACAGCGACCAGGGCGCAGAGGTAGTCAAGGTCGCGCGGGAGCTTTTCGACCCCGCGTCGCAGCGACGGCGCGGCCTCTTTCAGAGGCTTTGGCGGCGCTAGCCGACCCTGCCCCAGCGTAGAGAGAACCACGCTCCGGAGAACCTGCCCCGGTGGACGCATCCGGCCGCAAACCTGCACGCCGAAACAGCTCGACTATCGCACAGGCGCCTCTGCAGCCTTCGAGAACCTGGACCCACCGGAAATCCTGTGTGCCGCCTTTGCCAACGGGACCCTCGATGCGCTGCTCGAATGCGAGGATGAGTTCGCCGAGGGTTCGGGGACACCACAGCCGCCCGACACTGATCGGCCTGTTTGCCGGAAAACCGTGAGCCACCAGAACCAGGCTGGCGGTTTCTCGCAGCAGAGCCTCAAGTTTTCCATAGCGCAGCCGATAGTAGTCGTGTGACATCGATTCCCTTGATCGCCACCGCCCTGGCTGCGCGTTTGGCACAGACGCACGAACGACTACGAAGAGTCGCTTGCGGCCCGGGTGCGCCAGCTCCACCAAGGCTCTCGGACGCCCACCGATGAAAAGCAGTTGAGCAGCGCCGGATCCTGGCTCGTCCAGCAAGATCGACAGACAGGCTTTTCGGCGGTAGCCTGACAAGTTCGCAAAAACCAGCCGTACCTGCCCGCCAAGCTCTGGCCAGAATCACCCGCGATCGCTACACGAACAACCGCTCACCAGGAGAATTGCAATGAAACTCAGCGAATGGACTATCAAGGCGCGCTTTGTCATCGTCGTGGTAGTCGCCGTGCTCGGCCTCGTCGTACTCGGCCTGTACTCCCTCAACAACATGCGCACAAACCTGCTGACAGACCGTAAGGACAAGATTCAGGTATTGGTTGAGGCTGGTGGCGGTGTCTTCGCCCACTATCATGCCCTGGCGAAGAGCGGCGCGCTGACCGAGGACGAAGCGAAGAAGCAGGCACTCGATGCGCTGCGTCAGATGCGCTACGGGGACGGCGAATATTTCTTCGTCCTCGATGCACAACACAACTTTGTCATGCACGCCGTGAAGCCAGCGCTGGAAGGCAAGAGCGCCGCTGATCTGCGCGACCCCGACGGAAAACTGTTCGTCCAGGACCTGGTACGCACGGGACTCGGCAGCGAGCGAGGAGGCATTGTCGAGTATTCGTTCGCCAAGCCCGGCAGCGACAAACCTGTGCCCAAGATCAGCTTTGCCGCCCAATTCAAGCCGTGGGGTTGGGTGTTGGGCACCGGCATCTATCTCGACGACGTCGACCGGGAATTCCGGCAGGAAGCAATCAACGCCTTGGTGATCATCGCTCTGGTCATTACCGTCCTGGTCGGCGTATCGCTGTGGATTGGTCGCAGCGTGCTGCGCCAGCTTGGCGGCGAACCCGCCGAAGCGTCGGCGATCGCCCTGCGCATCGCCGGTGGCGATCTCGGTCAGCAGATGAACGCCGACAAGCTGCCCAGCGGCAGCTTGATGCACTCGATCGCCCAGATGCAGACCCGTCTGCGCAGCATCATTGCCGATATCGGGCAGTTATCCGCGGCGCTGGCCAACAGCTCCAGCGAGATTTCACTGGCGACGGACGAAACCCGTCGCGCCGCCGAGGAGCAGGCCAACTCGACGTCGGCTACCGCAGCCTCAATCGAGGAACTGACCGCGAGCATCAACGAGGTGGCGCACAGCGCCGACGCGACCGGGAAGAACTCGAGCGAGGCAGCCACCTGTGCGGAACAGGGTCGGCTGCTGGTCAGCAGCTCGGCAGGCGAAATCGAGAAGGTCGCGGAAATCGTCGCCCGCTCGTCCGGCCAGATCCGCCAGCTTGCCGCCCGCTCAAGGGACATCGGCGGCATTGCCGAGGTGATCAAGGAGATTGCAGAACAGACCAACCTGCTGGCGCTCAATGCGGCAATCGAGGCGGCACGTGCCGGCGAACAGGGTCGCGGTTTCGCGGTTGTCGCCGACGAAGTCCGCAAGCTTGCCGAGCGCACGAGCAAAGCGACCAACGAAATCAGCACGATGGTGGCCAGCGTCCAGGCCGATACGGAGATGGCAGTCGGCGCCATGGGCGAGGCCGCACCACAGGTAAGCAAGAGCCTCGACAAGGCCCGCGAGGCGACCAACATGCTCGAGTCGATCCACCGCCAGGCGCTGGAGTCGAGCGAGCGCGTGCAGGAAGTGGCCAGCGCGACGCGCGAACAGGCAACGGTCGCCAACGACATCGCGCGCCACGTGCAGAACATCGCGTCGATGACCGAGGAGACCAACGCGACGATGCAGGGCAACGCCGACTCCGCGGTCGCGCTCAACGGCCTCGCCGGCAAGTTGCGGGAAGCCGTCGCTTATTTTCGCGTCACCTGAGCGTGACCAGCGGACAAGCCGGAAACGCGGAACGCGGGCCGGCGGCCATCGGGCTCGCGCGCCCGAGGTCAGGCTTTCAGCAGCTCCTCCCGAGCGCCAAGCCAGCGGCGGAGCTGGCGCGTGGCGCGCTCGGGGTCATCGCGCAGCAGATACATGGCCATCTCTCGGGCCAGTTCGACGAGCTCGGCATCGACCTCGAGATCCGCGTAGCGTAGCAGCGGCACGCCGGACTGGCGGCTGCCAACAAACTCGCCGGGCCCGCGCAACTGCAGATCGCGGCGAGCAATTTCGAAGCCGTCGCTATGCTCGTAGATGACTTTCAGGCGTGCCCGCGCGGTGGGCGACAAGGGCTGCTGATAGAGCAACACGCAAACCGAGTCATGGGCACCGCGTCCGACGCGTCCGCGTAGCTGATGGAGTTGCGCCAGCCCGAAACGCTCGGCGTGTTCGATGACCATCAAACTGGCGTTCGGCACGTCGACGCCGACTTCGATCACCGTCGTCGCCACCAGCACATCGATCTCCCCGGCAACGAAAGCGGCCATCGCTGCCGCTTTTTCATTGCCGCGCAGGCGACCATGCACCAGGCCAATGCGCAAATCCGGAAGCTCGTCGCAGAGGGTTGCATAGGTATCGAGCGCCGCCTGCAGTTCGAGCTTCGCCGACTCCTCCACCAGGGGACAGACCCAGTAGGCCTGCCGCCCGTCGGCAACCACTGCGCGTACCGCCGCGGTCACTTCGTGCCGGCGCGTGTCCGAGAACAGCCGGGTGCGCACGGGTGAGCGGCCAGCCGGCATTTCGTCGATTACCGAAACGTCAAGATCGGCGTAATAACTCATCGCCAGGGTACGCGGAATCGGCGTCGCGGACATCATCAGCTGGTGCGGGTTGGCGCCCTTGCGCCGCAGGTCGAGCCGCTGCACGACGCCGAAGCGATGTTGCTCGTCGACGATGACCAGGCCGAGGCAGGTGAAATCCAGCCCTTCCTGAATCAGCGCATGGGTGCCGACCACCAGTTGGGCCGTACTCGCTGCCCGCCGCTGC
>NZ_JAVTWB010000078.1:0-15429 GCF_032229525.1 Accumulibacter sp. | reverse complement strand
CTTATTGGTTGGGCTTTTTTCTGCCTGTCGCGCCAGTGCTGTCGCGGTTCCGGGCTGCGATGCGTCTTGGACGAGTCAGAAGTACCACCGTTTTCCCGCCCACCAGCCCCAGAAATCCTCTCTTTTCTCCATTTGACCCGCGGCTGGCCGACGCTCGACTCCTCGATTTCATACGGGTTTCGGGCCGAGGGTTGTGCGGCAACTGCGCTGCCCAGAAACACTACAAACCCGTTCAACGCGTCAAATCCATCAAACAGCGCGTGCTGCTCGTCCCTGTCCGTCGGCAGCAGATTGTTCTTCAGCCAGATCAGGCTCAAGGTCTTCGGCTGGTGCCCGGCAGGTGCTGATGCGGATCTCCATCCAGCGTCAAGCCGGCGTTTGCCGACAGCGGCGTAGCCGGCATAAGTAAGTAGGATGTGGCCGGTGGCGTCAACGACGAGCCATCCGGTGAGCAAGCCCTCGATGACCCTAGCGCGGGCGCCGCCACGCAGGTCGTCGGCAAGGGTTCGAGCTTGCCGTCGGGGCGGCCGGCGGCGGCCTTGAGGATGGCGGTCTGGGTGTCGGTGACTTTGGCTTGGGTGGTCATGACGATCTCCGGTGGTTGATGGGTCTCGTCGCTCACCGTCTCTGCCGAAGATCGCCAGCAACTCGTCCAGCCCGACTTCTACCCGCCCGAGGTCGCCGACGTAGCCCCAGTGGATCGCATGGGGGTCGCGACCGAAGTGGTCGTTGGCAAGTTGCTGCAGCCGTTCCAGTTTTGCGTTGATCCCGGCGCTGCGAGCGATGCAGGCGTCGAGGGCGGTCTGCTTGGTGGTCATGGCAGGCGCCGGGTCGGTGGATGACGCCTCCATTCACGCGCTGAACGATCACGAAGCCAAGCTTTCAACGCTGGAACGGATGACCACTGAAGCCGCCACCTGTTAGACTGAAGACAATTTTGAACGACTTTGAGGAAACAAACTGGGCGCCAATGCCATGAACGCCGAACCTTGGGTTACCGCCATCGATGTCGCCCGGCATCTGGGCGTCGTGAAGGACACCATTTACCGCTGGCGTGAACGCAAAGGCCTGCCCGCGCACAAGATCGGGCGGCTTTGGAAATTTCAGTTGTCCGAGGTCGATGAATGGGTGCGTGCAGGCGGGGCCAACGAAGACGTTGCGCAAGATGGGCTAGATACGGAGCGCCACAATTCAGGGGGATGAATGGACAAATACCAGCTCAGTGAGCGTGATATCTGCACCAAATTCATCACGCCTGCCATCGTGCAGGCGGGCTGGCAGCAGCATCAGTTCCGCGAGGAAGTGAATCTCACGGACGGTCGCGTCATGGTGCGTGGCAAGCTTGCGGCACGCATCAAAAACCCCGATGCGAAAGGTGGCCCGAAGCGTGCCGACTTCGTTCTGTACGCCCGGCCCACCATTCCGATTGCGGTGGTCGAGGCCAAGCAGGCGCGCTTTTCGGTCGGCCATGGCATGCAGCAGGCATTGGCCTATGCCGAAATGCTGGATGCGCCTTTCGCCATCAGCAGCAATGGTGACGGCTTCCTGCTACACGACCGCACCGGCCTGACACAACCCATCGAACGCGAACTTCAGCTCAGCGAATTTCCTTCATTAGATGATCTTTGGTCGCTGTACCAACAGTGGAAGGGACTCGCCGAAGCCGCCGCAGTCAAACTCGTTGAACAGCCATTTTACGCCGACGGCACCGGCAAGGAGCCACGCTACTACCAGCGGGTGGCCATCAACCGCGCCATCGAGGCGGTCGCCAAGGGACAGCAGCGCGTGCTGCTGGTCATGGCCACCGGCACCGGCAAGACTTACACCGCCTTCCAGATCATCTGGCGCCTGTGGAAGGCGAAGGCCAAGAAACGCATCCTGTTTCTGGCGGACCGCAATATCCTGGTCGACCAAACCATGCAGCAAGACTTCGCTCCCTTCGGCGAGGTGATGCACAAGGTCAGCAACCGCGAAATCAAGAAGAACTACGAGGTCTACCTCGCGCTCTACCAGGCCGTGACCGGCAAGGAAGAATGGAAGCAGATCTACCGTCAGTTTCCGGCCGATTTCTTTGATCTGGTCGTCATCGACGAATGCCATCGTGGCAGCGCTGCAGAGGATTCGGCCTGGCGTGAGGTGCTCGACTACTTCAGCAGCGCCACGCACCTGGGCCTGACAGCCACACCCAAAGAAACCAAAGACGTCAGCAACAGCACGTACTTCGGCGACCCGGTGTACACCTACTCCCTGAAGAAGGGGATTGAAGATGGATTTCTTGCACCGTACAAAGTCATTCGCATCGCCACTGATGCAGACGCCGTGGGCTACACGCCGGAAAAAGGCAAGATCGACAAAGTCGGCCAGACCGTCGAACCGCGGCAGTACAACACGAAGGATTTCGACCGCAATCTGGTGCTGGAAAAACGCACCAAGCTCGTGGCCAGCAAAGTCTGGGAGTACCTCAAGGCCATCGACCCGATGGCCAAGACCATCGTCTTCTGCGACGATCAGGACCACGCCGAGCGCATGCGCCAAGAGCTGGTCAAGCTGATCCCCGCCGCCGCCAGCAACCGCCGCTACGTGATGCGCATCACCGGCGACGACAACGAAGGCAAGGCGCAACTCTCCTACTTCATTGACAACGACGAGCCTTACCCCGTCATCGCCACGACCTCCAAGCTGCTGACCACCGGCGTGGATGCCAAGACCTGCAAACTGATCGTGCTGGACCAGACCATCAACTCGATGACCGAGTTCAAGCAGATCATCGGCCGTGGTACCCGCCTGCGTGAGGACTACCAAAAACTTTACTTCACGATCATGGACTTCAAGGGCGCGACGCGCCTGTTCGCCGATCCAGACTTCGATGGTGAGCCTGTAGTCATCTACGAACCAAAGCCCGAGGAACCCGTCGTGCCGCCGGACATCACCAACCCGCCTGGCGTCGAAGAACCCGAACCGCCGCCCTTTGGCCCCGGTCCCGAGGGCGGTGACGATGCGGATCCCGGAGACGACACCGGCGGTGGCGGGGGCGGGGGCGGTGGTCGAGTCAAGTACGTCATCGACGACGTAAACGTGCGCGTGGCCGTGGAGCGTTCGCAATACCTCGATGCCGACGGCAGGCTCATCACCGAGAACTACCGCGTGCTGCTCAAGGACGACATCCGGAAAGCCCTGCAATCAGAGTTCGGCAGTCTCGGCGATTTCCTGCGCCGCTGGAACGCCGCCGCCCGCAAGCAGGCGGTGCTGGAAGAGTTGGCCGAACACGGCGTGCCGCTGGACATCCTGCAACAAGCCGTGGCCAATGGCACTGAACTCGATGTCTTTGATCTGGTCGCCCATGTCGCCTTCGACCAGAAGCCGCTGACCCGGCGTGAGCGCGCCAACAACGTCAAAAAACGTGATGTGTTCGGCAAATACGGCGAGCAGGCCCGCGCCGTGCTCGAAGCCCTGCTCGACAAATTTGCCGACCACGGCGTACAAGACATTGAAGATGCCAAGGTGCTGGAACTCCCGCCCTTCGACCAGTTCGGCAGCAAGACGCAAATCCGGCGCGGCATCTTTGGCAGCATCGAGCAATACACCCAGGCGGTGCACGCGCTCGAACAAGCACTCTACGACACGCCCGAACAGAAGCAGGCCTGAGCCGATGACGACAAGCCAACGCTCAGGCTCACGATAAGAGAGACACACGATGAATCTCAGCAGCACCATCAAGTCCATCCAGGACATCATGCGCAAGGATGACGGCGTCGACGGCGACGCCCAGCGCCTCGGCCAGCTCACCTGGATGCTCTTTCTCAAGGTCTTCGACCAGCGCGAAGAAGAGTGGGAAGACGACAGCGCCGCTTATCGGTCCCCCTTGCCGGAGCGCTACCGCTGGCGTAATTGGGCCGCCTACAAGGCCGACAACGAGGGCAAGAAGAAACCGCAGATTGCCGGCAGCGAGCTGATATCTTTCGTCAACAACGAGCTCTTCCCGGCGCTCAAGGATCAGATCGACGCCAGCCAGAGCCCCTCGCACAAGGTCATCAAGCAGGTCTTTGAAGACGCCAACAACTACATGAAATCCGGCCCGCAAATGCTGGCCGTGATCGAGAAGCTGGAAGATGCCATTAACTTCCATGACTTCAAGACCCGTGCCAGCCTGGGCGACATGTACGAGCAGTTGCTCAACGATCTGCGCGGTGCGGGTAATGCGGGCGAGTTCTACACGCCGCGCGCCATCACTGCCTTCATGGCCGACCGCGTCAACCCGCGTCTCGACAAGCGCGAAATGGTGATGGACCCGGCTTGCGGCACCGGCGGCTTCCTGACCGCCGTCATCGACCACTTCCGTAACCAGTTAAGCGCCAAATCCAGCGCCGACGACCGGCGCGCCATCGAAGCCCTGATTCGCGGCATCGAGAAGAAACAGCTGCCGCATCTGCTATGCACCACCAACATGCTGCTGCACGGCATTGACGTGCCCAGCCAGATCGAGCACCGCAACACGCTGGGTATCGGCTGGAACGAATGGAGCGCCAACGACAAGGTCGACTGCCTGATCACCAATCCGCCCTTTGGCGGCTATGAGGATGACGGCGTCGGCAGCGATTACCCGGCCGACCTGCGCACCCGCGAGACCGCCGACATGTTCATGGCGCTGATCATCAAGAAGCTGTTGAAGGAGAATGGCCGTGCCGCCGTGGTGCTGCCCGATGGCTTTCTTTTCGGCGATGGCATCAAAGGCACACTGAAGAAACTGCTGCTGCGCGACTGCAAGCTGCACACCATCGTCCGCCTTCCCAAAGGCGTGTTCGCGCCCTACACCACCATCAAGACCAACCTGCTGTTCTTCACCAGGGGCGCGGTGGTGGACGACGGCAGCGAGCACTTCCACACCGACACCCTCTGGTTCTACGAGCACCCCTACCCAGCGGGTTACAAGAGCTACTCGAAGACCAAGCCCATACGGCTGGAGGAGTTCAAGCCCGAGCAGGACTGGTGGGGGTCGGAAGCCAACGACTTTGCCGACCGCGTGGAAAGCGAATTTGCCTGGAAGGTGGACTTCAGAACCCGGCGCGAACAAGCCCAGGCAGGCGCCGCACCGCACTGGCAGCGCGCCGAAGAGCTGAACAACGCCGCCGCCAGACTGGAAGGCGAAGCAAACGACCTGCGCAAGAGCCTGGTTGGCACCAGCGACGTCGCATACCGCGAAAAGATCGACGCCCGGATTGCCGAACTGCGCGCCCGGGCCGAACCGCTGCGCCTGCAAGCCCGCGACGCGCAGGCGGCGGGCAACCGCATCTATTGGCCCATCTTCAACCTCGATATCAAGAACCCCAACGCACCGGAAGAAGAAACCCACGACCCGGATGTGCTGCTGGAAAAATACAAGAAGCTGCTGGGCGAAATCGAAGAGACCGAGAACCAGCTGAAAAGCGAACTGGCCGCTGCGCTGGCGCATCACTTCGGCCCCGAGGCAATGGCAGAATGAGTAAACCATCTGCCGCCCCCGCCAATCCCCAGCTGCTGGGTGATATCCGCCAGATCATCGAGCAGGGCCGCCAGCAACTGGCAAGCACCGTCAACAGCGCACTCACCTTGTTGTACTGGCAAATTGGCCAGCGCATCCACACCGAATTGCTCAAGGGTGAGCGCGCCGCCTACGGCGAGCAGATTGTCTCCGCAGTGGCGAGACAATTGGAGGCCGAGTACGGCCGGGGCTTCTCCGAGAAAAACCTGCGCCATATGCTGCGCTTTGCCGAAGCCTTCCCGTCTGAGGACATTGTCTCCGCAGTGCGGAGACAATTGAGCTGGACGCACATCAAGACCCTGATCTACATCGAAGACCCGCTCAAGCGCGACTTCTATCTGCAGATGTGCCAGCAAGAGCGCTGGAGCACCCGCACCCTGCAACAGCGCCTGGATTCCCTGCTGTTCGAGCGCACTGCGCTCTCGCGCCAGCCCGACCAACTGATCACCAGCGAGTTGGCGACGCTGCGCGACACCCGCGAGCTCAGCCCCGCGCTGCTGTTGAAAGATCCCTACATACTGGATTTCCTTGGCCTGCAAGACCGTTATCTGGAAAAGGATCTGGAAGACGCCATCCTGCGCGAGCTGGAAAACTTCCTGCTGGAACTAGGCGCGGGCTTTACCTTCGTGGCCCGGCAAAAGCGCCTGCAGATCGACCACGACGATTTCTACATCGACCTGCTGCTCTACAACCGTCGCCTCAAACGGCTGGTGGTGATCGAACTGAAACTGGGCGAATTCAAGGCCGAGTACAAAGGCCAGATGGAGCTCTACCTGCGCTGGCTGGCCAAGCACGAGCAAGAGCCAGGCGAGGCTCCGCCACTCGGCATCATCCTGTGCAGCGGCAAGAACCAGGAGCAGATCGAACTGCTGGAGCTGGATCACACCGGCATCCACGTCGCCGAATACCTCACCGCACTGCCGCCCAGGGAACTGCTGCAAGCCAAGCTGCATGAAGCCATCGCCCGCTCGCGCGCCCGGCTGGAAAACCGTGGGGAGGATGCCTGATGGATGCGCAGCAGTTTTTGGCGGAGTTTGGGCATATTGCGAATGCGCCGGGGGGAATTCAACAGCTCCGTGAAATGGTGTACCAGCTGGCCATTACAGGCACATTGACATCTCAACTCGATACTGACGGTGATGCGCGTGAGTTACTGGCCGATATCTCAACATTAAGGGATCGGCTAATTCGCGAAAAAACGTACAAGCGCTTGCCAAAGCTTGAGGCTGAAGCGCTTGATATTCCGTCAGCCATAGAGCTCCCTGTCTCATGGTGTTGGACTCGTCTTCTTGATGTTGGCGAAATCAGCCCGAGAAACGATGCGCCTGACGAAGCTGCCGCGTCGTTTATTCCCATGAGCGGATTCTCAGAATTCCATATGGGGGCGCTGGCACCTGAGGCTGAAAAGTGGGCGCACATAAAGAAAGGATTCACTCACTTCAGAAATGGCGATGTCGTAGTTGCCAAGATCACGCCGTGTTTTGAGAACGGCAAGGCGGCAGTTATTGATGGCTTACCGCACGAAATAGGTGCAGGTACGACAGAACTTCACGTATTCCGGCCAATTCACGCTGGCATATTGCCGGGGTACATCTACCTGTTCTTGCGATCGCCGTATTTCGCTATTGAAGGCGAAAAGGGCATGACAGGGACCGCAGGCCAAAAGCGATTGCCCACGGAATATTTTGCGACCCGAGCCTTGCCGCTGCCACCTTCCACCGAGCAATCCCGCATCGTCGCCAAAGTTGATGAGCTGATGGCCTTGTGTGACAAGCTAGAAACGCAGCAGCAGGCCCGCCGCAAACTGCAAAACAACCTGCGCCAGTCCACCCTGCAAGCCGTCGCCAGCGCCACCAGCCCGCACGAACTGCAAACCACCTGGGCACGCCTGGCCGACAACTTCGGGCGGCTGTTTCATGCGCCGGAGGATGTGGCGGAGTTGCGGGGGTTGATATTAGATATGGCGATGCGCGGCTACTTGGTTGAACAAGATGCTATGGACGAACCTGCGGTGGTTCTTTGCGTAGATATTGAGAGCAAGAAACGAGAGCTCTCCAATGCTCGAAAGCTCAAACTGCAAAAGTCACTTTCACAGATCGGTGAAGATGAAATCCCGTTCGACGTCCCAACGGGATGGGAGTGGATTCGGCTAGGGCAAATCGCCGAACTAATCAATGGAGATCGAGGTAAAAACTACCCCAACAAAGATGAGTACGTTTCTGTCGGCGTTCCTTGGATAAATACTGGCCATATTGAACCAGACGGTACGCTGACACGACATCATATGAACTTCATCAGCCGTGAAAAGTTCGAGAGCCTGAATAGTGGAAAGATCGAGTCCAGCGATCTTGTCTATTGCTTAAGAGGAGCAACCTTTGGCAAGACGGCGTTTGTTACCCCATACGAGGAAGGCGCAATCGCTTCTTCGTTGATGATTATCAGGCCAATAATTCCTAGCCTGAGTCGCTTCCTTTACTACTATCTGATTAGCCCATTGGGTAGGAGTCAGATATTCCGTTTCGACAACGGCACGGCGCAGCCAAATCTCTCCGCAAATAGTGTAGGGCTCTTTTCGTATCCGCTTCCACCACTCCAAGAACAAAGTCGAATAGCAGACAAAATAGAACAACTCATGCGAATTTGCGATGCGCTGGAGTTGCAGCTACATCACGCAACTGAAGTCGCCGGTCGCCTTGCAGTTGCAGCCGTTTCCAGCCTCACCGGCATTGCCATCGAACAAGAAGAGGAAGCCATGAAAGCCCCGCAAACCGAACTGGTTGCCCAGTTGCGTTTGGGCACGGCACCCGACATCAAGGCCCAGGCGCTACTGGCCACCATCCTCGCCCGCCACAACGGCGAAATGAGCGCCAAGGATTTATGGCAACGCTTCGGCGGTGAAATCGACGCCTTTTACGCGCAACTGAAAACCGAGGTGGCCCACGGCTGGATAGTGGAACCTGCCGTGGCCGAGATGCGCGAAAAGCAGGCTGACGCGGTGAGCGCCTGATATGCAGCTGCAGTGCATTCGCATCCCGGCTTTTCGCAATCTGCGCGATCTCGACATCGCCTTCGACTCGCACTTGCAGCCCGCTGCGGGCGCCCCAGCGGACGCTCAGCCAAAACTCATCCGCAGCCATGCACTGATCGGCCAGAACGGCACCGGCAAGTCGAATCTGATTGAGGCGCTGATCACTATCTTTCGCGATGTGGATCTGGACCGCGAAGCGGCGTTTGATTACACCCTGGAATACAGCATTCGTGGCCATGTAGTGCGCATCGAGGCCGATACCGCCAAGCAGAAGCGCCCCTTTGTGGGGGTGGATGGCAAGGCCGAGTCGCAAGGCTACTTGCTGAAAAATCGCGAGCTGCTGCCCGCGCATATCTTTGCTTACTACTCGGGCCGCAATGAGCGTATCGAATCCCTGTTTCAGGAGCATCAGCGCCGTTTCAACCAGCGCCAGGAGATCACCACCGACGAGGTGCTGTCCGAACAGCTGCTGGAGAACTTTACCGGCTCCGACGCCGACATTCGCGCGGTGGAAGAGGCCAAACGTCGCCGCGAGTCGCGGCTGAAACAAGCGGGCGACGACCGCCTGCGCCGCCTGTTTTACTGCCGTGGAGGCCACAGTCAGTTGGTGCTGCTGGCTTGTCTGCTGTCGGACGACCCGGTGTTTCAGAAGGTGCTCAAGAACCTGCACATCGAATCGCTGGAGTCCGCGCTGTTCGTCTTGAAAGAACCGCACCGCCTGCGCGAAAAGCGCCGGGGCGGCAAGTTCGACGAGCAGGAGCTGAACGAAGGCGATCCGCGCTTCTGGTATGCGCGTGGCAATGTGGTCAGTGAATTTCTCGACAAGCTCTGGCAAGTGGCCTGGGCACCGATTGAACAGGAGGCGACCAAGCAAATCGACTTCCGTGGCCGCAGCGAGAAGCAGAAGCAGCTTTATTTGTTTGTGCCCAGCCACGACAAGCTCAAACAACTCGGCGAGCTGGTCGGCGGCACTGACAGCTTCTTCCGCTACGCGGAGGGCGCTTATATCGGCGACCTGATCGACGAAGTGCGTATCACCGTCAAGAAGCGCGTGGTAGGAAACGATGGGCACGACGGCAAGGTGAGCTTCACCCAACTCTCCGAAGGCGAGCTGCAGATGCTCACCGTGCTGGGCCTGATGCGCATCACCCGTGAAGACCACTGCCTGTTCCTGCTCGACGAACCCGACACCCACCTGAACCCGATCTGGAAGCTGCGCTACTTCGACGATATCGAAAGCGTGCTCAGCCCACGGGAGGACGCGGTGGTGCAAGGTGAATCGCAGATCCTGATCACCACCCACGACCCGATGATGGTCGGCAGCCTCAAGCGCGAGCAGGTGCACATCCTGCGCCAGGAGGGCGAGCACACGGTGGTGGATATGCCCGATGAACACCCGCAGGGCATGGGCGTAACCGGCTTGCTCAAGAGCGACTTGTTCGGCTTGTCGTCCACGCTGGACATCGAAACCGGGCGCCGCCTGTTCCGCCGCAATGAGTTGTTCGTGAAGGCGCCGCGCACCGCCGGAGAAGATGCCGAACTCAGCCGTTTGAGTGCCGAGCTGGCTGATCTGGGCTTCTCGACCACCGACTTTCGCGATCCGGACTACGCGCTGTTCGTGCGCAAGATGGCGCAACACCGCTGCTTCCGCAAGCCGGTGCTGACGCCCGAAGAGCAAACCGAGCAAGACGCTTTTGCCGATTCCGTCATCGACGAGATTCTTCGAGAGGGGGATGGCAAGTGATTTTTATCGATCTTGAAAGCAAGCTTCCCACCGATGGAGACCTAGCTGCTGGCATTCGCTGGTCCCAAGCAGATTGGGATGCATGGCTGGCTGAGGCAGCGCGCTTGGTCGCAGAGCTTGCGACGCTCAATGCGGCGGGGAGGATCAAAGAGCGCAATGAGCTGATCGACAAGCACAGTGGCCATTGGGGGAAGCTGAAACCGTGGTTGCTTGCGTTATCTGGCGGCAAGTGTTGGTTCACCGAAGCACGGGATATTGCATCGCATTTGGATGTTGAACACTTCCGCCCAAAGAAATCTGCTCGCAACGTCAAGGGGCCCGAGCGCGACGGCTATTGGTGGCTGGCTTTCGACTACATGAACTTCCGCATCGCCGGCAACGTACCCAATCGAAAGAAGGGTGTTTGGTTTCCGCTCCGACATGGCTCGCGATGCTCGACCTACACCCGTCGTTGCGAAGGGGATGAGATTCCTCACTTTCTCGACCCAACGAATGCCTATGACGTCACACTTCTGGCGTTCGACGAGGAAGGGAAAGCCATTCCCGCACCGGGCATCCCACGCTGGGAGGAGGTGCGAGTGAAACGCACAGTGGAGCGACTGAAACTCACCGAGCACCAAGCCTTGGCTGAAGAGCGCCGGAAGGTTTGGCAGAACACCTCAAGGCTAATCAACAAATATCTGCAGGCGTTATCGGATACACGAACTTCTGGTGCGGCACGCGAGCGCTTAAAGGCAGCAGCTCGCGAAATAGTCTGCCTCACCAAGCCGGATGCTGAGCTTTCGCAGGTGGCGAAATGGTGCGTCCGCTTGCGCAATCATGCGCAGCTTTCCAGATTGGTAGGGTGAGGTACTGATATGACCAAACTCTCCATCAACCTCACCGACCTGTTGCGCCAGCGCACGGTCGAGGGCGAGCGCATCGAGTACAAGACCGGATGGAACCCGGACGCGATCATCCGCACCCTGTGCGCCTTTGCCAACGACTTCGAAAACCTTGGCGGCGGTTACGTGGTAATCGGGCAGGACTGCGACGCCAATGGCCAGCCTCTGTTCCCACCCGTGGGGCTGGCTGACAACCAGTTGGACAAGATTCAGCGCGAACTGCTGGCGCACTGTCAGTTGATTCAGCCGCCGTATTTCCCGGTATTGAGCATAGAGGAAGTTGAGGGGCGCAAGTTGATCGTACTGTGGGCACCAGGCGGACAGAACCGACCCTACAAAGCGCCCGAAGCCGTCACAGCCAAGAAAAAGACGTGGCACCACTACATCCGGCGGTACAGCAGCACGGTCGAGGCCAAGGGCGACACCGAGCAGGAGTTGTTGAGCCTGGCTGCCAAGGTGCCGTTTGACGACCGCTACAACCAGTCGGCACGGCTCGATGAACTGTCCAAACCGCTGATGCAAGCTTTCTTGCAGGAGGTGGACAGCGCATTAGCGGCGGATGCGCCCGGGGTATCGGTAGAGGTATTGGCAAGGCAGATGAACGTAGCAGGCGGACCCACCGAGTCGCCGTGGCCCAAGAACGTGGGCTTGCTGTTTTTCAATGAGACGCCGGAGAGATTTTTCCCCGGCGTGCAGATAGATGTGGTCTGGTTTCCTGAAGGTGCAGGCGGTGATCGCTTCGAGGAAAAGGTTTTCAAGGGGCCGTTGGCGCGAATGACGCGTGAGGCCCTGAGCTACATCCAGCGCAACTACCTGCGCGAGACGGTCATCAAGCATCCCGACCGGGCCGAGGCCACTCGGGTGTGGAATTTCCCCTATGCGGCCATCGAGGAAGCCGTGGTCAACGCGGTCTATCACCGTTCCTACGAGGAGCGCGAACCCATCGAGGTGCGCATCAGCCATGACGAGTTGGTCGTCGTCAGCTTTCCCGGCCCGGATCGTTCCATCCGCTTGGAGGACCTGCAGGCCGGTCGTGCAGTCAGCCGCCGCTACCGCAACCGGCGGATCGGCGAGTTCCTGAAGGAACTTGACCTGACCGAAGGCCGCTCCACGGGCATCCCAAAAATTCTCAAGGTGATGACCGCGAATGGCTCGCCCGCGCCGCTGTTTGAATCGGATGATGACCGACTTTCGTTTGTGATCCGCTTACCCAGTCATCCGCTGGCCATGGGCGGAATCACACCCGCCGACCAAGCTACCGGGGAAGTCACCGGGGAAGTCACCGGGGAAGTTGGGCGTCTCCTACGCGTCCTGGATCGGGAGATGCCCCGGCAGCAGATTCAGGATGCCCTGGCGCTCAAGCACGAAGATCATTTCCGAAATGCCTACCTCAAACCGGCTTTGGCCCTTGGGGTGATCGAGATGACCCAGCCTGACAAACCGCGCAGTAGCAATCAGCGCTACCGCCTGACTGCCTTCGGGCAACGCTGGCTGGAGACGCATCCCGGCAACAGCGCGCTTTGAAAAATTCTCGGAGCTTACCCGCAAGCCCGCAGCAACCCGCGCCAACACTCCTGGAAACTGGTGCCAGCGTGGGCGCAGCGTGACTCGGGATCCTTGTCGTGATGTGTGAACCGCCTGATTTGGTCGGACAATCTGTTGCCGACTGAACACGATTCTCAATCTGCGTTGCAAGCAGAAAATGCCCGCCTGATTTCACTCCTGGAATCGCACGGCATCGAGTGGCGTTTGCCGCCCGAACCTGTGGCGCCGGTTTCTGAACGAGAGCCCTCACGATTTTCCACCGCCGAGAAGGTGGCCTTGTTTCGTCGGCTGTTTCGCGGGCGCACGGATGTCTACTCGATCCGATGGGAGAGCAAGACCACTGGCAGGAGCGGCTACACACCGGCCTGTGGCAATGAGTGGCTTGTCGGTGTTTGCGAAAAACCGCGCATCAAGTGTGGCGAGTGCAACAATCGTCTGCTGATCCCGCTGACGGATGCGGTGATCTACGAGCACCTCACAGGCAAACGTACCGTTGGCGTCTATCCGCTCCTGAGTGACGATACCTGCCATTTTCTCGCTGCTGACTTTGATGATGCGCAATGGCAAGAAGATGCCAAGGCGTTTTACCAGTCATGTCACGAGCTTGGCGTGCCGGTCGCACTTGAAATATCACGGTCCGGCAAGGGTGCGCATGCCTGGATCTTCTTCTCCGGCAGCGTATCCGCTCGAGATGCGCGCCGACTCGGCACGGCAATCATCAGTCACACCTGCGCACGTACTCGCCAACTCAAGCTCGCATCCTACGACCGGTTGTTCCCCAATCAGGATTCGATGCCCAAGGGTGGTTTCGGCAACCTGATCGCTCTGCCACTGCAGAAGGGTCCGCGTGAGAACGGATGCAGTGTGTTCGTGGATGCTGACTTGCGGCCCTACCCGGATCAGTGGGCGTTCCTGGCCTCCATCTCGCCAATGCCAGCGCACGACATCGAGCCCACCATCCTCAGAGCAACAGGTGGCGCCCACCCGCTCGACGTGACCTTCATCGACGAGGAAGATCAGAAGGAGCCGTGGAAGCGATCCGCATCCGTCACCAAGCATCTGCTCGGGCCAATGCCGAAGTCGCTCTCGGTGACACTGGCCAACCTCATCTACTTCGACAAGGCACAACTCCCGCAATCGCTGGCCAACCGACTGATTCGTTTGGCGGCCTTCCAGAACCCAGAGTTCTACAAAAAGCAGGCGATGCGCTTTTCAGTGTGGGATGAGCCGCGCGTCATCGGCTGCGCCGAGAACTACCCCAATCACATCGCATTGCCGCGCGGTTGCCTGGATGCCGCGCAGGAGCTACTTCGCGACAACGCCATTGACTGCAAGCTGGTCGACGAGCGATACGCGGGGTCACCGCTGGAAGCGGAATTTGCCGGGACCCTACGTCTGGACCAAGAACTCGCTGTGGCCGCCATGCTGCATCACGATGCCGGCGTCTTGTGCGCTCCGACTGCATTTGGCAAAACGGTTACTGCCGCTGCGCTGATTGTGCGCCGTGGTGTGAACACACTGGTGCTGGTGCATCGCACCGAACTGCTCAAGCAGTGGCAGGAGCGACTGCAATCATTCCTGAGCGTTGGCAAGGGTGTGGTCGGTACTATCGGTGGCGGCAAGGCCAAGCCGACAGGCAAGATCGATATCGCGGTGATGCAATCGCTATCGCGTCAGGGTGAAGTCAATTCGCTCGTCGAGAAATACGGCCACGTGATTGTGGATGAATGCCATCACGTCGGCGCGACGTCGTTCGACGCGATTCTGAAGCAGGCCAAAGCCAATTACGTGCTCGGTCTCACTGCGACACCGATTCGCCGCGATGGCCAGCAGCCGATTATTTTTATGCAATGCGGGCCAACTCGCCACACCGCCGCCAAGCCCACGGGTGCGCCGCACGACTTGGCGGTCACGCCGCGAACATTGCATTCGCGGATTGACGTGCCGCAGGAAGTGGGGATTCAGGATGTATTCCGGCACCTTGTCATTGACCAAGCCCGAACGGACGCGATTGCTGCCGAGGTTGTAAACACCTACGGTCAAGGCCGGAAAGTGCTGGTACTGACCGAGCGTACCGAACATCTTGATGCCATCAAGACAGCCCTGGATGGCAAGATAGCATCACTGTTCGTCCTGCACGGGCGAGTACCCAAGAAGCAGCGTGCCGCACTGATCGCCGAACTCAACGCGTTACCGCCCGATACCCCACGTGTCTTGCTGGCAACCGGCAAGTTGGTCGGGGAAGGATTCGATCATCCCCCGCTCGATACCCTGGTGTTGGCCATGCCCGTTTCTTGGATCGGCACGCTACAGCAATACGCCGGCCGCCTAAACCGCGAACATGCCAACAAGGCCAACGTGCGCATCATTGACTTCGTGGACACTGGACACCCAGCGCTGCTGCGAATGTGGGACAAACGCCAGCGCGGCTACCGCGCGATGGGATACAGAATCGCGGAATGATCTGTAGCTTTCCGCTCTTGCCCTCACCAGTACTCACATGACCCGATAGCGAGTTTGTTTCCAGGGAACTACGCACCACCAGCCAAGAAGACCAACCCCTCTCGGCTTGGTTTTTCTTGCCCATTCCCGCCTGATCAACGCCTGCGCCGATGGGAGTGATAAGCTGGCAGCAAACGCCTGGTAAAGCAGGAGTCATGTCCCGCGCCACGGCAAGGCCAGGCCAAGCCAGGCGCGAAACGGTAGCGCC
>NZ_JAVTWB010000077.1:0-15693 GCF_032229525.1 Accumulibacter sp. | reverse complement strand
GGTAATCGCTTCCTCGTCCAGGTCGGTGCTGTAGATCTGGACCTTGAGGGCTTGCGGCGCCTGGTCCATGCACTCGCGGATCAGCATGGCAATGGAGTAGGCTTCCTCGCCGGTCGCGCAGCCCGCCACCCAAACGCGCAGCACGTTGTTTGCCGGCTTGTCGGCCAGCAGTTTCGGAATGATTTCCTGTCCCAGAACCCCGAAGGCCTCCGGATCGCGAAAGAAGCTGGTGACGTTGACCAGCAAGTCCTTGAACAGCGCCTGACTCTCGGCAGGATGTTCCCGGAGATAACTGACGTACGCGTCAACACTGGTCAGTTCGTGCTGCACCATCCGCCGTGCGATACGGCGGCCGATGGTGCCTTTTTTGTAGAGCGAGAAATCGTGGCCGGTGGCTGAAAGGAGCAGGGTCAGCACGGCGCTGGTATCGTCGGCAGCGGTTTCGGGCGTGGGAGTTGCGTCCGCCGTTGCCTGTACCTCGCCGCCGGCAGCGAGCTGACGCGCGCTGGCCAGTAGCATGGTCGGCATGTCTTCGACCGGCAAGACATGGCTGGCATAGCCGGTCCGGATGACGCTCTCCGGCATTCCAGGGAACTTCGCCGAGGCCGGCGCCTGGGCAAAGGTGATGCCACCGGCGCCGTGGACGGCGCGCAGTCCCAGGGTGCCGTCGCTGCCGGTGCCGGAAAGGATGATGCCGATCGCGTTCTCGCCCTGGTCGTTGGCCAGCGAGCGCAAAAACGTGTCGATCGGCATACGCTGACCACGCGGCAACCCGGGTGGGGAGACGTGCAGGGTGCCGTTGCAGAGGGTCATCTCCCGGTTGGGCGGCATGACATAAACCGTATTCGGGGCCGTCGCCATCTGGTCTTCGGCCTCCAGCACCGGCATCGCCGTGCAACGTTGCAGGATCTCGGAGAGCAGGCTCGCGTGGCCGGGGTCAAGGTGTTGCACCAGCACGAAGGCGAGACCGCTGTCCGCTGGCAAATGGCGAAAAAATGTCTCGTAGGCTTCCAGTCCGCCGGCGGAGGCGCCGATGCCGACGACGGTCGGGCCAGCCGGTGAGGTCGGTGCGGGAGCAGGGGGGGTGGCGGTGGCCGCCTCCGACTGGTCTTGATCCGTGGCAGGCTTGTCGGTCGTCATGCTGGTCCTTTCGGCGCCCTGATGGCGCTCCCGTCTCGGGGGTGTTTCTGGCCGTGCCTTGGCTCCGCAAGACCTTGGCTGTTCCTGGTTTACTGGCGCTCTTGCGTGCTACTGCGCTGCTGGTTCGCCCTGCTTGACCGGCAACCAGATCCTGAAGCGCGTCCCCTCTCCGATAACCGAAGCGAGTTCGATGCGCCCGTGGTGCTTTTGCACGATGTTATACGATACCGACATCCCGAGTCCGGTTCCCTTGCCCACCGGCTTGGTGGTGAAGAAGGGTTCGAAAATCCGTTTCTGGACATCCTCGCTCATCCCCTGTCCGGTGTCTTTGACCTCGACCCAGACCATGTCGTCCTGATGGCCGGTGGACAGGGTGATGGTGCCCATGCCCCGGCTTTCATCAAGCGACTGGACGGCATTCACGATCAGGTTCATGAACACCTGATTGAGCTGTGCGGCCAGGCACTCGACCGCCGGGAGCTGGCCGTAGTTCTTGTCGACGGTGGCTTTGTACTTGACTTCGTTCCACACCACGTTGAGGGTGGAATCCAGGCCGGCGTTGAGATCGGCGTGCTGCCAGTCCGCCTCATCGACGTGCGAGAAGTCTTTCAGGTCCTCGACGATCTTCTTGATCCGGAACAGGCCGTCCTCGCTTTCCTTGATCAGATCCGGCAGGTCTTCCTGCAGGAAGTCGAGGTCCAGTGCCCGCTTGATGGCGGTGATCTCGGCCAGAATCTCCGGGTCGTCGATCCGTGCTTCCGCCGGTTGGTAGGCGGCGATCAGTTTCAGCATCTGCTCGCAGTATTTCTTCAGCGTCTGCAGGTTGGAATTGACGAAACCGACCGGGTTGTTGATCTCGTGTGCAATACCGGCGGCAAGCTGGCCGATCGAGGCCATTTTCTCCGACTGCAGCAGCTGGTTCTGCGCGGTCTCCAGCTTGGCGATCAGTTGCCGCTGCGCGTCCTTCTCCTGGTTCAGGGCGGCAATGGCGTCGTGCAGACCAAGCTGTGCCATCGCGGTGTCGGTGTAATCGAAGATCGTGCCGCAAACCAGCGTGACCTCGCCGCCAGACGTTCGCAACGGCAGGAAGGTGACGTTCTGGCGCATCGCGTCCAGGCCACCGGTAAGCGGCCGGTTGTGGGGGAAGCGGAACAGGTAGGGCCGCAGCTCCCACAAGGTGAAGGCGTTGTTGCCGAGAACGAAAACGCTCTCCAGTTTCTTCTCCAGCCACGGGCGCGGTAACTCGGGAAACATGGCGAAGAGGTTCTGTCCCAGCATGTTGGCGCTCGATTTGCCGCTATGGACCGCCATGAAGCGGTTCCAGAGTGCCACGCTGCCGGCACGATCGACGGCGAAGATACCGACGTCAATCCGCTCGACCAGGGACTGAAGCAGGGCGACCGACGCGGCGGAGGGGGCTGAGGAGTTCACTCAGAGCTCCTCGATGAAGCGGTCAAGTGCCAGTCGCAGGGCGGTGATCGCGTCTTCCGGCATCAGCATCACCAGATGACAGCGGAACACGCGCTTCTCCAGCCCGAAGCGCACTTCCACCAGCAGCGCGCAGCGCGCGGCAATGGCGTCCGCCTGCAACAGTTTGCTGGTCGCGACCTGGTCGGCGAGCAGCGACGGCGCCGAAAAACCGATCTCGGCGCGCAGCAGCTCGGCAATGCCGCCGAGGCAGGCGCCCACCAGCACGTTGCTGATATCGAGCAACAGCTCGCGGCTGGCCGGAGCATCGAGTGCGTCGCCGTAGGAAAGCAGGTCGGCGAGGTCGCTTGCCGAATGCTCGGCGAAGATGACGATCGCCTCGCCACGCAATTCGCCGAGGAAAGCCTGACGCACCGCCGAGGCGACGCCGTCGCCCGCCAGCGCCGCCAACGTCGCCGGAATCTCGGCGGCGTCCACAGCTCTGATCTGCGGCACCGAGAGTTCGACGAAGGTGCCGAGCACCTGGGCAATCGACGCGCCAGCCTGCCCCATGCCGATGTTTGCGATTTCCTGCAAGGCGTCGCGCTGGTCGCTGTTGATGATTTCCATGCTCATAGCACCAGCCCGTATTCCATGAGTACCGCCTTGACCCGGGCGGGATCTACCGGCTTCTTGATGAAGGCGATGGCGCCCATCGAACGGACACGCGCCTGCGCCGCGTCCTGGATATCCGCCGAAACGACGATCACCAGACAGTTGAGGTCTTCTCGACGAAGTGCTTCGAGCACCTGGTAGCCGTCCATGTCGGGCATGTTCAGATCGAGAAAGATCACATCGAGTCCGCCCTGCCGGTAGGCCGACAAGGCTTCGATGCCATTCGCCGCTTGCGTGATGGTGATGTCCCAATCCGGTGGCAGCGCTCGAATCAGCATCTTGCGCGCCATCGGCGAATCATCGACAACCAGAACCGAAACCGACATCTCATCCTCCTCTTGTTATTTGACTGCTTCCGTGTCCGCCTGCCTGACCGGCACCCAGACCTTGAATCGAGTACCCTCTCCCGGCGCCGAGCTGAGCTCGATGCGACCATTGTGCTTGTGCACAATGTTGTAGGAAAGGGACATCCCTAGTCCGGTTCCCTTGCCCACCGGCTTGGTGGTGTAGAACGGTTCGAATACCCGCCGCTGCACTTCCTCGGTCATGCCGCGACCGGTGTCCTTCACTTCCACCCACACCCAGCCGTCCTGATGGCCGGTGGACAGGGTGATCGTTCCCATTCCCTTGCTGTCATCAATGGCCTGCGCGGCATTGATGATCAGGTTCATGAACACCTGATTGAGCTGCGCCGCCAGGCACTCGACCGGAGGAATCGTGCCGTAGTGTTTGTCGACCCGCGCCTTGTACTTGACCTCGTTCCATACCACGTTGAGGGTGGACTCCAGGCCGGCGTTGAGATCGGCGTGCTGCCACTCCGCTTCGCTGACGTGCGAGAAGTCTTTCAGGTCCAGGACGATCTTCTTCACCCGGTGCAGGCCGTCCTCGCTTTCCTTGAGCAGGGCCGGCAAATCCTGCTGGAGGAATTCGAGGTCCAACACATCCTTCAGGTCGGCAATCCTGGCCAGCGTGTCGACATCGCCGATCCTTGGCTCGGCCGCCTGGTAGGCCGCGATCAGTTGCAGCATCTGTTCGCTGTAGGTCTTGAGCGTTTGCAGATTGGAGCTGACGAAGCCGATCGGGTTGTTGATCTCGTGCGCCACACCGGCGGCGAGCTGGCCGATCGACGCCATCTTCTCCGATTGCAGCAGCTGATTCTGGGCTTCTTCGAGGCGCTGATTGAGCAATTTCAGCTCGGCGAAGTTGTCTTCCAGCTCCTTTGCCGCACGACGACTCTCGGTCACGTCGACGCCGAAGGAAAGGAGCATCTTGATTTCGCTGTTTTCACGCATGACCTGTGAGCTCCAGCTTACGAGCCGCAGCGATCCGTCGCGGATGACGATCGCGTTCTCCGGCTGGTGATGGATCGCCTCGCCGCTCTGCAGGGCATGGTCGATGGCGGTGCCATCCTCGTCCCGGCCCTCGGGCGTGGCGAAGACCTCAACCCAGCGCTTGCCGATCACGTCATCGCGCGCATAGCCGGTCAATCGTTCGGCGTGGTCGTTGAACAGGGTAATCTCGCCGGAGCGCCCAAGGCCGATGATCAAGCTCGGTGCCAGGCGGACGACCTCTTCTGACCACGTTTTTTCCCGAAGTAGGGCATCGGCCGCCAGCTTGCGCTCGGTAATGTCGCGCAGCAGGCCGATGGCGTGGAGCTTGCCCCGCAGCATGGTCGATGACAAGGACAAATCCACCGGAATTTCGTCACCGGCGCGATTCAGTGCCACCATTTCCGCTGTACCGCCGAGTATCTTGCCGGGCTGGCCTTGCTGGAAACGCTTGTAGCCGACCAGGTGCGCGGCACGAAAGCGTTCCGGCAAGAGGAAATCGGAGAGCTGCTGGCCCAGGGCTTCGGCACTGGTCCAGCCAAAGATGCGCTCGGCCGCCGGGTTCCAGTAAGACACCTCGCCTGCGTCGTTGACCATCACCACGGCGTCCTGGGCCGAGTCGGTGATGGTGCGAATGGTGTGTTCCCGTTCCTGCAGGTCGGCGTAGGATTGCTGCAATTCCCGGGTGCGCTCGCCGACCAGCGCCTCGAGTTCTTCGTTGCTGCGCCGCAGGGTCTGCTCGGCGGCAAGTAAGTCGGAGATGTCGACCGCCGAACCGACGATGCCGAGGAAAGTGCCATCGACGCCGTGACGCGGCAGGATGTGCACCCGGAGATGGCGATACTCGCCGTCGACCCGGCGGAAACGGAAGACCTGTTCGACGCCGCTTTTCTGTGCTTTCACCAGCTCGATCAGGGTCAGCGCGTCGGCTCGCTGGTCGGGGTGAATGCCCTGGGTCCACTCATCGCGCGCCTGCTCGCCGGCCGATCTCCCGGCAAACGCTACCCAGGCGCGGTTGTAGTAGCTCTCGCCATGGGTGCTGCTGCTCATCCAGATCATCACCGGTGCGCTGTCGGCCAGCGAGCGGAAGCGTTGTTCGCTCTCGCGGCGGCTCGCGTCGGCCAGATCGCGGGCGCGGACAGCTTCCTCGAGCGCGGTGATCTTCTCTTCCATCGCTTGCGTATGCGCATCGCCCATCGTTTTCAGGGAGCGGAAGTAGTCGACCTGCTCGCGCAGCTGTTGCGGCGTGATCTGCAGTTCGGCGACCTGGCTGGCCAGGGCGGCCTGCAGTGCGGCGGTGTCAGCGTCGTTCAGGCGCAGGTTTTCGCTGGCCGCCTTGCGCGCCATGGCTGCGCCGATTGCGCCTGCCAGCGTCCGCTCCGCCCGGGTGGTCAGTTCGAGATACTCCGCCCCGGAAAGGCTGTTCTCTCCCTCGGCAAATGCACCCTGCTGCACCCGTTCGATCGCCAGCGTCGCTTCGTCTCTGGGCAGATAGCGCGAAAAGAGGTTGTCGATCTGCTCGCGTACCGTCGCGTAAGCAATGCGCAGCGTGCCGGCACTGTCGCTTTCGCGTCTCTGCTGTCGCTCAAACGGCGCCCTGAAGTCGTGGGCTATCGCCGCTTCGTCGCTGCTCTGCTGGCCGAGCAGCGAGCCGACGACGTAGCCGGAGACGTTGAACAGCAGCGACCAAAAAGCGGTGTTGGCGTACGGCGACCCCAGATCGAGGCCGAACAGTGCTTGCGGCCGCAGGAATTCGATCGCCCAGGGTCCGGAGGCCAACCATTGCGCATCGCCGAAGCCACTGCGTACAACGGCGGGCAACAGCAGCGTGTAAGCCCAGGTCGCCCAGCCCAGCGCCAGCCCCCACCAGGCGCCACGCTTGTTGCCACCGGTCCAGTAGAGACCGCCAATTCCTACGGGAACGAACTGCAGCACCGCGGCGAACGAGATCAGGCCCATCTGGATCAGCAGGTAGCTGTCCTCCAGACCTGCCTGAAAAAGGTGCGCTGCGGTGAGCATGAGAGCGACCAACAGCCAGCGGATCGGCAGCAGGCCGCCGCGCAGATGTTCGCCGATCAGGCCCCGGTCGATCAGCGGCAGGACGATGTGGTTGGAGAACATGACCGCCATCGTCGTGCAGGCGACCATCACCATGCCGAGCGCCGCGGAGAATCCGCCGAGAAACGCGAGCAGGGTCAGGGCCGGGCCGCCGCGGTCGAACGGTAGTCGAATCACGAACCAGTCGGCCTCGGCGAGTGGGTAGCCGAGCAGCAGACCACCGACCGCGATGGGCAGCACGAAGAAGGACATCAATAGCAGGTAGAGCGGAAAGACCCACATCGCGGTCGTCAGATGGCGCTCGTCCTGATTACCGACGATCATCACGTGAAACATCCGCGGCAGGAAGACGATCGCCGCCATCGACATCACCAGGTAAGTCATCCAGGTCACATAGCTGTTTCCGGCCAGCGGCGCGTCGACAAAGCGCTGTCGTAGCGCGGGGTCGGCGTCCAGGCGCGCCAGGAGGTCGGCAAAGCCGTCGAACAAGCCCCAGGTGACAAAGGCGCCGACGGCGACGAAGGCCACCAGCTTGATCATCGATTCGACGGCCAGCACCGCCATCAACCCATGCTGGCGTTCGCGCGTATCCACCCGGCGCAAACCGAAGACGCCGGTCAGGACGCAGACCAGGGCAACGATCAGTTCGTCCAGAAAGCGCCACAGTCCGATCTGGTTATAGGCGTGATCGAGCCCCGAGATGACCGCGAAGGATTCCGACAGTGCCCGCAGTTGCAGGCCGACATAGGGCACCATGCCGATCAGCAGCACCAGCGTGATGAAGGCGCCCATGCTGATCGAATGGCCGTGACGCTGCGTGATCAGGTCCACCACGCTGGAGAAGCGGTAGCGGTGGCGCAGGCGGATCATGCGTCGCACCACTACCCACGAGCCGAGCATGACCAGGGTCGGGCCGAGATAGATAGTGGCGTAGAGCATGCCGCTGTTGGCCGCGCTGCCGACGCTGCCGAAATAGGTCCACGAGGTGCAGTAGACGGTCAGCGAAAGGGCGTAGAGCCAACCCTGGCCGACCACCCGGTGACCCTGGGCTGCCCGGCGTTCGGCCCAGGCGCCGGCGGCGAGGAGAGTGGCGATGTAGGCGACGATCGCTGCCAGCAGCCAGAACGGCGAAAAGCTGCCGTGCTGGGTAATCATCGCTCGTCCTCGGGCTCATCGCCGCTCGTCGCCGGTGGCAGGCTGCGACGCAGGCTTCGGGAAACGGCAAAGATGAGGCCGACCAACACGCCCCAGATCACGAAGACGTAGAGAAACATGGCGATCGCGCCGCGTGCCCCGGAAATCTGGATCAGTGGCCACCCGACGAGGAAGGCGCCGACCCAAACCAGCGCGATCTGCAGCCGTGGGTCGGCGAGCGGATGCGCCTTTCGCTGGCGGGTGCTGGCGGTGCTGGTCGTCATTCGGGCAGGCTCACGGTGACCGTGGTGCCAACTTCGGGAATGCTGGCGAACTCGATTTCGCCGCCGTGGGCACGCACGATATCGCGCGCCACCGTCAATCCCAGGCCCGTTCCCTTGCCCACCGGCCGGGTGGTGAAGAAGGGGTCGAAGACCCTTGACAGGACCTGTGGTTCGATGCCGACGCCGTTGTCCCGCACTTCGATGACCGTCTGCTGGCCATCGGAGCGGCTGCAGACCCGCAGCTCGCCATCCGCCCCCTTCTTTTCTATCGCCTGCACGGCGTTGGTGAGTACCGCCAGGAACGCTTGCGCCAGATGTCCGGGCAGACAAAGGAGCGGTTTCAGAACGCCCAGCTCGCAGATCAGCGCAGCGCCAGGAGGCAGTTGCTTTTCGGCCATCCTGCACGCCGTGCCGAGCAGTCCGTTGACATCGACGACGTCCTCCTCCGGTTGGTCGACGTTGGAAAAACCCTTGAGATCTCTGACGATGCGGGCTACCCGGTCGACACCCGCGATGCTGTCGCGCAGCAGCTCGGAAAAATCCTCGAGGGTGAAATCGGTATCGCCCTCCGCCAGGATCGCTTCGCCACCCGGCAGCGCCTTGACCGCGCTAGCCAGCTGGCGAAGCTTGTCGAGATAAGTCTGCGCGGTGCCCAGGTTGCTGCGTACGAAACCGATCGGATTGTTGATCTCGTGCGCCACGCCGGCTGCCAGCTCGCTGACGGAGGCCAGGCGCTCGGCCTGATAGGCCTGGCGCTGGCGCTCGTCGAGTAGTTTCACCTGGTCGGCAATGCGTTCGTCGACCTGTTCGCCAAGAGCCTGGTGTTGCGCCGTGGTCAGCAGCAGTTGACTGAGCAGGCTGGCGGCGGCGCGCAGCCTTGGCGTGGCTTGCGGTGCTTGCAGATAGCCGACCGCTTCGAGCCCGAGGGTCAGTTCGACGCGCGCGTCGGCCGGCAAGCCCGGGGTGCCAGCGATCACCGTGCCGGCCAGATCCTGGATCGCCACCGGGCCGTCGAGGAGCAGGGCCAGCCAACGGCAGAGGCTTTCGATTTCCGTCGGTGGCAACAAGGTCGCCAAGGAGGAATCCTGACTAGCGGCATTCCGTGTCTTGTCCAACAGCGGTTCCATGGTTTCGGTCGCCAGAGCCGCTTGAACCGGACGGTGCGCATCGGCGAGCGGCGTTGCAGGGATCCAGGCCGACCCTTGTCGCAGGTCGACCATCTCTGCCAACGATACGCGCTTATGGCTGGTCCGTGCGCCTTTCCGGGGCGCGACGAAAGTGACGGCGGTGCTTGGCGATGTCAGGCCTCGCCGGCACGGTGCAGAGGCGGCAAGCGCGACGGTGAGCAGGTTGTCGTCGAGCTGGCCGGAAACCGATGTGGGCTCGAAGTCATGGATCGGGGAAATGGTTTCAGTCGCCCTTCAGGGCCTCCGGGTCGAGCATCACCGAACCATCCGGCCCCCAGTGCACCCGCGTGATGCCGGGCTCGAGCGCTTCCAGACGCTTGCGCTCGTAGTCTTCCGCACTGAGGCTGCCTTTTTTGAGCCTGGCTTCATCGGCGATTTGCTGCGTTTCGTTCTGCAACTCCTGCAACGCCAGCGCTTGCGCGATGGTCGTCACCAGATCGTAGTCATTCCACGGTTTGGCGATGAAGCGCATGATCCCGGCGTCATTGATCGCGGCGATCAGACCATTGAGGTCGGTGTAGCCGGAGAGGATCAGGCGCGCAGCGTTGGGTTGCAGCTCACGAAACTCCTTGAGAAAAGCGACGCCGTCCATGCCGGGCATGCGGAAATCGGAAAGCACCAGGTCATAGGGGGTCTCGAAGGCGTTTTCAAGTGCCTGTGCGGGATCGCTGTAGGCATCGACGGTCAGCGGAAAGACCTTGCCTCCCGCCGTACAAGGCGTTATCGCCAGCAGTCGGCGCAGGGACTTGAGAATGCTTTCCTCGTCATCGACGATCAGAATGCGGGCCATGTCTGGGTTCCTCCTCGAAGCTAACGCGGGGTGGCGTTCGGTTTGACGTGCAGCACCAGGGAGAGGGCTTCCCGCCGGGCGTAGGACTGGATCTCGCGTACCAGATTGGCGTCCAGCACGTAGTCGGCGGCCAGCAGCAGGGCGCCGTCACGCGCCAGCAGGTCGCGGGCGAGGATCATGCCGGCCCTGATCTGCGTCACCGGCACCTCGCGCGACTGCCCGGGCTCTTCCCGCGGCGCGCCGAGAAGCTCGACCAGGGCGTCGATTACCGTCGGACAGTAGCGCTTGCCCCGGGATTTCACCAGCAGGGTCTTGGCGTCCTCGGCGTTGAATCGATTGTCCGAGAGGGTGCCGATCTGCAATCCGTCATAGTCGTTGGCGACCGCCAGGATGCGGGCGCCGACCGGTATGGCGAGGCCCACCGTACCTTCCGGAAAACCCTGCCCGTCAAAGCGTTCGTGGTGCGCGCGGATGAGGTCGGCGGCCGCCTTGAGGTCGGCCAGCGGCATCAGCGCGCTGGCGCCGGCAACGCTGTGTTTGCGGTAACGGCCCGACTCCTCGCTGGTCATCTTGGGCACCGATTTGGCGAGCATCGCATCGGAGAAGCCGATCTTGCCGATGTCGTGCAGGAGCCCGGCGATGAAGATATCCTGTTGCGCTTTCGCATCCACGCCGAGGTGGATGGCCAGCTTGCGCGACAGATCGGCGACGCGGCGGGCGTGCCCCCCGGCCGAGCCTTCGCGTAGTTCCATCAGACCCGAGAAGACCTTGATCGAAACCAGAAAACTCTGCTTGAGCGTGTCGTTGGCCAGATTGAGGAAGCCGTTGACCTGTTCGAGCTCGATGGTCCGTTCCTTGACTCTTGCCTCGAGGCCCGCATTGAGCGACTTGAGTTCTTCGTTCTGCGTCTGGGTCAAGGCCAGCAGGCGGATGTTCTCGCTCTGCAGGCGCTGCCATTCCAGGGCGTCGCGGACAGTCAGCACGATGTCGTTGTCGTCCCAGGGCTTGGAAATGTAACGGTAGATCGCGCCCTTGTTGATCGCATTGACGGTCGCGGTGATGTCGGCGTAGCCGGTAAGCAGGATGCGGACGACGCGCGGCCAGTCGGCGCGGACTTTTTCAAGGAACTGGGCGCCGTCCATTTCCGGCATGCGCATGTCGGAAATCACCAGGTCGACGCTTTCCTGCCGGAGAATCTCGAGCCCCCCGGCACCGCTTTCGGAGGTCAGGATACGATAACCGCAGGGACGGAACAGCCGGCGCAAGGCGCTGAGGATCGACGGTTCGTCATCCACCAGGAGCAGCGTTAGCGGGGTTTCTGGCGAAATCTCTTCAGTCATTTTCTCGCGCCATAGGTTTCGGGTTTGCCATCGGCCGGCAGGGCAGGGGGAGCCCAGAGGCGATGCCGTCGCCCACCGGCACCATGCAAGCGCGGAATCGTGAAGCGAGTTCACAGAATCTTCGCTGGCAGTCTGCCCTGTCTTCGCCTCAAGATCACACTCTACCGCATTCCACGCAAGCTTGAATGTCCGACCCTTGTCGTGAAGCGGTGTTTGTCTCGAGCGGCCTGCAGCTTGTCTTCTGCGCCGGTGCACGCCTGCAGGCCGGGAAGCTGGTCAAGGCAGCCGCGCTGGTGATGGAGTTTTTGCTTTGTCAGCTTGCAGCTGAGGGAGTATCGTTCGCTTCATCGACTTCGCGGGATGCTTGGCATGGGTGATGCAGAGTACGTGGCACCGGAAAATCTTGCTGTTGGCATGTTCGTGATTCTCGAACTGTCCTGGCTGAAGCATCCTTTCAGTTTCAACAGCTTCGTCGTTCAGAACGAGGAAGAACTGGCGACCCTGCGCAGTCTGGGCCTGAAAAAGATCCGGATCGACCGTTCGCGCAGCCAGCTGGTCAGCGCTGCCGCTACGGTTGCCGCGCCCGCCGCGCCTGCCGATGTCGCCGCGCCCGCCGCGCCTGCCGAGGTCGCCGAGGTCGCCGAGGTTGCCGAGGTTGCCGCGCCCGTCGAGTCGCCAGCGCAACTTGAAGGCACGTCCGATACCGCGCCGGCAGTGAGCATGGCGGACGAGAAAACCTTGCGCATGGAACAAAGCCGGGCCCTGCGCGCCAGTATTGCCAGGGCGGAAAAGCAGGCGGCCAAGGCGGCGAAGACAGTTCGACACGCGACCACCAGCTTGCGCACAGAACCTGCCAAGGCGATCGGCATGGCCAACGATCTGGTCGCCGGGATCGCCGAATCGCTGCTCGGTAGCAGCGAAGTGATGGTCCATCTGCTCGGCGATCAGGGCGATGGTGACGCGGTGTACCATCACTCGCTCAGCGTCGCGGTGCTGGCGCTGATTCTCGGCAAGGCGATGGAACTGGATGCCGACACGCTGCAGACCGTTGGCGTGGCGGCCATTTTCCACGATATCGGTATGGCGGATGCGCCGTCAAACGTGCTGCACAAGAACGGGCCGCTGCCGCAGGCGGAGCAGGCCGCGATGCGCCAGCACTGCGAAATCGGTGCCAAGATGGCCCTGCGCTGCGGTTTGCCGGAAGCCGTCGTCGCCGCCATCCTGCAGCACCACGAGCGTCTGGATGGTAGCGGTTACCCGTATCGATTGACCGGCGATCAGATTGGCCAGGTGGCGCGGATCATCGCCATCACCAACCACTACGACCACCTGTGCAATCCCGCCAATGTCGCGGCTGCGCTGACGGCCTTCGAGGCGCTGTCTACGATGTTTGCCCGGCAGAAGAACTGGTTTGATATGGCGATGCTGGCCAAACTGATTCGCATCCTCGGCGTCTATCCGCCGGGCAGCATCGTGCAACTGTCCACTGGCGCGACGGCGATGGTGATTTCGGTCAATACGGCGCGGCCCTTGCAGCCGATGCTGCTGGTGTACGACGCGGTGATTCCGAAATCCGATGCGATCATCCTCGACCTCGAGAAAAGTCCCGAAATCAGCATCAGCAAGGCCTTGCGCACGGCGTCGCTGGCGCCCGCGGTGCACGAATACCTCAGCCCGAGGAAACGGGTAACGTACTATTTTGGCGAGGATGCCCGAACCGACTAGGGCGGCTGGCGTGTGCTGGCCGTTCAGCTTGCCGGTGGCAGCGAGACCGCAAAGCAGAAGATATGGCCAATCAGCTCGCCGCGCAGTATTTGTGGGTGGGCATGCCACAGGCAGGTTTCGCCGTTCTCGCGCAGGAAGTGGCCGTTGCTGCGGTTTCCCGGCGCCGAGAATGTTGCAAAAAGGGCTGCCGCGGTCTCCGCCGGGGTCGTCGCCTGTGCCGCGATCCAGTGCAGGATCGACTCCCCTCCGGTTGACGAAACCAGCTCTTCCGGCAGCGACCACATTTCGTTCAGGCGGCGATTGATGCGCGAGAGTTGGCGTGCGGCATCGAGGACCAGCAAGCCCTCCGAGGTAGCCTCCAGCACCGACGCCATTTCTTCATTCAGTCTCTCGAGCGACGACTCGATGGTCCGTTCGTGGCGAAGGTCGTGCGCCAATACCAGAACGTACTGGCACTGCCCGTCGGCGGCGTTCGAGGTCGACTTGCGTACCGGCACCAGGCTGCCGTCAGCGCGGATATATTCGGTTTCAACCGCATGCAGCGCCCGGAAACTGCCGGTGGATATTTCGTCCCAGTAGAAGTGGTCCAGCGGTAGAGCCTCGATGTCGCCGATCGCCTTGCCGGCCAGTGCCGTCGATGGGTAGCCGAGTAGGCTGCCCGCCGCCGCATTGGCAGCCGACACCACGCGTTTGTGGGCATCGACCAGCAGCAAGGCGTCCGGAATGGCATCGATGATCGCCCGGTTCAGTGTCGATACGCGCGCGTTCTCGCTCTTCAGTTCGTAGTGCGTGAAGGCGTCTGCGATCTGCGTGCGCAAGAGTTCGTCATCCCACGGTTTGGTCAGGAACTTGTAGATCGCCCCGCGGTTGATGGCGTCGGTGATCGAGTTCAGTTCGGTGTAACCGGAGAGCACGATGCGGATGGTATCGGGGTGCTGTTCCTTTACCTTGCTGAGGAATTGCGACCCGGTCATCACCGGCATCCGCTGGTCGGTGATGATCACGCCGACCGGTTCCCGGTCCAGGATGGCGAGCCCTTCCTCACCACTGGTCGCCAGATGAATGACATAGCCGTCGCGGCGCAGCATCCGCTGCAAGGAGCGCAAGATGCTCTCCTCGTCATCGACAAGCAACAGATGCCGGACGGGCTTGTTCAGCTGTTCAAAGCTCAAGTCCATGGTGAGCTCTCTTTCGATGATCGGGTGCGCCCTATTCTACGCATGACGCGCTGACTTGGTTTGTTTGTATTCAGCGCTGGGTTCGGCCAGCTGAGGTGCTGAAATGGTGCACCAAGCGCGCGCACGAAAGCGCTGGCGGAGCACTGTCCGGTGGCACGTCGCACCGGCTTGGTGGTCATGCTGCCGGTTTTGCGGCCCACTTCATGGATCGGGTTGGCTCGCCCTCTATTGGCCGGCGTTGCATCCACACAGCGCCTTGTGTAGCATCCGTGTCGCAGTTCGACGTCGGTGTCCAGCAGCCTGTCTTGCCAGCCATGGCAGCACCGAACCGCAAGCGCCAAACAGCGGAATTGCAGTGCGAAATCACGATTTTGAAGGCGCCTCCAAGGCGCTTACAAGACCAGGCCGCCGGCCTTGCCGGTAGTGTTTGACTTGCCGGGGATTCCATGGCCCGTCCCGAAAAATTTCGCCTTGGCGAAATTCTCGTCCAGCAGAATCTGCTGAGCCAGGAGCAATTGCAGCGCGCGCTGGATGAGCAGAAGAGAAGTGGCCGGAAGCTGGGGCGGGTGTTCGTCGACCAGGGCTTCGTTAGCGAAGAGCAGATATCCGAAGCGATCGCCCGGCAAATCAACGCCCCCTACATCAATCTCAAGTACTTCAATATCAAGCCGGCTACCGTGCGCCTGCTGCCGGAAACCCAGGCCCGCCGCTTCCGTGCGCTGGTCCTGGATGAACGTGACAATGCCGTGCGCGTCGGCTTTGCCGACCCGACCGATCTCTTTGCCTACGACGAAGTGGCGCGCATTCTCAAGCGCGACATCGATATCGCGGTGGTCACGGAAAGACAGTTGCTGGAAGCCGTCGATCGCATCTATCAGCGCACCGAGGAAATCAGCGGCCTGGCAAAAGAGCTGACGGCCGAGCTGGGCGAGGGAGTGGTCGATCTCGGCGCGCTGGCGCTGACCCCGGGGCTGGAGGAGGCGCCGGTCGTCAAGCTGCTGCAATCGGTGTTCGAGGCGGCCACCCAGGTGCGCGCTTCCGATATTCACATCGAGCCGCAGGAACGCTCGCTGGTGATTCGTTTTCGTATCGATGGTGTGATGCATGTGCAGACCGAAGCGGACATGAAGATCGCTTCGGCCCTGGTCTTGCGCCTGAAACTGATGTCGGGACTGGACATTTCGGAGAAACGCCTGCCTCAGGACGGACGCTTCAACGTCAAGGTCAAGGCGGAGGCGATCGACGTGCGCATCTCGACCATGCCGACGCAACACGGCGAGTCGGTCGTCATGCGTTTGCTCAACCAGGGCTCCGGCATGCTGCGGCTGGAGCACCTGGGCATGCCGCCGGGGATACTCGAACGCCTGCGCGAAGCCATTCATCGTTCCAGCGGCATGGTGCTGGTAACCGGTCCTACCGGTAGCGGCAAGACGACGACGCTGTACGC
>NZ_JAVTWB010000076.1:0-15732 GCF_032229525.1 Accumulibacter sp. | reverse complement strand
CAGCGGCATGACAACGGGCAGGATTTCGACGGTGCGACGGTGCGACGGTGCGACGGTCCCGACCAAGCACGCCTGGGCCAAACCACCAACGGAAGCGGTCGGCTGCGCGCGAAGGCCTGGGGCGGCCCGGATGCCGACCACTCAATGCCATAAGAATTCGGTTCGCTGCAGCCATTCCCGGCGATCAGCCAGTCCGATCAAGCCGCCGTTGATGGCCCTGGTGATGGCGTTGACCGCGTCCCGGTCGGCCAGCGCGTTGCAGCCCTTGGACATCCACTCAGCGGCCGCAACCTTGAGGCACCAGTCGGCACTGATCACCGCATCCGGGTCGCCTGTAAAGTCAGGCGTATCGGCGAAGCTCTGGCGCAGAACTGTCGTCGCCTGCGCGTAGCTCTCCTTGCCGGTCAGTTGCATGAAGCCGCGGCCGCGGTAGGTAAAGCCATCATTGGCGGCGGTATTTCCCATGCGCTTGTCGTAGACCTCGTTGGCGAGCTTTTGCTGGTTGTGGGCGAAGTCGGCCGGATCGAGGGGTCCCTTGGGCAGGAAGCGCGTTGGCCAGACCTTGGGCAAGCGCTGAGCGCTGTAGTTGAGATTCTCGAACTGGATGGTGAAGCCGCCCGACTCGTGCAGGATCTGAGCCATGAAATGGGCAACACGCAAAGGGTTTGCCGAAATGGCGAAGCGGTCGAGTACCTCCTGGCCCTGCGCAAACGCCTCGCGATAGCTGGATCGAGCGCTCGGAGCGAGCTGAGCGATTTGAGCGAGAGTGACCTTCACGGACATGGAAACTCCTTTCGCACGAGGGGGTTACGGTATGAACGCCGCAGACGGGCCTTGCACGGTGTTCGCGGCGAGCTGAGCACGGTGCACACAGCATAGCGCAGGCGGCTCGGCTTTTCCCTGTTTCGGCAGGCTCGCCGCGAATTGCTGCAGCGCGCACGCCGGGAGCCCCACGCGCAGGATGCCGGCATATCCCGGCGGGCCGCCACCGCCACCGATCAGCGTCCCGATCGCCTGCGGCGGGCAAGCACCTGGTGGAGCGTGTGCGCTGCCGTTGCCCGTTGCTTCAGCCGCCGCTCAGCGCCTGCACGATGATCAGTTCGCCACCCGAACGCAGCGGCTGCGACAGTTCGCGTAGTTGCTCGCCGTCGAAGAAGAAGCGGATGTGCGGCCGTATTCCTTGCTGCTCATCGATCATGCGGAAGCGGATTCCGGGGTGGCGGCGGTCGAGATCGTCGAGCACGGCGGCGAGGGTGGTGCCGCTGGCCTCGACCTCGCCATGCTCGGTGTAGGAGCGCAGCGCGCTGGGAATGAGCACATTCATCGGTGGGCACTAGGCCAGCAGGGCGGCTTCGACGGCGTAGATTTCCGGCAGGTGGCGGGCGATGCACTGCCACTGCTGGCCGTCGTTGTCGCTCATCCACAGCTCGCCGCTGGTGGTGCCGAAGTAAAGGCCGACCGGCTCCAGCCCGTCGGCAGTCATCGCCTGTCGCTTGACCGTCCACCAGGCCTGGCTGGCCGGCAGGCCGGCGTCGAGACGCTGCCAGCGGCTGCCGCCATCGCGCGTCACATAGACGGCGGGCTTGCCGTCCGGACTGGTACGTGGCCAGACCGAGGTGCCGTCCATCGGCAAGACCCACGCCGTGTCCGCGTCGCGTGGATGCACCACCATCGGGAAGCCGACGTCGCCGACCGCTGGCGGCATGTTCTTGCCGATATTCAGCCATTGCTCCGACGGTCGGTCGAGGCGGTAGATGCCGCAATGGTTCTGCTGGTAGAGGCGATCCGGGTTGCTCGGACAAAGGCGCACGCAATGCGGGTCATGGAAGGTGGCGTCATTGCGGTCAAAACCTTCAACTACCTGCAGTTGGTCTAGCAGCGGCCTGAAGGTCTGGCCGCAGTCGACGCTCTCGTGCACGCCGCCGCCCGACATCGCCAGGTAGAGGTGCGCGGCGTCGCGGGGATCGACGATGATCGAGTGCAGCTTCGGCCCGTCCGGCGTGCCGTCCTGCGCGCTGCCCATCCATTGCCGGTATTGCGGGTCGTCGTTGATACACGAGAACGGCGCCCAGCTGACACCGCCGTCTTCGGAACGGAACAAGCCTTGTGGCGAGGTGCCGGCGTACCAGACGTCGGTCTCGTCGGCGTGACCCGGGGTCAGCCAGAAGGTGTGGTCGACGCTGCGGCCGGCCAGAGCTTGGTTCCCGTCGGGGGCCGGCGCGAAGGCCGGCGGACGCCTGGCTTCACTCCAGCTGCGCCCGAGATCGGTCGAGCGGAAAATGGTCGGACCGAGGTGGCCGGTCTTGGCCGCCGCGAGCAGTGTGCGACCGTCGCGTGGGTCGAGCACCAGATGGCTGATGATGTGACCAAGAAAGTGCGGCCCGTCGACCCGCCACTGCTCGCGCGCCGCATCGCCGTGGTACAGCCAGGCCCCCTTGCGCGTGGCGACGAGTAGCACGACATGGCGGAGGTCGCCGATCGCAGCCGCCCGCTGGTGGTTTTCCCCTGCTTTCGGTCCTGCTGTTTCTCCAGTTTGCTGTGCCATCGATCGCTCCTTTTCGAGAATTGAGTGCTTGCATGTGAGTGTTCGGTGTCTATCAAACACCCCGGGTGCGGCGAGCGCGCTGCATGGCATCGCCTGCAGTCGTCATGCTTGGACCACGTCGCCGCCGCTTCCATTCTTGTCGTCGGTCGGCGCGACGTCAGATCGACACGGTGCCGATAGTATTTTCGTGCCGGCAATCTGGCCGGCGCCGGTGCTGGCCACGCGGTGTCTCTGCAAGTGCTGTGGAAAACGCCGGGAAAACCCCGGGAAAGCGTTGGGAAAACGGCGGGGCGAAGCTGCCGGATGGATCTCTCCACTCGACCGGGCGCCTGCCGGGGCGAGGCTCAACGCCCGCCGGCACGCGGTCCGCGCTTCGTTACTTTTGCTCAAACGGCAGCTGTCCGCCGATGTCGCCTGTGTTTGCGACGCGCCCTGTCGCGGTGCATGGCACAGGCGTCAGCGTGGCAGCAAGGCTCTGGCGAGCATGTACAGGCCCAAGACCGCCAGTCCGATGAAGAACCATCGACGAAAAGCTTCCGGTTGCAGTCTTCCTCGCACCCGTTGGCCGATGAACATTCCCAGCAGCGCCGGGAGAATGGCCAGCAGCGAACTGCCGGCAGTGAGCCACTGAACCTTGCCAGACAGCGCGAGTGCGGCAGCCAGGGCCACCGTGGACACCGTGAAGGATAATCCGAGCGCCTGTATGAGTTCGTCCTTGGTGAAACCCAGGGCACTGAGATAAGGCACGGCAGGAATCGCGAATACCCCCGTTGCCCCGGTGATCAAGCCGGTGGCCAGGCCGATGAGGGGTGACAACCAGGGCTCGGCGCGCGGCGGCACGGTAAAGCGAGGTGCGGCAAGACCCACCGCACCGTATGCCGCCAGGATCGCCCCGAGTGCGCCGCTGGCAAGGGAGGACGAGCTGCCGGTGAGGATGTTGATGCTCAGCGAGGTGCCTACCAGTACCGCGAACATCATGCTTGCCAGGCGCCGTACGAGCGCGGCGAAGCTTGGGCCGGCCAGGAGCTGCCAGACATTGGTCACCAGCGACGGGACGATCAACAGCGCTGCGGCGGCGGCTGGTGCCATGACCAGGCTGAGCAAACCCATGGCCACCGTCGGCAGCCCCAGGCCGACCACCCCCTTGGTGAAGCCGGCCGCCAAGAAGGTGAGGCCAACGAGAGTGGCGATGGCGACGGTGTCGCTCATGCTTTCATGGCCTTGGTCTTGAGTTCACAGGTCGCGATTTCGTTGCCGACTGGCCTCTTCTGGCCGCTCTTCTTGTGGCCGAGTGCTGGTGTTTGCGGGTGATCAGCACGCGTCGCGGGCTGCACGTCACTTTTCGCCGCCTGCTCGGGCAGCCTGCTTCGTTCGCATGCGGTTGTTCCTGGGCTTGTGCTCGAGTTCGCACAGTTCCAGTGCTTCCAGTAGCGGTGGCAGGTAGACGGCAAAGCGCCCGCGCAATCCCTTCTTCAGTCCGTACCAGCCGCCCAGTGGATTGTTCGGCGAACGTGCCCATGCTTCCACCGTCCCTTCCCTGGTGGGCTTTTGCTCGTCGGCGCCGCCAAGTTCCACCCAATCGCCCGCAGCAATGAGCATCGCCTGCAGGTCATCGACGCACCGCGCGTCGTAATGCAGGACCGTGCTGCCGACGGTACAGACCAGGATCGGCCGGCCGTCCTTCTCATCGACGTGCATGGTGAATTCCGAGCTGCCCGGTGCGGTCTTGAGTTTCCAGGGGTCGTCCTTGCTGCGCATCAGGGTGGGCATTTTGACTCCTTGGTGAAAACCCGCGACGAGCGCGGGCGCGAAGCGGTTCGCGCGCTGATTCGGCGGACCGTGTTGGCTGTCTGCGGCTGTCCGCGGCGACGAAGGGTGCGAGCGGGGCGCCCGCCCGGCGGCTCTCCCTTGTGGCCAACCCGCCTTTCCGAGCATGAAGAGTGATACACCCCTGTACGGCGAGTCAAGATGCTTGACGAGGAAATTTGCAAGGGCGTCAGCGCACACTGGTCAGGTCAATACAAGACCCCCAAAGCGTTCGGCGCCATCCGGCACGGCGGCCCTGGTCAAGCCTGCCACAGGCCCGGCGTCGCCTTGCCCTGGCTGGAAAGCTCGCCCGACTGCACTCTGCAATCGCTTGCATCATGAGGGCTGGAGGGCGCTGCGCGGTTTCACTCGGCCCCGTTCGATGCAAACCATTGTTAGAATTGCCGTCTTCAAGGGGCCGCGCAGAGGGAACTTCGCGCCACAGTCCACCACCACCAAGCCTTCAGCCGCCTTGTCGCCAGCCAGATAATCCACGCGACGACGCCCGGCCCGATCCCGAAAGACTCCGCAGCAAAGCCAGAATATGCCCGCACCCGAACCTCCTGCATCGCCAGCTTTTCCTCTGCCCCCAAATCGAACGACCATCAGCTCGAGTGTTTCTGCCGACGCCGCCGGCGTCGAGCAGGATGTGCTCAGTTCGGGCAGCTTTTTCCGTGCGCTGTGGCTGGGGCCGCGAGCGTGGGGGCGCTGGTGGCGGGCACTGGTGCGTGGCATAGATCACCCCGGGATTCTCCAGCAGGTCGAGCAGGACGCCCGTTTTTCGTTCAACTTTTGTTTCATGATCGTCGTCGCCGGTGGTATTGCCACCATCGGCCTGTTGCTCAATTCGCCGGCGGTGATCATCGGCGCGATGCTGATCTCGCCGCTGATGGGTCCGATCGTCGGCAGCGGCATGGCCATCGCCACGGTCGATGTCGAGCTTGGGCGAAAAAGTTTGCGTGCGCTGGCGCTGGGGACGGCCGCGGCAATTGCCTTCACCTCCTTGATCGTGCTGCTCTCGCCGGTCAAGGAACTGACGCCGGAGTTGCTCGCCCGTACCCGGCCGAACCTTTTCGACCTGGTGGTGGCGATCCTTTCCGGCGCCGCGGGTGGCTATGCGATGATCCGCGGTCGCGGCGGCGCGATCGTTGGCGTCGCCATTGCCACCGCCTTGATGCCGCCGCTGGCGACCATCGGCTACGGCCTGGTTACCCAGAACTGGCCAGTGGCGCGCGGCGCGCTGCTGCTGTTCGTCACCAACATGACGGCGATCAGCCTTTCGGTCGCCGCCGTCGCCGAGTGGTACGGCTTCGGCCGCGGCGCTTTGCGCAAGCGTTTTGCCAAGCAGGCGGCGATTTCGCTGCTGGTGCTCGTTCCCCTTGGGGTGCCCCTGTTCATTTCGCTGAAAGCGATCGCCTTCGAAAGTTTTGCCCAGATTCGTATTCGCAGTGTTCTGGAAGCCGCTGCGACCTCACTGCCGGATGGGCAATTGGGGGCGGTGGATGTGCAGTTCATCGACGGCAAGCCGCCACGGGTCCGCGCCATGGTTCTGAGTGCCGAACCGGAGAGCGGGCTGTCCGAGCGTCTGGAAAAGGCGATCGAAGGGGAGCTGCGACAGCCGGTTGCTCTGCAGCTGACACAGCTGCGCACCTCCGAGAAGGCGTCACCGCAGTTGCTGGCGCTCGGGCTTCCCGACGCGCCGCGCAGCACGGTCGCCGACAGCCTGCGCAGCGCCTTTCCTTTGCCCTTGGCGGCTTTCGACGCCGATTCGGCCAGGCACAGCGTCACTCTGGTGCCGCAAGCGCAAGCAGGAATCGATCTCGCTGCCTGGCAGGCGATGGAGAGTGACCTGGGCAGACGCTATCCCGATTGGACGATCCGCTTGCTGCCACCGCCGCAGGCGCTGCCGCCGGTCTATTTCGAGCACGGTAGCAAGGGCCTCGACGATGCCGCGCAAGCGCGCGTCGCGACCATCGCCTGGGCGACGCAGCGCTGGAAGATCGATCGCGTCGAGGTCGTTGGCCATGCCAGCAGCGATCGCGGCGGATCGCGGCGTCTCGCGGGGGTGCGTGCCGAGCGGGTTGCCGAGGCGCTGCGTGCGCAGGGCCTCAAGGTGGGCTCGGTGGGGCGTTATCCCTTGCCGAATCAGCTGGCCGTGGAGCGGGAATTGGGCGAAGCCGCATTTCGCGCCGTATCGGTGCTGCTGCCGGTCGTTGCCGAAAAATCACTGGAGGGCAGATGATGGACACCGTGGACACCGCATTTCTGAGCCAGTTACTCGACTGGAGTACGCGTCCCTGGTTCCGCCTGGGCAACACCGACATGACCTTGCTGCGCGTCGTCGGGCTGATTGTCATCCTGGTCTTCTTCTGGTGGTTCGCCTCAGTTCTGGAGCGGACTCTGCGGCGCATGGCCCGTGCCGGCAACATGGTCAAGCTCTCCGATTCGGCGATCTTCGCGCTCACCCGCATCGTTCGCTACCTGGTCTGGATTCTCGGCAGCATTGTCGGCCTGGCCTACCTCGGTTTTGACCTCGCCAGCCTGGCGCTGGTCGGCGGGGCGATGGGTGTCGGCATTGGTTTCGGACTGCAGAACATCTTCAGTAACCTGGTTTCCGGGATCCTGATCCTGGTCGAGAAGACGCTCAAGGTCGGCGATTTTGTTGACCTGCAGTCCGGGGTGGTCGGCAAGGTTACCGAGATCGGTCTGCGCTACACGCGGGTGACGACCAACGACAACGTCGATGTGATCGTTCCCAATTCGGAATTCATCAACGGGCGGGTGACCAACTGGACGCTCGACGACCACCTGCGCCGCATTCATGTGCCGTTCGGTGTCGCCTACGGTTCGGACAAGGAGCAGGTTCGCACAGCGGTGACTGCCGCGGCGCGCAAGGTCAGCGGGACGATCGATCTGCCGGGCCGCGAACCGGAGGTGTGGCTGGTCAATTTCGGCGACAGTAGTCTCGATTTCGAACTGGTGGTCTGGGTGGCACACGAGCTGGCGATTTCGCCGGGCCGTACGCACGCGCGCTACCTGTGGGAAATCGAAACGGCGCTCGGCGTGGCCGGCATCGAGATTCCTTTCCCGCAACGCGACCTGCATGTGCGCTCGGGACGCCTGACCGTGGATCTGAGTGGTGGCACGCTGCCGGCGGCGTCCCCGGACAAGGCCTCCTCCGCGCCGTGAGCCTGGCCGCCGCCGCGCGGGTACGGGCGGTGGCCGGCGAAACACTTACTGATGCCGAGTTATTTCCACATCGCTCGCATCCGCGCTGCCAGGTCGAGCGCCTGCTGCTTCGCCTGCGGATTCGCCGGCGGTGCTGCCGCCGGAGGGGGCCACGAGACCTGTTCGAAGCAGGGCAGCAGCGCGTTGCCGATGAAGCGCGTGCGACTGGCGTAGACATGGCGATCGCCAAAGCCCGGCTGATGGGAGACGTAGAAACGCTGCGGAATCATCAGGTCGAGATGATCCCGCGCGCGGGTCATGGCGACGTAGAGCAGGCGCCGCTCTTCCTCGATCTCGACTGCCGAGCCGGTGGCCATGTCGGACGGAATGCAGCCATCGACCGCATTGAGCACGGTGACGGCTGTCCATTCCTGACCCTTGGCCGAGTGGATGGTCGACAGGATCAGGTAATCCTCGTCCAGTAGCGGTGGCCCCGCCTGGTCGCTGGTGGCGTTCGGCGGGTCGAGCGTGAGCTCGGTCAGGAAGCGCTCGGCGCTGCCATAGGTCATCGCGATACGGGCGAGTTGGTCGATATCGGCCTGGCGGACCAGCGCGTCTTCATGCAGTCGCTCCATTTGCCCGCTGTACCAGTCGCAGATGCGATCGAAGGCGGCCGGCCAGGCGAGGCCAGCCGATGATCCATGGCCTTCGATCAGTGTCGCGAACTCGCGCCAGGCAGCCCTGGCGCCTTCCGCTACCGGCTGTTCGCCGAGCAGCGTCGCCCCGGGGCTGGCGCTGGCGACATTGTCCAGCACCCGGCCGGCGGTGGCCGGGCCGATGCCGGCAACCAGTTGCGTGGCGCGGAAACCGGCGAGTCGGTCGCGTGGGTTCTGCGTCCAGCGCAGGATGGCCAGCACGTCCTTGACGTGCGCCGCTTCGAGAAACTTGAGGCCGCCGAACTTGACGAAGGGAATGTTGCGCCGGGTCAGTTCGATTTCCAGCCGGGCGCTGTGCTGCGCGGTCCGGAAGAGCACCGCCTGTGCCTTCAGCCGGACACCCGCCTCACGCCGGGCGAGGACTTGTTCGACGACATGTGCGGCCTGATCGCTGTCGTCGCGTACCGCTACCAGTCGTGGCCTCTGCGATGATGTGCGCTCGCTCCACAGATCCTTGGTGAAGCGCTCGCTAGCCAGCGCGATCACCTGGTTGGCGGCGGTCAGGATCGGCTGCGTCGAGCGGTAGTTGCGCTCCAGCGTCACCCATTGCGCGGGGGGATCGAACTGGGCCGGGAAATCGAGGATGTTGCGTACCGTCGCGCCACGAAAAGCGTAGATCGACTGCGCGTCGTCGCCAACCACGGTCAGGCCGTGGCCATCGGGTTTCATGGCCAGCAGAATTGCCGCCTGCAGGCGATTGGTGTCCTGGTATTCGTCGACCAGGATATGGCTGAAGCGCTCGCCGATTTCCCGGCCGAGCGCCGCTTCGCTGACCATCTGCGCCCAGTAGAGCAGGAGATCGTCGTAGTCGAGTACCTGCTGCGCCTGCTTGGTCTCGACGTAGTCGAGGAAAAGCCGCTTCAGATCGTCCTCCCACTCGGTGCACCAGGGAAAGGACGTCTGCAGTACCTCTCCCAGCGCCGACCGCGTGTTGACCGCCGCCGAATAGATCGCCAGGCAGGTCGCCTTGAGGGGAAAGCGCTTGCCCTTGGCGGAAAAACCGAGGCCATGGCGGACGAGGTTGAGCAGGTCGCCCGAGTCCTGCCGGTCATGGATGCTGAAGGCCGGATCGAGGCCGATGCGGCCGGCGTACTCGCGCAGCAGGCGCGCGCCGACGCTGTGAAAGGTGCCGGACCAGGCCAGTGACGATGCGCCAGCCAGCGCGCGCGTCGCGCCGCGCTGCGCCAGGATCCGCTCGACGCGGCGCGTCATCTCGCTGGCCGCACGGCGCGAGAAGGTCAGCAGGAGGATTTGCCCGGGATCGGCGCCCCGGGCGACGAGCTGCGCGACCCGGTGGGCCAGCGTCGCGGTCTTGCCCGATCCGGCCCCGGCGATGACCAGCAACGGCGGATGCCGACTAGCGCCGGTGCCAGCGCCCGGCTCGCCGATACCGAAGGTGGCCGCTTGCCGCTGCGCCGCATTGAGTTGTGCCAGCGGATCGGCAGCAGGGGGGATCTGTGCGTCCGCTGCCGCTGCGTTGTCGCAGTGCGCGTGTTCAACGGCCTCGAAGGCGCGCACCGGCGTCTCCCTGATAACTGTAAATAAAAACAGTATAACGTACTCGTCTTGGCGTGCCGATCGGATTGCACGGGCTTTTCAGCAGGGCGCGTGGATGATCTGTCTGGCGGCATGCGATATCGCCTCCCGGCGGGCGCGACGGACCCACTCGGCGCCCCGTCGGCTTCATATTTTCGGCCACCCTCCCTATACTGTTACTCGCATCCCTGAACCGCCTGTCCATTTTTTCCTGCAACTGCAGGAAACCCAGTTACCGCTCTGCGCGCGGGAAAGGCCCCTGGTGCCACCCTCCCGGATCGACGCAGGCAGCGATAAAGAGAGGTCTTGATGAGTGATTCGTTGCGCATGCTGATTGCCGGCTTGGTCCTGTTGGTGATGGCCGGAAGTGCTTACCTGTGGTGGCAGGAACGGCAAGCCCCGGCCCCGCTTCCGATGGTCGCGCCAAACACCAGCGCAGCTGAACCAGCGGCGCCGGCAGAGGCACCGGTGCACCACGCCATCGAGGCCATTACGCCGCCGCCCGAGGCAGCGCTGCCGCCCTTGACCGACACCGGCAGCGAGGTCAGCGATGCGCTGATTGCCTTGCTTGGTCGCCAGCAGGTGTTGACCTTTCTCGACGTCAGCGATTTCGCACGTCGCGTGGTGGCTACGCTCGACAACTTCGGGCGTAGCCATGCCGCTTCACGGCTGTGGCCCGTGCTTCCGGCGCCGGGGCGATTCTCGGTGATCGAGCGTGACGGCGCCACCTATATGGCGGACAGCAACATGGATCGCTACAAGGCTTTTGTCGGTTTCGCATCGACGATCAATACCGGCCCTGCGGTTGATCTCTATGTACGCATGTACCCGCTGCTGCAACAGGCCTACGTGGTGCTCGGCTATCCGGACAAATACTTCAACAATCGAGTGGTCAAGGTCATCGACCAGTTGCTGGCGACTCCCGAGTTGAAGGAGCCGGCTCCCTTGAAGCTGACCGAGGTGCAGGGACCGTTCGAGGCGCCGCGACCCTGGGTGCGCTATGAGTACGTGGACCCGGCGCTGGAGACACTCTCGGCCGGCCAGAAGATTCTGTTGCGCATGGGTCCCGAGAATGCCCGCCAGCTGAAGGCCAAGTTGCGCGAATTCCGCCAGCGTGTCGCCGGCAATAACGCCATGGGCTGAGCCCCGGCCGCCCGGCCGCCCGGCAGCCCAGCGGCTTGTGTGCAGTAAGCGTTCAGGCGCCGATCAGCTTCAGATCGAAAGCGCGCTCGAGCAGCCAGATCAAGGCGATCACCAGCGTCGCCAGCGAGCCGCCAAGGAAAACGCCGCGGCGATAGAAAGCGGTGTCGCGCAGTCCATAGGCCAGCGGCAGGAATACCGCCACGATGGCCAGTTGGCCAATTTCGACGCCGACGTTGAAGCCGAGCAGCGACAGCACCAGCGCCTGCTGCGGCAGGCCCAGTTCGGCCAGCACGCTGGCAAAGCCGAAGCCGTGGATCAGGCCGAAGGCGAAGGCGACCAGCCAACGGCGGCCTTCGACCACTGGTTTCAGATTGTTGGCGGCGGCCAGCACCACCGAGGCGGCGATCGCTGATTCGACCAGCCGTGAGGGTAATTGGACCAGGCCCAGCGCCGCCAGCGAGAGGGTGATCGAATGGGCAATGGTGAAGGCGGTGACCACCCACAATACCTCGCGCAGCGCGTCGCGGAAATGCGCCACGCCGCGCCAGCGTCCGTCCTGGTGTACCAGGACCGCCGGCAGCAGCAGCGCCAGCAGGAACAGGATGTGGTCGAAACCGATCCAGATGTGCCAGATGCCCTCGACCAGATACTGGCCGAACTGCGCCAGGCGCGACCGCTGGCCGGTGACAAACTGCAGCTCGGCGCGCTCCGGCGCGAAGACGCCGGAATGCGGCGTGCCGTCGAAAGTCAGGCGTAGCAGTCCGCGATGCAGGGCGTCGAGCTCGAACAACAGTCGATAATTCAGGCTCAGGTCGCCGTCGGCGCGCGGGCATTCGCCCGCCAGCTGCAGTACGGCGTAGGCGCCGTCGGTGTGCGTGTCCACCAGGTGATCGGTGACCCGCAAGCGGCAGACTCCGCCACGCAGTACCTTGAGGCTGGCGAGCGCCCAGGCGTCGATATCGGCATGGCGGCTGCGCACTTCGCCCCAGGTGATCTCGCCGTTGCCATCGAGATCGAGTCCGAGCGCGAAATCGATGTCGCGCAGGGCGATGTCCCATTGCCCACGTACCTCGCTGCCGCTGACTTCGAGTACCAGATAGCTGTCGCTGGCCTTGTGCGCCAGAGCAGGCAGCGACAGGAAACACAGCAGAAAGAGCAGGGTGCGGCGGCAGTTCATCGCTGCGCTCCTGTCGGCGATCTGGCTTGCGCTGTGCCCGGCGTCGACTGGCGGCCCAGGCTGCGCAGGCGCTGATCCTCGAAGCCGCTGTCGCGCAACCAGTCGCGCGCCGCCTGCGCCGCCGCCGGGTCGCCGGCCGCAATCGCCGCCTCGAACAGGATGCGGGCGTCACGCGGTTCGCGCTGAACGGCGTAGTTTTCCGCCGCCAGGCGCAGCGCTTGTTGCGGATCATGACGCAGACGCAGGGCGTAGCGCGCTTCTTCGGCGCGATGGGTGGTGTCGCCACGTTGGCGCGCGGCGGCAAAGCGTTCGTCGAGCGTTTGCGCCAGTCGCGGGGCGTCGCGCGAATTCAGCAAGGCTGCCGCCTCGGCCAGGCGTAGCAGCAGCGTGTCGGACGATTCCCAGTCCGCCAGTTGGCTGAGCACCTCGCGTGGTCGGCCATTGTCGAGCAGAAAATCACTCCAGGCGGCCAGCAGGTAGCCGTCATCACGGCCGATGCTCAAGGCTGCCCGGTAGTGGCTTTCGGCCAGCGCCGGCTGGCCGCGCCAGGCAGCCACTTCACCCAGCCGCGTCAGCAGCCAGAGGTGGTTTCCGGGGTCGCGGCTGCTCGCCAGGGCCTCCTGCAAAGCGCGGTAGCCGCCGTCCAGCTGGCCGCCGTAGGCCTGTGTAAGGCCGATACAGCTGCCGTAGAGCACGTCCTGGCGTAGCGCCTGCAGGGCCGCGCATTCCTGGCGTGCAGACGGGTAATCGGCCTGGACGAGGAATATTGCGGCACGCCACGCATGTGCGTCGGCAAGTTCCGGGTCCAGCGCCAGGGCAGCGGCAAAGTCATCGAGCGCGGCTGCAAAGGCATGCCGATACTGCCGCAGCATGCCGCGCACGCTTAGCAGGCCGGCCGGCAGCGGCTCGGCAAAACGAGCAATCACCGCTTCGGCGTAGCCGACGTAGCGCGGGTCGCCGCGGGCCATGGCGAGGTCGAAATAGCGCCGGGCAAGTCGCCCGGCGGGGAGCGGATCGTTTGCGGCGGCAGCCATCGCCGCGCGCAAGGCGACCAGTTCGCGGTTGCTGGCGTCGCCGGCACGCGAGGGCAGGCGCTCAAGCACTTCGGCATCGTCAGTCGGCTGTCGCGGCGCGGCCTCGGCGGGCAGCGCCAGCCCGCCCAGCGATAGCGACAGAATCAGGGACAGAACGCGAAATCGGGGGAACCCGGTCAACTGGGGGCAAGTCATAGACGTTGCTCGTAACGTGCGCGTCAGATCGAGTGTCACATTCTCCAACAAATCGAAAGGAGTTTCACATGAGTAAGCTACTGTCCTTGCTGGTCGCTGCCGTCTTCGCCACCGCTTCCGCTGGCTCCTTCGCTGCCTCGCATGGCGGCGCTCCCATGGGCGAGAAGAAAACGGATGAGAAGAAGATGGACGAGAAGAAGATGGACGAGAAGAAGATGGACGAGAAGGCCGGCGACAAGAAGGAAATGAAGGACGAGAAGAAGACCGACAAGAAGGAGATGAAGGAAGAGAAGAAGGGGTATTAGGGCATCTTCGCGACGGACAAAAGCGGGCTTCGACCCGCTTTTTTTTTGCGCCCTCGGCGCGCCATCGCACCGCTCATCGACCCGCGGCGGGTTGTCAGCTTGGTACGCCTGAGGGGCCGCGCAGGATACACTCACACCGCCAGCGCAGCCGGGTTCGTATGCGCGGCCACCAGTGGCGCTGGCCAACGCGCCAAACTATGAAGTCCGTCGATCCGCCTATCGGTGGCTGACCACCGCCGGCGCGTCGTCAAAGCCCTTGCCTGTCGACCTGAAGCTTGACGGAGTGCCGTGACCAACTCTGACAGCGCAAAGAACGATCGCTCACTGCGCGGGGCGGATAATCCGTACGCCGCGATCAGCGTCGTCATCGCCGTGATGGCGGTGGTGCTTGCGCTCAGCTTCCGGGCCTATGCTCCCCCCGCGCCATTGCCGGCAGACGCGCCGCCGCAACGCTTTTCCGCCGGGCGGGCCGAGGCGATCCTCGAGTCGCTGCTTGGCGATGGGATCCCGCATCCGGCAGGTAGCGAGCAAAACCGCAAAGTGCGCCAACGCGCCGTCGCCATGCTCGAATCCTTCGGCTACGAGGTGCAGTTGCAGGCCACGTCGAAACAAGTCGATGGGGCGGCCGATGCCATTCCCCTGACCAATATCATGGCCGTATTGCCCGGTTCGGAAGGTGGGCCGGCCGTGATGCTGGCTTCGCACTTCGACTCCAAACCGCAGAGTCCAGGCGCGGCCGATGCTGGCGCGGGAGCCGCCGCCGTTCTTGAAATCGCGCGGATGCTGAAGCTGGAAGGCGGGTTCAAACGCGATGTCGTCTTCCTCCTGACCGACGGTGAAGAATTCGGCATGCTGGGCGCCGAGCGCTTTGTCGCCGAGCATCCGCTGGCCAAAACCATTGGCGTGGTGATCAACCTCGAGGCACGTGGGACCTCGGGCCCGAGTCTGATGTTCGAGACCAGCGAGCATTCCGCCTGGCTGATAGCGCAGTTTTCGCGCAGCTCACGAAAGCCGATTACCAGTTCGCTGTTTTACGAGATCTATAAACGCCTGCCCAACAATACGGATTTCACGCTCTTCAAGAACGCCGGGATGCAGGGTTTCAACTTCGCGTTCATCGGCAACGTGAAGAACTACCATCAACCGACGGACAATCTGCAAAATCTTGAGCGGGGAAGTCTCCAGCACCAGGGCGACAATGCGCTGGGGCTGGTTCGCGCTCTCGGCAATCTCGACATCGGGGCGCAAACAGGCGGAAAGGCGGTTTACTTCGACGTCTTTGGCCAGTTTGTCGTCAGTTGGCCGCCGACCGCTTCGGCGTTGTTCTCGTTGGCCGCACTTGCTTTCCTGGTCATCCGCTCGCCAGCCCTCACCGGCACGTCGATCAAGAACAACCTGGCGTGGCCAAATCTGGGCCCGGCGCTCGGGCTGCTCCTGAGAAGCACGCTGGCGCTGCTGGCAACAGGTCTGATCATCGATGCCGGCTTCCGCTATCAAGGTTTTTACGAGCCAGCGTGGATCGCGTCGGCCTTTGCCGGTGAACTGCTGTACTGGTTGATGGCGCTGACCATCGCATCGTGCTGTTGCCTGCTGGCAACGAAGAGAACGCTCGACCCCGATCGAGTCTGGCTGGTCGCCTGGGCATCGTGGGCGATGTTGACGGTGCTGGTCTCGTTCTCGATCGCCGGCGCAAGTTACCTGTTTGTCGTGCCCTTGCTGGTGGCTTGCATGGCGACCATGGCCAGACGTGGTCCTGCGCCAAAGCGGCTGGCAAGTGGATTCTTTTTCGTCGCGCCGGCGGTCGCCGTGGCGGTGCTGTGGCTGCCGCTGGAGCGCTTGTTCTACGACGCCGTTGGTTTCCGCATGGGAGGCTTCCTGATCATCCGGATGGCGATCGTCATGTTGGCCTTGCTCCCGGTGTTGTGCATCACCGGTCGCGACACCCTGAAGCGGTTGAGCGCTGTGGGGGGCGTGGGAACCGTCATCTGTATCGTCATTACGGTGTTAGTGTGAAAGTCGCGTACGCGACTCACGAATCTCCCTTCTCCCCCGCGCGGGAGAAGCAACCGTGTTTGACGTCAAGCGTTTTCTGGTTGCCAAGGGGTGT
>NZ_JAVTWB010000075.1:0-2788 GCF_032229525.1 Accumulibacter sp. | reverse complement strand
GCACGCGACCTTGTTCAAGGTGCAAGCCAGTGAGCCGCTGCTGGAAACGGATCTCGCCGCCGAGCCGCTCGATCTCCCGGCGCATCTGCTCGACCATGCTGACCAGCCGGAAGGTGCCGATGTGCGGCTTGCTGACGTAGAGGATCTCCTCCGGCGCGCCAGCCTTGACGAATTCCTCCAGCACCTTGCGGCCATGATGCTGCGGATCCTTGATCTGGCTGTACAGCTTGCCATCGGAAAAAGTCCCTGCACCGCCCTCGCCGAACTGCACGTTCGATTCCGGGTCGAGCACTTTCTTGCGCCACAGCCCCCAGGTATCCTGCGTTCGCTCGCGCACCGCCTTGCCGCGCTCGAGGACGATCGGCCGAAAGCCGGACTGCGCCAGAATCAGCGCGGCAAAGATGCCGGCCGGGCCAAAGCCGACGACGATCGGCCGCGACGCCAGTTGCGCTGGTGCCTGCCCGACGAAGTGATAGCGCATGTCCGGCGTCGGCTGCACGCGGTGGTCGCTGGCGAATTTCTCGAGCAGCAGCGCTTCGTCGGCCACCGCCACGTCGACGCCGTAGCTGAACATCAGCGCGCTCGCCTTGCGTGCGTCCTGGCTGCGCCGGAAGACCTGGACTTCGCCGAGATCGGCCAGCACAAGGCCCAGGCGAGCAGCCACCGCGGCAGGCAAGTCTTCCGGCGTATGGTCGATGGGCAGACGAATTTCGCTGATGCGTAGCATGATTGGCTCGGGTTCTCCGGAAAAGCCTGTGACGGCGCTCAGGCCTGCTGCCCGTAGCTGCCGAACTTGGCCAGCACCGTGGCCATCTCTGCGCTGTCCAGCAGTACCGGCTCACCAAGCTGGCAGGCGCGCCAGTACTGTTCGCAGAGCGTCTCGAGTTCGACGCCCAGATCGAGCGCCTGCTCGAGATCGTCGCCGAACACCAGCATGCCGTGATTGGCCAGCAGGCAGGCCCGGCGACCAGTCATCGCCTGCAGCACGGTGTCCGACAGCGCCTGCGTGCCGAAAGTGGCGTAGCCCGCGCAACGCAGGCTGTCGCCGCCAAAGCGGGCGATCATGTAGTGAAAAGGCGGGATGTCGCGGCGCAGGCAGGCCAGGCTGGTGGCGAAGGGAGAGTGCGCGTGAACGATGGCCCCGGCTTCCGGGCGAGCGGCGTAGAGATCGCGGTGGAAGCGCCATTCGGACGACGGTTTGCGACACCCCTCCGATGTTCCGTCGAGGGCCATGAAAACCACGTCGTCGGCTTGCAGGGCGTCGTAGGCCATGCCGGTGGGAGTGATCAAAAAACCCTCCCGACCGTCGCCGGCACGCACGCTGAGGTTGCCGGCGGTGCCGCGGTTCAGGCCGACGGCGGTCATGCGACGTGCGGTGGTGATCAGCTGCTGACGAAGATTAGGCATGTCCTTCCTCCGGGTAGAGCGCCAGCAGACCCGCACGGCTCGCCGGGCACGAGCCACGCTCGCTGATCAGCGCGCTGACCAGGCCGGCCAGGGTGACGTCAAAAGCCGGGTTGGCGACGGTTTCATCGGCGGACAACTGGCGCAGGGTCGCCGGAGCGCCTGTCGCATCGCAACCCTGCACGACGCGCAACTCGTCGGCGGCACGCTCCTCGATCGGGATCGACGCACCGTCCGGACAGGCGAAGTCGATCGTCGACCGCGGCGCGGCGACGTAGAACGGCACCCCGGCAGCGCGCGCCGCCAGCGCCTTGAGGTAGGTGCCGATCTTGTTGGCGACGTCGCCATTGGCGGCGATGCGGTCGGCACCGACGATCACCGCGTTGATTCCGCCACGCGCCAACAGCAGGCCGGCAGCGTTGTCGGCGATGACGGTATGCGGCACGCCATGCTGCGCCAGTTCCCAGGCCGTCAGCAGACCCTGATTGCGCGGTCGGGTCTCGGAAACCCAAACATGCACGTCGATTCCCTCGTCGAATGCGGCATAGATCGGCGCCAGCGCCGTACCGTAGTCGACCGTCGCCAGCCAACCGGCATTGCAGTGGGTCATCAGCTCGAGGCGGCCGCGCGCCCCGAGGCAGGAACGAAGCAGTTGCAGCCCGTGCCGGCCGATCGAGCGGCACTGCTCGACGTCCTCGTCGGCGATCCTGGCGGCTTCGCGCCACGCCGCGTCGGCACGCGCCGACGGCGCCAGCGGTGTCAGGCAGGTCTGCATGCGCGCCAGTGCCCAGCGCAGATTGACAGCCGTCGGCCGCGTCGCCGCCAGCGTCTCGACCGCGGCCAGTAACGCCGCGTCGTCCGCCCGTTGCGCCATCGCCAGGGCCACGCCGTAGGCCGCGGTAACGCCGATCAGCGGCGCGCCGCGGACCTGCATGCTGCGAATCGCGAGTGCTGTGTCTTCCAGGCTGCGCAGCCGCAGCATGCGATATTCGTGGGGCAGCGCGGTCTGGTCGATGATGTCCACCGCACAGCCGTCCGCCGCCGGCCAGATCGTTCGCGTGGGAATGCCGTTTACGTTCATGCCCGGCATTCTACCAGCGGGGTGCCAGGCCGCCGTCCAAGCGCCGCCACACCAGGACCAAAAAGCGCGAGCGAATCTTCATAACACGCCAGAGCTGCCAGTCCGGGTGGGTCCTTACGGTGCTGTTGAATTTCCTTGACCGCAGCGGGTCCCATCGACATGCAACCGCACGTACGGTACTGTCGTCGTGCCAGTTGCCGGAGTCGTGACGACGGGTTTGGCGCAACCGCATTGCCGACGACGCGTGCCGGCCCGGTGACACCACATGCACCCGGAGGCTGATCATGGAAACTCGACCACTAC
>NZ_JAVTWB010000074.1:0-15774 GCF_032229525.1 Accumulibacter sp. | reverse complement strand
GTTAGCCGCGCCGCCTCCAGGGCCGTGCGCAGCGCCCGTGTCGCCAGCCACCAGCGCACGGCACCGATGGCCGAGATGCCAACGACCGTCAGTAGCGCGACAAACAGGATTATCAGCAGCAGTTCCATCCAGCTCCCCTTGTTGTTGATCTTGTGACCGCTGTCGCCGACCCGCGCCCCACCCGGACTATCGTGCTGCAAGCTGCGCGACGCGGGCCGCCCGGGCACCCGGGCCACCGACCGAACACTTGATGCAGGTGACAGTTTAATCGCAGACCGCCCTGGTCAGCGCCCGCTTGCTGTCGGCACCTGAGCTGCCAATAGCCGCGGTCGGCATATCGGGATACCATCGGGTACCACTTTTCCAGACACACTGACAGATGCCCGACAGCAAAAACAGAAAGCACAGCCAGGCCCAAGATGTTTAGCCGCGGGCGCGAACTCGCGTATTTCTTCGGCGCCGTGCGCTTTTTCACGCGACTGCCGGTGCCGGCATGGGTCGGTCACAGCAGCGAGGCGCTCGACCGGGCGGCGCGCTATTTCCCCGCCGTGGGATTGCTCGTCGGCGCTGTGGCCGCGCTGGTATTCATTCTGAGCTCCCAGTTCTGGCCGACGACCCTGGCGGTATTGGCGGCGATGGCAAGCACGATTTACCTGACCGGGGCTTTCCACGAAGACGGCTGGAGCGACATGGTCGACGGCTTCGGCGGCGGCTGGGAGAAGGCGCAGATTCTGAGCATCATGAAGGACTCCCGGATCGGCAGTTTCGGCGCGGTGGCTCTGGTGATGCTGCTGCTCGCGCGCTTCTTCGCTCTCATCGAACTCGATCTGGCGATCATTCCCGTGGCCCTGCTGGCCGGCCACACCGTCTCGCGCTTTGCTTCGACGACCTTGTTGCGCGGCCTCGACTACGTTCGCGACGAGGGCAAGGCGAAGCCGCTGGCAACGCGCATCAGCTGGGGAGAACTGGGCTTTGCGGGATGCACGGCCTTGCTGCCACTGCTGCTGCTACCGCCGGTCGAGGCGCTGCTCGGCTGCCTCTTCGCCGCGCTGGCGACGCTCTGGCTGGCACGCCTGTTCCGGCGCCAGATCGGCGGCTATACCGGCGATTGCCTCGGTGCCACCCAGCAACTCGCCGAAGTCGCTTTCTACGCCGGTCTGTTGTGCAACTTTTCCTGATCCGCCATCCGCGGCCGCTGATCGACCCCGGAGTCTGCTACGGCCAACTCGATGTCGAGGCCGAGGATGCGCAACCGCTTGCCGAGCGTCTGCGTCCGCTCCTGCCCGCCGGCATGCCTGTGCTTGCCAGTCCCTTGCGACGCGCCCGCCGCCTCGCCGAGGCCTTGCAACCACAGGCGCTGTTCGACCGCCGGCTGATGGAGATCGACTTCGGCGAATGGGAGGGCAAGCGCTGGAACGAGATCGACCGGCACCTGCTCGACGCCTGGGCCGCCGACGTGCTGCACTTCGTTCCTCCTGGCGGCGAATCAGCGGCGATGCTGCAGGCACGTGTGGTTGACTGCATCGCCGGTCTACGCGGCCAGCACCTGGCGCTGGTCACCCATGCCGGCGTGATCCGCGCCGCGCTCGGTCACTGGCTGCAATTGCCAATCGGCGAGTGGAGCCAGCTGGCGCTCGACTTCGGCAGCGTCACGCTACTCGAGCTCCACCCAGCGACGAAGGATGAACCAGCGATCCCACCTGTACTTCACTATCGCAACCGCTGAATGCGGACAGCACCGGCGCGCAACCGGCTTGATCAACCGCGCGGATGATGCTGGGCGTGCAGCGTCTTGAGTCGTTCGCGGGCGACGTGGGTATAGATCTGCGTCGTCGAGATATCCGAATGACCGAGCAGGAGCTGGACGACGCGCAGGTCGGCGCCGTGGTTGAGCAGGTGCGTCGCAAAGGCATGGCGCAGCACATGCGGCGACAGGCGGGCGGGGTCCATCCCGGCGTGCAGGGCGTAGCGCTTGATCAGCTGCCAGAAAGCCTGCCGACTCATCGCCGAGCCACGCGCGGTGACGAACAGGTCGTCGCTCTGGCGTCCGCCGAGCAAAGCGCGCCGCCCATCGGCGAGAAAGCAGCGCAGCCAGTCGCGCGCCACTTCGCCGAGCGGCACGATACGCTCCTTGCTGCCCTTGCCAAAAACCCGCAGCACGCCCATGTCGAGGTTCAGTTCGTACACCTTGAGGCCGACCAGTTCCGAGACCCGCAGCCCGGTGGCGTAAAGCGTTTCGAGCATCGCCCGGTCGCGCTGGCCGAGCGTCGTTGCGGTCCGCGGCGCCTCGAGCAAGCGCTCGACCTGCAACTCGGAGAGCACTTTCGGCAGCCGCGACGGCTTCGCCGGCATGGCCATCTTCAGCGTCGGATCAGTGTGCCGCCCGCCGCGAGCCAGCAGGTGGCGATAGAAGCGGCGCAGGGTCGACAGGTAGCGCGCCTGCGAGGAGGCGCGCAGCGTCTGTGACAGCGTCACGACGAAACGCAGGAGGGTCGCCTCGTCGATGCCGCGCAGCGTACCCAGCTGGTGCTCGCCAAGCCAGGCAGCCAAGCGCAGCAGGTCGCTGCGATAGCTGGCCAGCGACGCCTTCGCCAGCCCGTCTTCGAGCCACAGGGTGTCGCAAAACGAATCGATCTCGGCGAGATCGGCAGGATCGCAGAGGGCTGTGTTAGCAGCCTTCATGCGCCAGCAGCCAGCGCTTGACATCGAGCAGGAAGCCGCCGTTCTGACGGGCGAACCCCCCCAGCCCGCCGCCGCTGGCGACGACCCGATGACAGGGAACGACGACGGCGAACGGATTCGCGCCGCAGGCTTGCCCGACCGCGCGGGGTGCGTTGTGCAGCGCCTTGGCGATCTCGCCGTAGGCGCGCGTCTGATGCGTCGGGATGGCCGTGATCTGTTGCCAGACGCGGCGCTGAAAAGACGTTCCCGAGGGGCGCAGCGGCAAGCCGAAGAGGTGTTCGGCGTCCGCCAGGTAGAGCACCAACTGGCGCACGGTCTCAGCGGCGAGCGCGTTCCTCGGCGCCACTTCGGCGCCGGGCGGGAGGAAGGCTATGCGGTGGATTTCATCGTCGTCGCAGCGCACGCCGAGGCGAAAGCCCGGCGCGGCAAGCACCGCCTGGTAGTCGGGCTCGACGCCTGCGGCCGTTGCCCCCACTCAGGAAACCTTGCCGAGCAACGCCTGCTTCAGATCGTCCTGCACCGGCTGCTTGCCGAGCCAGATCTGCAGCAGTGCCTGGTAGAAATCCTCGCCAGCGATGTCCTTGCCTTTCATCTGCCCGTTGACGGCCAGGCGTGTGCCGCTATCGGGAAGCCAGTCGATAACGATGCTGGTGCCGGTTTTCGCTTCACCGATCGCCAGCATGGTGTCAGATAGCTGCTTCAAGCGATCTTTCAGGCCAGCCATTTCGGCTTCCGAATGGTTGTTGGCCATGCCTTCCTGGAGTGCTTCGACAAACTGCTTGGCGGTGAGGTCGCGCAGCAGCGTGATCGAGATGCGCTTGGCGCCTTTGGCCGCCAGCACGGCCGCGGCGTCGCCGCTCTTCTCGGGCAGGTAGAGAGCCATGGCATAGACCTTGAAGAAGGCTTTCTTGCGCAGGCCGGCGCCGTTGACCACCACTTCACCGTTGCCCAGCCGCGTCTGGTCATCGAACTTGACGCCGGCCACCTCGACGGCCAGCGTCAGTTGGCAGAACAGGGCGGCAGTCACCGCCATCAGCAGTCGTTTCATTGTTTCTCCTTTGTGCCGTGTCACTCGGGGCCTTGCGCTCGCCAGGAAGAGCCCGCAGCGAGCACACGCGCTCAGGCGCGCACCTCGCCATTGCCCAGAACAATCCACTTCTGGCTGGTCAATCCTTCGAGACCGACCGGACCCCGAGCGTGAATCTTGTCGGTCGAGATGCCAATCTCGGCGCCGAGACCGTACTCGAAGCCGTCGGCAAAGCGCGTCGAGGCGTTGACCATCACCGACGCCGAATCGACTTCGCGCAGGAAGCGCATCGCCGTCGTGTAGTTCTCGCTGACGATGGCGTCGGTGTGATGCGAACCATACCGATTGATGTGCGCGATCGCTTCGTCGAGCCCGGCAACCACCTTGACCGAAATGATCGGCGCCAGAAACTCGCTGGCGTAATCTTCTTCGCTCGCCGCCTTGGCCTCCGGCACCAGGGCAACGGTTTCCGGACAGCCGCGAATCTCGACACCCTTTCCGCTCAACATCGCGGCGATCGGTGGCAGCAGATGCGCGGCGACTGAACGCGCCAGCAGCAACGACTCGGCCGTATTGCAGGTGCCATAGCGTTGCGTCTTGGCATTGTCGACGATCTGCAGCGCTTTCCGCGCATCGGCGTCGTCGTCGATGTAGACGTGACAATTGCCATCGAGGTGCTGGATCATCGGCACCCGCGCCTCGGCAAGCAGTCGCGCGATCAGCCCCTTGCCGCCGCGCGGCACGATCACGTCGATGAACTCACGCATGGTAATCAAATGACCGACGGCCGCACGGTCAGTGGTGTCGATCACCTGCACCGCAGTCGACGGCAAGCCGGCGCTGGCCAGTCCCTCCTGGACCAGTGCAGCGATCGCCCGGTTGCTGCGGATCGCTTCGGATCCACCGCGCAGAATCGACGCGTTGCCGGACTTCAGACACAGCGCGGCAGCGTCGGCGGTGACGTTCGGCCGGGCCTCGTAGATGATCCCGATCACCCCCAGCGGTACGCGCATCCGGCCGACCTGAATGCCGCTCGGGCGGAACTTCAGGTCGCTGATTTCACCCACCGGATCGGCCAGCGCGGCGACCTGATCGACGCCTTCGGCCATCGCCGCCACGCCCTTGGCCGACAGCGTCAGGCGATCGAGCAATGCCGGCTCGAGGCCGGCCGCGCGGGCGGCGGCAAGGTCCTCCTGATTGGCGGCAAGCAGGGTGTTCGATTCCCTTCGGATCGCCGCGGCAATCGCGCGCAGTGCGCTGTTCTTGACATGGCTGTCGGCGCGCGCGATGGCACGCGAAGCCTCGCGCGCTTGCCGACCGACGGTGTGCATGTACTGCTCGATGTCCATGAATATTTCCTGGCCTTTGGGTGGAGCAGACGGGCCAACCATCCAGGGCACCGCGCTGCCCCCCGCCGCCGGCAGCCCGACGGTGATCACCCCGAGAAGCGAAAACACTGGCCTTGATGTGGTGCTACGGGAGACAATGGACGATCTGCTGTGGATTCGCGATTATAGACATTGACCGCACGCCATCGTCAACGGAACCACCGCAAAGAAATGCACTCAGAGGACTAATCCTCTCTCACTTGCCCGCGCCGATCATGAAACAGAAACTCATCCTGCCAACTGAAGTGAAAGTCTGTGCCACCTGCAGTTACTGGGATGGGGAGCGCAAGGTCAATACTGAACTTCGTGTGGTAGTGGTCAGCGAGAGTTGTGAGGGAGAGTGCATGGTCCAGACCAAACCCTCCCATGCCCTCAACGATGTCCGCGGAGAAACCGAGAATTGCGTCTGGGAGCACCTGGCCCCGGGCGATCCGGCTGCCGACCCGCAGGATGACGGCAGCGCCTGAAACGGCGACCGCGGCGACCGCCGGTCGCTGCGCTTCAGACGACCGCGATATTCACGCCAAGCCGCAGGAACTCGTTCCACACATCCCCGCCGGCCAGACCCTTGATCATCCGGTCGATGCGCGCGGCCTGCGCCAGCGCGGCCTGTGCCCGCCTGCCGTTCACCCGCTGCAGAGCGCGTCTGATCGGCGCCTGGCGAGCACCCCATACCCGGGCCTCCTTCAACAGCGCGTCGAGCGGCTGGCGTCGCTCGAGACCAGCGCTGATCTGCGCCAGGGCGCGCACTTCCTCGGTCATCGCCCAGAGCACCAGCGGCGGCGCCTCGCCCTCCTGCTGCAAGCCGTCGAGAGTGCGCGTCAGGCGCGCCACATCGCCGGCCAGCATCGCGTCGCGCAGGCCGTCGAGGTCGTAACGAGCGACATTGAGCACGGCATCGCGGATCTCTTCCGGATTCAGTGCGCCGCTTGGGTAGAGGACGCCAAGCTTGAGAATCTCCTGATGGGCGGCCAGCAGATTGCCCTCGACGCGTTCGGCAATGAAGCGCAAGCCGGCGGCATCGGCCCTTTGCTGCTGACGCGCGAGGCGGCCAGCGATCCAGGCCGGCAGTTCGCCGAGGCCGGGCGGGATCAGCTTGACGACCACACCGACCGCCGCCAGCGCGGTCATCCAGGCGGCCTTCTCCTCGCGCCAGTCGGCCGCGGTCATCGTCACCAGCAGCAGTGAATCCGGGGAAGGGCGCGCGCAGTAGGCCTGCAGCGCGGCACTGCCGTCGCGCCCGGGTTTGCCACTGGGGATGCGCAGGTCGATCAGCGTGCGACCACCGAACAGGGACATGTTTCCGGCCGCGTGATGCAGGTCGTTCCAGTTGAAGCCGGTAATCGCGGTGAGCACTTCGCGCTCGTCGAAGCCCCTGCGGCGCGCGCTGGCGCGGATCGCGTCGGCCGCTTCGATGACCAGCAGCGGCTCCTCGCCATAGACCAGGTAGACCGGCTTGAGCTCGCGCTCGAGATGCGCCGCCAGGTGCTCGCCTTTCAACTGCATGCCGGTAGCCGCTACTTGCTGCTATCCGGGGTCGCCGGCTTGGTGCTGCCGGGCGCCACCGGCTTGATGCCAGGCGTCACCGGTTTGACCGCCGCCAGCCGGCGCATCAGCTGGTGCACCAGGTCATTTTCCATGTCTCGCCAGAGCAATGTTTCCTCCTGTTGCTTGGCGAGGACGTTGGAGTCGTCGTAGGTCAGATCGCGCACCAGTTCGATCGTCCCCGGCGGCACCAGATCACGCCCCTTGCTGTCGATCACCCGATAGGTGTAGAGATAACGCAAGCGCAGCTCACTGACGCGACCGGTGCCGGAGACCGAGAGAATCACCCGGTCGCGGTACTCGGCACCCGGCAGGAAGGTGGCCTCAGCGTCGCTGGCGGTCAGCGCCAGACGCGTCGTCCCGGACGACCGGATGGCGCGCTTGAGGTCGGCCCCGACCACCGAATAGTCGGGCATGGACAGGTACAGGCTCTCGTAGGGCAAGGAGTAGGATCCGCGCAACTGAAAACCGCAACCGGCGAGCAGCATCAGGACAAGGGCAAGCAAGGCAGGCGGCAGCGCGACGCGCATCGGGGTCTTCCTCAAGGCTTCAGGCGACAATGTTGACCAGCCGGCCGGGAACGACGACCAGCTTCTTCGGTGTGGCGCCGGCCAGATGTTTGCGCGCCGCTTCGCAGGCCAGCGCGGCGGCTTCGATGCTGGCCCGATCGGCGCCTGCCGGCACGGTCAGACTGCCGCGCAACTTGCCGTTGATCTGCAGTACCAGCTCGATTTCGTCCTGCACCAGGGCCGTCGCATCGGGCTTCGGAAAAGGCTGGGTACTGACCGTGCAGCCGGGTCTGAGCGCGGCGTAAAGCGCTTCGCAGACATGCGGCACGATCGGGTTGAGCATCAGCACGGCGGCTTCGAGCGTCTCCTGCCTGAGCGCACGAACGACGGTCGAGTCACCAGCGATTCGGGTATAGGCGTTGAGCAACTCCATCACTGCGGCGATGGCGGTATTGAATTGCTTGCGCCGGCCATAGTCGTCGGCGACCTTGCCGATGGTCTGATGCAGCTGACGACGCAAGGCTTTCAATTCCGGCGACAACTCCCCTTCGGCGGACGATGCCACCGGCCCGGCCGAGACATGTTCGAAAACGATTCGCCAGAGGCGCTTGAGAAAGCGGAAACCACCTTCGACGCCGGCATCGGACCACTCCAGCGACTGGTCGGGCGGGCTGGCAAACATGATGAACAGACGCGCCGTGTCGGCGCCGAACTGGTCGATCAGCGCCTGCGGATCGACGCCGTTGTTCTTCGACTTCGACATCTTCTCGATACCGCCGACGATCACCGGCAGGCCATCGGCGCGCAGGCTGGCGCCGGTGGCGCGGCCACGCTCATCGTGCACGGCATCGACATCGGCGGGGTTGAGCCATTGCTTCTTGCCGTTTGCGTCCTCGCGGTAGAAGGTCGGCGCGACGACCATGCCCTGGGTAAGCAGGTTGGCAAAGGGTTCGCCGAGCGGCTGATCGCCGAACAGGCCCAGGTCGCGCATTAGCTTGGTCCAGAAACGCGAATAGAGCAGGTGCAGGATGGCGTGTTCGATGCCGCCGATGTACTGATCGATGCCACCCTGGCACCAGTAGGCCACCCGCTCGTCGACCATCGCCTGATCGTTGTCCGGACAGCAATAGCGCAGGAAATACCACGACGACTCGACGAAAGTGTCCATGGTGTCGGTTTCGCGCCGCGCCGGCTGACCGCATTGCGGGCAACTGCACTCGTAGAACTCGGGCATCCGGCTCAGCGGCGAGCCGGCACCGGTGATGGTGACGTTCTCCGGCAGGACCACCGGCAGGTCGGCGTCGGGTACCCGCACCTGGCCGCAGCTGGCGCAGTGAATGATCGGGATCGGGCAGCCCCAGTAACGCTGCCGCGAGATGCCCCAGTCGCGCAGACGAAACTGGATCTTCTTCTCGCCCAGGCCCTTGGCGTCGAGGTCGGCGGCGATGGCGTCAATCGCCTCCGTGCAGGCCAAGCCGTTGTACTTGCCGGAATTGACGCAGACTCCGCGCTGCTTGTCGGCGTACCACTCCTGCCAGCCGGCGAGCGAGAAATCCTCGCCGGGCACGGCGATCACCGGCTTGATTGGCAAGCCGTATTTCAGGGCAAAAGCGAAGTCGCGTTCGTCGTGCGCCGGAACGGCCATTACCGCGCCATCGCCGTAACTCATCAGCACGTAATTGCCGATCCACACCTCGACCTGTTCGCCGCTCAGCGGGTGGGTAACAAAGATGCCGGTGGGCATGCCCTTCTTGTCCATCGTCGCCAGGTCGGCTTCGGCGACGCCACCCTGCTTGCACTCTTCGACGAAGGCAGCGATCTGCGGGTCACGCGCCGCGGCGTAACTGGCCAGAGGGTGTTCGGCGGCGACGGCACAGAAAGTGACGCCCATGATGGTGTCGGCGCGGGTGGTAAACACCCACAACTGGCCAGGCTCGCCATCCAGTTCGTACGGAAAGGCGAAGCGCACGCCGGTGCTCTTGCCGATCCAGTTCTTCTGCATCAGCCGCACCTGTTCCGGCCAGCCCTCGAGCCGGTCGAGATCGGCGAGCAGTTCTTCCGCGTAGGCGGTGATCTTCATGTAGTACATCGGGATCTCGCGCTTTTCGATCAGCGCGCCCGAACGCCAGCCGCGACCATCGATCACCTGCTCGTTGGCCAGCACGGTCTGGTCGACCGGATCCCAGTTGACCGTTCCCAGCCGCTGGTAAATCAATCCCTTTTCATAGAGGCGGGTGAACAACCACTGCTCCCAGCGGTAATACGCGGGCGTGCAGGTGGCAATCTCGCGCTCCCAGTCGATGGCGAAGCCCAGCCGCTTGAGCTGGGTCCGCATGTAATCAATGTTGGCGTAGGTCCATTGCGCCGGCGGCACGTTGTTCTGGATCGCCGCATTTTCGGCCGGCATGCCGAAGGCGTCCCAGCCCATCGGCTGCATCACATTGTAGCCAAGCATGGCGTGGAAGCGCGCGAGCACGTCGCCAATGGTGTAGTTGCGCACGTGCCCCATGTGCAGCTTGCCGGAGGGATAGGGGAACATCGACAGGCAGTAGTACTTGGGCCGGCTCGGGTCCTCGATGGCGCGCGCCGCGCCGCTGCTGTTCCACAGTTCCTGAGCGGCGAGTTCAACGTCCGCGGGCTGATACTTTTCCTGCATGGCCAGAGAGAATCCAGAAATGGGGTGAATTGCGAATTATACGCACGCCCTGCCCGGCTGACCCTTCGGCGCCCACAAGTCGCCCGGTCAACTGCCGGGATCGGGCGTGAAGCCGCCGGGAAACGGGTCGGGCGTCCAGCGGGGTGCTGGACGCGGGATGATCCCCTGGGCGAGGAGATTGGCCTGACTGTCGTAGTAGAGGGTGAACACCTGGGATGGCGAGTCGCTGACGCGGCGAAACTCGGTGTATTGGGTCGGAGCGCTGAGTCGTTCGCCGTGGCCGGTGGCCAGGCGCTCGGCCTCCTTCTTGCTCGGCCCCTCGTCGCGAGCCGGTGCGACGGCCTTGGCGGCAGTATTCGACGAATCGCTTTCGGCCGCGCCCAACGCGCCACGCTGGCGCGACTCGATTGCTGCCTGCGGTAGTGGCGCCGGCACGGCCTCGCGATAGACGGCAACGCCAATGACGCCGACGTTTTGTGGCCGGTTGGTGCGGCCGGCATAACTGTCGGCGAGGCTGGTGAAATAGAACGCGGCAACCTCGTCCATGCTCTTGCGCCAGCCGGCGATCTCGGCCGATTGCCAGGCCGCGAGGACATAGCCCGACTGCGCGGTGGCAGCAGTCTGGCCATTGAATACGTTGACCCCGTCAACCGAGAGCACGGTAAGTACGCGGCCGGCGCTCTTGTTGCGCAGGACCACTGCGTAGCGATTGCCGGGCGTTCCGGCCACGTACAGCCGGCCATGGTGGTGATAGACCTGCAGCTGCTGGCCACTGCTGCGGTCGATGACGCTAACGTCGACCAGCGCGCCGGCGTCGGCGATGCCGAGACAGCCGGCCAACGGCAGGGCAGCGAACAGGGTGGCGAATATTCTCATCACGGTCTCCTTGGGAAAAACGAACAGGTGACCGTGTAAACGCCAGTGCCCGACGAATGGGGTTAAATCACTGCCGAAACTCCTCCGGCGGCGGGCAGTACGGCAAACACGCCATTGCCGGCAGCATGCTCATCGTGACCATCGTTCGACGCGAAGCGCACGATCACTTGCGGCGCTGCTTTCGGTAGTGATCGATCAGCCGGCGGTGGGCAATGCAGAACAGCCAGGTCGAAAACCGCGAAAGGCTCGTAATCGGCTCGCACATTGACCACCTGGATCCAGACATGCTGATAAAGCTCTTCGGCCAGCGCTGCGCTGACGCATTGCTGTGCCAGATAACGATAGAGGGAAATCGGGTGCGGCGATATCGCGTGGCAAAGGCATTGCCGTCACCGGCGCAATGGGCCAGCGTCAGTCGTTCATCACTTTAGCCTGCGCCCATTGGGGGAGCGTAGCGGCCCAGCAGAGACAAACGCAAGAAAACGCCAGCGCCCGGTGTCAGGGGTGTCGTCTGAGGGATGCTGCGCGCTGTGGGGATGGGCAAGAGCCGACTGCCGGCCCGACGCCACAACAGACCATGAATCGCGGGCTTCGAAGCGCGGACTCCGCACCGGCCCGGCCGGGCCGGTGATTCGCCGCCCGGTGCTCAGACGGTCTGCCGCTCGATACGCAAGACCTTGTTCACCCCTGATTGCCACAACTTGCCAACATTCTGCACGGCAATCAGGTTAAGGCTCGAAATACGACTCTGGTGGCGCCAGAGCCAGAAAACGCAGCTCACGCTGGGTATCTCGCGCACCACCGAAGAACTGCCTTCAGTTTCCGCGAAATCAATGAAGCGTTCGACGGCCAGACGGTAATAGTCCGAACTGTTGCAGCAACCGGTCATTTCTTCGGCTTCTCCGGCCGCACGCCGCCAGAGTTTGAGCGCGAGCTCTTCGCTGATACCAGCCTTGTGGGCGATCCACGGTAGAATTTTCGGTGCTTTCATATCCTTGCTCCTGAGAGTCTGGCGGTGCCAGTCGCTGTGATGCGTCGACCGGAACCTCTTGAGTCCAGTCATGGTGCAGCGCAGCATCATTATAGATAGTCCCCGTCCAAAAAGTTAGGGTTTTCTTCTAATTCGTCTCTCAAGCCATCGGTGGAAGCTCCGGAAATACTCAGTTCATATACGATGCCGGAGATTTCTTGACGTAACTCAGCCCTGAGGCGGAACCCGAACAAGCGGTAGCGGCTTACTGCGCCGCAACATCCACTTGCCTTTCAAACTGATCACAGGCTAACACCGCGCCTTGTCGCCAACCGTGATGGAATCCACGGCAGGGGCGAGATCACCGGCAACGCGCGTCGCTCGCAAATGCTACGGCCGGCCGTGGTGTTGGCGAGCGACGCGGCGGCGGAGCGGGCCGGCGATGGTCCTGAAAACCAGCGCTGCCCATTTCTCGGCGCCACTTCCACCCGGCTTCAAGGCCGGACGCTGACCTTCCAGCCTTCCCTGGTCTTGGCGAGATGCTGAACGGTGACCGCGCTCGGGCCATCGCGCGCCTCGAGCACGGCGTAGTCACCCTTCACCTCGACTTTCTCGATCTGCTTGCGACGCGCCTCGCCGCGCGGCCAGCTGACGCGCTGGCGACCCTGGAACTCTCTGAAGCTCGCTTCTCCCAGCCGCTCAATCCTGGCACCCAGGTCGTCCAGCTTGGCCGGCGTCAGGTAAGCGGCCGCATCCAGCCCTGTACGATCAGCGCCTGCTTGAAGGCGATCACCAGCGGCAATGGCTGCAACCTGGTGTGGCGCAAGGGAAACGGGCGGCATGGCGGCGCTAAAGATGGGCAGGGGAGTAACGGCCGGCAACGGTACACCTCACCAGTTGCGATGCAGGTATCTTTGGCTCAGTGCGTCGTCGACGCCGACATCGGGCGAAGCGCTGGTCGTCGCTGCGCCAACGGCAAGACCTGCCGCCGCTTTAGCGAGCGGCCAGCGCCAGTTGACCATCGTCGGTGCGTCGACACCGTGCTCATGCGCGTAGCGACGACAGGCGAGCTGCTGGTTGCGGAACCTCTCCTTGGCGTGCGCGCCGGCAACGCTGAGCCGTGGCACACGGTCAATGACGTCGATGGCCAGGCTGAAGCGATCGATCTGGTTGTTGATCGCCAGCTCCAGGGGCGTGTTGATGTTGCCCTTCTCCTTGTAGCCGCGCACGTGCAGATTATGGTGGTTGGTGCGCCGGTAGGCCATGCGGTGAATCAGCCATGGATAGCCGTGGAAGTTGAAGATGATCGGCTTGTCGACGGTGAACAGGCTGTCGAAGTCGCGGTCACTCAGCCCGTGCGGGTGCTCGCTGTCGGGCTGCAACTTGAAGAGGTCAACCACGTTGATGAAACGCAGCTTCAGATCCGGGAATTCCTCGCGCAGCATCGCCGTCGCCGCCAGCGCCTCCTGGGTGGGAATATCGCCCGCGGCGGCCATTACCACGTCGGGTTCGCAGCCTTGATCGTTGCTCGCCCAGTCCCAGACGCCGATCCCCTTGGTGCAGTGCGTGCTGGCCGCTTCCACGTCCAGGTACTGCAGGTGCAGCTGCTTGTCGCAGACGATGACATTCACGTAGTTCTCGCTACGCAGGCAGTGGTCGGCGACGGAGAGCAGGCAGTTCACATCGGGCGGCAGATAGATGCGGGTGACCGACGCGCTCTTGTTCAGCACCACATCCAGAAAACCGGGGTCCTGGTGGGTAAAGCCGTTGTGATCCTGGCGCCAGACGGTCGAGGTAATCAGCAAATTAAGCGACGCGATCTCTTCCCGCCACGACAGCTGCTGGCAGATCGACAACCACTTGGCGTGCTGGTTGAACATCGAGTCGATGACATGCACGAAAGCCTCGTAGGTCGAAAGGAAGCCATGCCGGCCGGAAAGCAGATAGCCCTCGAGCATGCCTTCCACAGTGTGCTCGCTGAGCATTTCGACGACCCGCCCGTCCGGCGCCAGTTCGGTGCCGTCGGCGTCTTCCGGGAAATACTCGGCCAGCCAGAGTTTCTTGCTGACCTCGTAGACCGCACCGAGCTTGTTGGAGGTGTTCTCGTCGGGGCCGAAGACGCGAAAGTTGCGCTGGTTGGCCTTCATGATGTCGCGCAGCAGGCGACCGAGCGGCGGTGTGTTCTCGGCCTCGATCTGGGCGGGCTGATCGACGGCGATCGCATAGTCGCGGAAATCGGGCATCCGCAAGGCCTTCTTGAGGATGCCTCCATTGGCCTGCGGGTTGGCGCCCATGCGCCGCTGGCCCGCGGGCACCAGCTCGAGAAGTTCGCCATTCGGTGCACCATCGGCATCAAACAGCTCTTCCGGCCGATAGCTGCGCATCCAGTCTTCCAGCAGTTTCAGATGGGCGGCATTTTTCTGCACGTCCGCCACCGGTACCTGGTGCGCGCGCCAGAATCCTTCGACCTGATGACCGTCGATTTCACCCGGCCCGGTCCAACCCTTGGGACTGCGCAGGACGATCATCGGCCAGCGCGGACGCTGCGCGACGCCGCTGCTGCGCGCTTCAATCTGCGCTGAGCGGATCGCTTCGACGCAGCGATCGACGGTGGCAGCCATCGCCTGATGCATCGTTTCTGGGTCCGAGCCTTCGACGAAGTAAGGCGTCCAACCGTAGCCCTTGAACAGGTCTTCCAGTTCCTGGTGGCTGATCCGCGCCAGCAACGTCGGATTGTTGATCTTGTAGCCGTTGAGATTGAGGATCGGCAGCACGGCACCATCGCGGATCGGGTTGAGAAACTTGCTGATATGCCACGAGGTGGCCAGCGGGCCGGTCTCGGCCTCGCCGTCGCCGACCACCGCGGCGACGATCAAATCCGGATTGTCGAAAGCGGCACCGCAGGCATGCGACAGCACGTAGCCAAGCTCGCCGCCTTCATGGATCGACCCGGGCGTCTCCGGCGTGCAATGGCTGCCGATGCCGCCGGGAAAGGAAAACTGCTTGAAGAAGGCCTTCATCCCTTCCTCGTCCTGGCTTTTTTCCGGATAGATCTCCGAATAGCTACCTTCCAGGTACACCGGCGCCAGCACACCGGGCGCACCGTGGCCGGGGCCGGCCATGAAAATTGCCTCGAAATCGTATTTCCGGATCGCCCGGTTGAGGTGCGTGTACACAAAAGACAGCGCCGGGCTGGAACCCCAATGCCCGAGCAGCCGATTCTTGATGTGTCCGGGCGCGAGCGGCGCCTTCAGCAGTGGGTTGTCGCGCAGGTAGATCATGCCAACAGCCAGGTAGTTGCATGCCCGCCAGAAGGCGTCTGTCTTGCGCAGCTGGTCCACGCTCAGCGGCGCGCCATCGACGGTCGACCGGGCTGCGCCGAAAGCGCTCAAATCGCTGGCTGCAGGGGTCTTGTCGGGTTTGGCACGCATGCGGCTCTCCTCAGAGTGATCGATTCAAATAACTGTCCGGACGATGGGCTCCTGCCGCGTGCGCCGGAAAGGGCCCGCAACGACCTTGGCCTGGCGGGCGTCGGCCCAGCTTGCTGGTGGCCGCTCAAGCGACAGATCGATCAGTCTGCCGGGTCAATGTTGCGAAAGGATGACGGAAGATGTTCGGAAGACCACGGCGCACCGCTGGACGGGCCGTGTGTCCGAAAGCACATCGCGCAAGCGCAGCTTCCGGCACGAGCATGGCGCGGTCCCGTGTTGCCCCCGCTTGCACGGTTTTCGCGGGGTTCCGTCAGGCTCAGAGTGTCGGAATTTTTTACACTGCTTGCCACCGTCGGAATCTCGAAAATTCGTCGAAAAAATAAACAATAGTTAATTCAAGGCATTGGATATTTTGAAAGGCTGCTGGCACATATCATGCTTTTGTTTCGTCAGGGGACGACAAGGTTACCCTGCCCTTACGACCGAATAACAGACGAGGTGATCTCATGAACAAAATATCAAAAGCTTTAGCCGTCGCGGCCATGGCAGGTGCCAGCGCGACCTATCTTCCCGCCGCCAACGCGGTTCCTGTTGGTCTCGAACTGGTTCTGCTGGTGGACGTCTCCGGCAGCGTAGACGCCACCGAGTACGCCCTGCAGAAGACCGGCTACGTGAATGCCTTCAACAGCG
>NZ_JAVTWB010000073.1:0-2790 GCF_032229525.1 Accumulibacter sp. | reverse complement strand
GCACGCGACCTTGTTCAAGGTGCAAGCCAGTGAGCCGCTGCTGGAAACGGATCTCGCCGCCGAGCCGCTCGATCTCGCGCCGCATCTGCTCGACCATGGCGACCAAGCGGAAGGTGCCGATGTGCGGCTTGCTGACGTAAAGGATCTCCTCCGGCGCACCGGCCTTGACGAACTCCTGCAGCACCTTGCGGCCGTGGTGCTGTGGATCCTTGATCTGGCTGTACAGCTTGCCATCGGAAAAGGTGCCCGCCCCGCCTTCGCCGAACTGCACGTTCGATTCCGGGTCGAGCACTTTCTTGCGCCACAGGCCCCAGGTGTCCTGCGTTCGCTCGCGCACCGCCTTGCCGCGCTCGAGGACGATCGGCCGAAAGCCGGACTGCGCCAGAATCAGCGCGGCAAAGATACCGGCCGGGCCGAAGCCGACGACGATCGGCCGCGACGCCAATTGTGACGGCGCCTGCCCGACGAAGTGGTAGCGCATGTCCGGCGTCGGCTGCACGCGCTGGTCGTTGGCGAATTTCTCGAGCAGCAGCGCTTCATCAGGCACTGCCACGTCGACGCCGTAGCTGAACATCAGTGCGCTCGCCTTGCGCGCGTCCTGGCTGCGCCGGAAGACGTGGACTTCGCCGAGATCGGCCAGGGCAATACCCAGCCGAGCAGCCACCGCGGCAGGCAGGTCTTCCGGCGTGTGGTCGATGGGCAAACGGATTTCGCTGATGCGTAACATGATTGCTTCGGTTCTCCGGAAAAGCCCGTGACGGCGCTCAGGCCTGCTGCCCGTAGCTGCCGAACTTGGCCCGCACCACAGCCATCTCGGCGGCGTCGAGCAGTACCGGCTCACCAAGCTGGCAGGCGCGCCAGTACTGTTCGCAGAGCGTCTCGAGTTCGACGCCCAGGTCGAGCGCCTGCTCCAGATCGTCGCCGAACACCAGCATGCCGTGATTGGCCAGCAGGCAGGCCCGGCGATCGGCCATCGCCTGCAGCACGGCGTCCGACAGAGTCTGCGTGCCGAAGGTGGCGTAGCCGGCGCAGCGCAGACTGTCGCCGCCAAAGCGGGCGATCATGTAGTGAAAAGGGGGGATATCGCGGCGCAGGCAGGCCAGACTGGTGGCGAAGGGCGAGTGCGCGTGCACGATGGCCCCGGCCTCCGGGCGAGCGACGTAGAGATCGCGGTGGAAGCGCCATTCGGACGACGGTTTGCGACACCCCTCGGATGTTCCGTCGAGGGCCATGAAGACGATGTCTTTGGCCTGCAGGGCATCGTAGGCCATGCCGGTGGGAGTGATCAGAAAGCCCTCCCGACCGTCGCCGGCACGCACGCTGAGGTTGCCGGCAGTGCCGCGGTTGAGGCCGACGACGGTCATGCGGCGTGCGGTCATGATCAGCTGCTGGCGAAGATCAGCCATGTTCTTCTTCCTCCGGGTACAGCGCCAACAGCCCCGCACGGCTCGCCGGGCACGATCCGCGCTCGCTGATCAGCGCGCCGACCAGAGCGGCCGTGGTGACGTCGAAAGCCGGGTTGGCAACAGCTTCATCGGCGGACAACTGGCGCAGAATCGCCGGAGCACCTGCCGCATCGCAACCCTGTACGACGCGCAACTCGTCGGCGGCACGCTCCTCGATCGGGATCGACGCACCGTCCGGACAGGCGAAGTCGATCGTCGACCGCGGCGCGGCGACGTAGAACGGCACCGCGGCCTCACGCGCCGCCAGGGCTTTGAGGTAGGTGCCGATCTTGTTGGCGACATCGCCGTTGGCGGCGATGCGGTCGGCGCCGACGATCACCGCGTCGATTCCGCCACGCGCCAGCAGCAAGCCGGCAGCGTTGTCGGCGATGACGGTATGCGGCACGCCGTGCTGCGCCAGTTCCCAGGCGGTCAGCAGACCCTGATTGCGCGGCCGCGTTTCGGAAACCCAGACATGCACGTCGATCCCCTCGTCGAACGCGGCGTAGACGGGAGCCAGCGCCGTACCGTGGTCGACGGTGGCCAACCAACCGGCATTGCAGTGGGTCATCAGCTCGAGCCGGCCGCTCGTCCCGATGCTGGAACGAAGCCGTTGCAGTCCGTGCTGGCCGATCAAGCGACACTGCTCGACGTCCTCGTCGGCGATTCGGGCGGCTTCCAGCCACGCCGCATCGGCACGCGCCGACAGTGGCAGCGGCGCCAGGAAGGTGTGCATGCGCGCGAGGGCCCAGCGCAGGTTGACGGCCGTCGGTCGCGTCGCCGCCAGCGTCTCGGCCGCGGCCAGCAGCGCCGCGTCGTCCGCCCGTTGCGCCATCGCCAGGGCCACGCCGTAAGCCGCGGTGACGCCGATCAGCGGCGCGCCGCGGACCTGCATGCTGCGGATCGCGTGCGCCGTGTCTTCCAGGCTACCCAGCCGCAGCACACGATATTGGTGCGGCAGCGCGGTCTGGTCGATGATGTCCACCGCACAGCCGTCCGCCGCCGGCCAGATCGTTCGCATGGGCATGCCGTTTACGTTCATGCCCGGCATTCTACCAGTGGCCTGCCAGCCTACCGGTCAAGCGCCGACACACCCGGGCCAAAAAGCGCGAGCGAAGTTTAATGACACGCCAAAGCTGCCGGTCCGGGCAACTCCTCACGGTGCTGTTGAATTTCCCTGACTGCAGCGGGTCCCATCGACAGGCAGCCGCACCTACTGTACTGTCGTCGTGCCAGTTGCCGTACTCATGGCGAGGGGCTTGGCGCAAGCGAATTGCCGACGGCGCGTGGCGGCCCGGTGACACCACATGCACCCGGAGGCTGATCATGGAAACTCGACCACTAC
>NZ_JAVTWB010000072.1:0-15783 GCF_032229525.1 Accumulibacter sp. | reverse complement strand
TCCGTGAAGGGGGTCGCACGGTCGGCGCCGGCGTCGTGGCAAAAATAATCGAGTAAGTCCAGTTCGCGTGGGGGCTCCGTTCGCGGGGCACCCCTGGTTTCTGCCGCAGGGGCATAGCTCAACTGGCAGAGCGTCGGTCTCCAAAACCGAAGGTTGGGGGTTCGATTCCCTCTGCCCCTGCCAACAAGTAATCAAAGAAGTAAACAAAGCGGACCAAATGGCCGATAAGTTCAAGTTTGCGTTGGCGGTGTTGTTGCTCATCGCCGGCATCGCTGGTTTTTACCTGCTTGCCGAGCAGGCGATGATACTGCGTGTTCTTGCGGTCATCGCTGGGGCGGGGCTTGGTGCCGCCGTTGCCTGGCAGACCCAGCCGGGGCGTCAGTTCTTTGGCTTCGCCAGAGAGGCTACGACCGAAGCGAAAAAAGTCGTTTGGCCGTCACGCAAGGAAACTATGCAGACCACGGGCCTGGTGTTTGCCTTCGTAGTGGTCATGGCGCTCTTTCTCTGGCTGACCGACAAGGGCCTGGAGTGGGTTCTATACGACCTGGTTCTTGGCTGGAGGCAATCATGAGCATGCGTTGGTATGTGGTACACGCCTATTCCGGGTTCGAGAAGAGCGTCCAGCGTGCTTTGCTGGAGCGCATTCAGCGACAGGGTATGGAGCAGGCCTTTGGCCGAATCCTGGTGCCGGTCGAAGAGGTTGTCGAGCTCAAGATGGGCCAGAAAAGCATTTCCGAACGAAAGTTTTTCCCCGGCTATGTGCTGGTGGAAATGGAAATGAACGACGACTCCTGGCATCTGGTCAAGAGCACGCCAAAAGTCACCGGTTTCGTTGGTGGTACCGCCAACAAGCCGACGCCGATCTCTGAAAAAGAAGTCGACAAGATCATGCAGCAGATCCAGGAGGGCGTCGAAAAGCCGCGTCCCAAGGTTCTCTTCGAGCCAGGCGAAGTGGTGCGTGTCAAAGAAGGTCCGTTCACGGACTTTCATGGTGCCGTCGAGCAGGTGAACTACGAGAAAAACCGTCTTCGCGTGTCGGTGACCATTTTTGGTCGACCGACCCCGGTCGAACTAGAGTTTGCTCAAGTCGAAAAGGCCTGACCCTGCGAGTAATCGCGACGCGAGGGCTTTTTTTGACGCGTCGCAGTAGTGCGGCTCCCGGGCCGCGTTTGTCTTTTGGGGAGCGCTGTCACGAGCGCGCTTGAACCCGTCTAAAGGAGTCCTACCGTGGCAAAGAAAATCATTGGCTACATCAAACTGCAGGTGCCGGCGGGAAAGGCGAACCCTTCGCCCCCGATCGGGCCGGCGCTGGGCCAGCGCGGGCTGAACATCATGGAGTTCTGCAAGGCGTTCAACGCTCAGACGCAAGGGCTCGAGCCTGGCTTGCCGATTCCTGTGGTGATCACCGCTTTTGCGGACAAGAGCTTCACCTTCATCATGAAGACGCCGCCGGCGACCGTTCTGATCAAAAAGGCCATCGGCCTCCAGAAAGGTAGCGCCAAACCGCTGACCAACAAGGTTGGCAACTTGACCCGCGCTCAGTGTGAAGCCATTGCGACACAGAAGATGCCCGATCTGACGGCGGCCGACATGGATGCCGCGGTTCGCACGATCGCTGGCAGTGCCCGGACGATGGGCGTCACCGTGGAGGGTCTCTGAGATGGCTAATTTGAGCAAGCGTCAAAAGGCCCTTGCGGGCAAGGTTGATCGCACCATCAGCGTGGCCGTGGGCGAGGCGCTGAAGTTGGCCAAGGAATTCGCGACGGCCAAGTTCGACGAATCGATCGATGTTGCCGTTTGCCTGGGTGTCGATCCGCGCAAGTCCGATCAGATCGTGCGCGGTTCGGTGGTCTTGCCGGCCGGTACCGGAAAGACGATTCGCGTCGCCGTCTTCGCGCAGGGCGAAAAGGCCGCCGCTGCTCTGGAAGCCGGAGCTGACATCGTTGGTTTTGAAGACCTTGCCGCCGAGATCAAGGCCGGCGTCATGAATTTTGATCGGGTGATTGCGACCCCTGATGCGATGAGGGTGGTCGGCCAGTTGGGTCAAATACTGGGGCCGCGCGGCCTGATGCCCAACCCCAAGGTCGGTACGGTGATCATGGACGTGGCCGCTGCGGTCAAGAATGCCAAGGCCGGTCAGGTGCAGTACCGTACCGACAAGGGTGGCATCATCCACAGCACGATCGGTCGTGCGTCTTTTGACGTCGACAGGTTGGCGGCCAACCTCAAGGCGCTGGTGGACGCGCTGGTCAAGGCCAAGCCGGTAGCTTCCAAGGGTCAGTATTTGCAGAGAATAGCGGTGTCCAGCACGATGGGTCCGGGAATCCGAGTAGATCCTTCCACGCTGTAAGTAATGTGAAATCGTTCCAGCCACGGTCGTGACGTGGCTGGGCAAGGAACTTTGTTGGGCTGTTGCCGGTGTGTTTTCGCACCGTCGACGGGATCGTCAAAGACCGTAGGTGCCGAAGGCTCTAGCCGGAGGCTTAAGTGCGAGAGCAGCCTGCATAGGCGGTGCGCCCCGAGAAGGACTTCGCAGTGACAGGCCCAGGCCTTTCGCTGTCACCCTGATCCAAGGTCGCCGTGGGTGCGGCGCATCCAGTCGGATGTGCCGTCTGTTGACTTGATGGGAGGAAGGGCCTGTGGGTCTTAATCTTGATGAAAAGAAAGCGGTCGTGGCTGAGCTATCGGCCAGGGTCGCTGGTGCTCAGACGATGGTCGTGGCCGAGTACAGCGGTTTGCAGGTCGCTCACCTGACCCGTTTACGGGCGCAGGCACGCGCTGCAGGGGTCTACCTGCGTGTCCTGAAAAACACCTTGGTGCGCCGGGCGGTCGACGGCACGGTGTTCGCCAGTCTGGCCGAGCAGATGACGGGACCGCTGATCTACAGTATCTCGGACGACGCTGTCGCAGCAGCCAAAGTGCTCAATGACTTCGCAAAGACCAATGACAAGCTCATTCTCAAAGCGGGCAGTTATGCTGGTGAGCTTCTCGACCCGGCCGGCGTGCAAAAACTTGCGTCGGTTCCGAGTCGCGAGGAGTTGCTCGCCCAATTGCTCGGGATGATGCAGGCGCCAGTGACCGGCTTTGCCTGCGCGCTGGCGGCCTTGGCCAAGCAGCGCGAAGAAGCGGTGGCTTGATCGCCTTGTCGGTTTTTCGAATATTCGTATTTAGAGATTTGGGAGTTTATTGATTATGGCTATTAGCAAAGAAGACATCCTGGAAGCCGTCGGTTCGATGACGGTCATGGACCTGAATGACCTGGTCAAGGCATTCGAAGAGAAATTTGGTGTTTCAGCGGCTTCGATGGCGGTCGCTGCGCCGGGTGCAGCCGCCGCCGTTGTCGAGGAGCAGACCGAGTTCACCGTGATGCTGATGGCTAGCGGCGAGAAGAAGGTCGAAACCATCAAGGTCGTTCGCGCTGCGACCGGCCTTGGTTTGAAGGAAGCCAAGGATCTCGTTGATGGCGCACCGAAGGCGGTCAAGGAAGGTGTTTCCAAGGCCGATGCCGATGCCCTCAGGAAGTTGCTTGAGGATGCCGGAGCCAAGGTCGAGGTCAAGTAATTCCGGTCTGGTGCTTCGGGCTGACAGCCTTCCGGCTGTCAGCCCGTTTGCGCTTTTCCGGAAACAGCTTTGCGTCGACGCGTGTCGCCGACTTAATGCTGTGCAGGGTGCAAACGCAAGCACGAGTAGCGAAGGCCAGGGCTAGTATTTCCCGGTCCTGTTTCGTTCTAATCGTATTGCGTTTGTCCGTTGCACACTGGCGGGTCTTTTGACCGTCGCTGATGTGCACTAGAGGATTTGCCTTCTGAGTCTGGAGCAACCATGAACTACTCCTACACCGAGAAAAAGCGTATCCGCAAGAGCTTTGCCAAGCGCGCCAGCGTGCTTGAAGTGCCGTTCTTGCTGGCGACCCAGTTGGAGTCGTTCTCTGCTTTCCTGCAGCGAACGGTTCCCACAGCACAGCGCAAGAACCAAGGCTTGCAAGCTGCGTTTACGTCGATTTTCCCGATCGTCAGCCATAGCGGTAACGCGCGGCTCGAGTTCGTCAGCTTCGCACTTTCGGAGCCCACCTTCGATGTCAAGGAATGCCACCAGCGTGGCCTGACCTTTGCCTCGGCGCTGCGAGCGAAGGTTCGCCTGGTCATCCTTGATCGCGAAACGCCCGATACCATCAAGGAAGTCAAGGAGCAGGAAGTCTACATGGGCGAAATTCCGCTGATGACTTCCACCGGTTCCTTCGTCATCAACGGCACCGAGCGGGTCATCGTCTCGCAGTTGCACCGGTCGCCGGGCGTCTTTTTCGAACACGACCGTGGCAAGACGCACAGCTCGGGCAAGCTGCTCTTTTCGGCGCGGGTCATTCCTTACCGTGGCTCCTGGCTTGATTTCGAATTCGACCCGAAAGACCTGCTTTTCTTCCGCGTGGACCGTCGTCGCAAGATGCCGGTAACGACCTTGCTGAAGGCGATCGGCCTGACGCCACAAACCATTCTGCGTGAGTTTTTCGAGTTCGACACCTTCCTGCTGGGCAAGAACGTGATCGAATTCGCGCTGGTTCCGGAACGCCTGCGCGGTGAAGTTGCGCGCTTCGACTTCAATGACCCGTCCGGCGCGCTGATCATTGCCAAAGACAAGCGGATTACGGCCAAGCACATTCGTGAACTCGATGCTGCGGGAATCAAGCAGGTTGCTGTCCCGGATGACTTTCTGATTGGCCGGGTGATTGCCGAGGACGTGGTCGACCAGGGTAGCGGCGAAATTCTGGCCAATGCCAATGACGAGATTACCGAAACACTGTTGGCGAAGCTTTTCGAGTCCGGTATCGAGTCCCTGCAGACGCTGTATATCAACGATCTCGACCGCGGAGGTTTCATCTCGCAGACCCTGCGCGCCGACGATACAGCTTCCAGGCAGGCGGCGCGCGTTGCCATCTACCGCATGATGCGGCCAGGTGAGCCCCCGACGGAAGATGCGGTCGAAATCCTGTTCAACGGTTTGTTCTACTCCGACGATCGCTACGATCTTTCAGCAGTTGGGCGCATGAAGTTCAACCGACGCGTCGCTCGCAAGGACGTCGTCGAATACAAGATCATGGTCAAGCAGGTGCCGTCCAAGCGCGAGGGGATCATCAAGCTGATCAAAGAGGCCTTGGGTGACGCGGCGGCGGCTGCCGAGCAGGTCATGGCCGAGTTGAGCCACGGGCCGCGCGCGCTAGCCGAGAACCTGTCCGAAGCGGCTGCGTTGGCGCTCTTCGATCAACTGAAGGGTGCCGGGGTCGTCGGCGAGGTGCGCGAACAGTTGACCTTGTCGCCACGCGACATCGTTGAAGTCATCAAGCTGCTGGTCGAATTGCGCAATGGTCGTGGTGAAGTCGATGACATCGACCATCTCGGCAATCGCCGCGTTCGTTCGGTCGGCGAACTGGCCGAGAACCAATTCCGGGCCGGCCTGGTTCGCGTCGAGCGCGCTGTCAAGGAGCGCTTGTCGCAGGCTGAATCAGACAACCTGATGCCGCACGACCTGATCAACGCCAAACCGATCAGTGCTGCTGTCCGGGAGTTCTTCGGTTCCAGCCAGCTGTCGCAGTTCATGGACCAGACCAACCCGCTGTCCGAGATCACGCACAAACGTCGTGTCTCGGCGCTTGGCCCGGGTGGCTTGACGCGCGAGCGTGCCGGTTTCGAAGTACGCGACGTGCATCCTACCCACTACGGCCGCGTTTGCCCGATCGAAACACCGGAAGGCCCGAACATCGGCCTGATCAACTCGCTGGCGCTTTACGCACGAACCAACGAGTATGGCTTTCTCGAGACGCCTTACCGCAAGGTTGTCGACGGTCGGGTGACCAATCAGATCGAGTATTTGTCGGCCATCGAAGAGGGCGCCTATGTCATCGCGCAGGCGAACTCTGATCTGGGCGACGCGGGGGTGTTGACCGATGATCTGGTTACCTGCCGCGAAAAAGGTGAAACGATTCTTGCCGAGCCGGCGCGCGTGCAGTACATGGACGTCGCCCCAAGTCAGATTGTCTCGGTGGCCGCTTCGCTGATTCCCTTCCTGGAACACGACGATGCCAACCGCGCGCTGATGGGAGCGAACATGCAGCGGCAGGCGGTTCCCTGTCTGCGTCCCGAAAAGCCTCTCGTCGGGACCGGAATCGAGCGCACGGTAGCGGTGGACTCGGGCACGGCGGTGCAGGCACTGCGCGGTGGGGTGGTTGATTACGTCGATGCGGCGCGGGTGGTGGTGCGCGTCAATGACAACGAGACCGGCCCGGGTGAAGTGGGTGTCGATATCTACAACATGGTCAAGTACATTCGCTCCAACCAGAATACCAACATCAACCAGCGGCCGCTGGTTCGGGTCGGGGACGTCATTGCCAAGGCCGACGTGGTGGCCGACGGTGCCTCGACCGACAAGGGTGAACTGGCGCTCGGCCAGAACATGCTGGTCGCCTTCATGCCGTGGAACGGCTACAACTTCGAAGACTCGATTCTGATCTCGGAGCGCGTGGTTGCCGAAGATCGCTTTACTTCGATCCACATCGAGGAACTGACGGTTGTGGCGCGCGATACCAAGCTCGGTCCCGAGGAAATTACACGAGATATTGCTTCTCTCGGCGAGTCGCAACTGTCGCGGCTCGACGAATCGGGAATCGTCTATATCGGTGCGGAAGTCGAAGCCGGTGACGTATTGGTTGGCAAGGTGACACCGAAAGGTGAGACCCAGTTGACGCCCGAAGAGAAGCTGTTGCGCGCGATCTTTGGTGAGAAAGCCTCCGATGTGAAGGACACCTCGCTGCGCGTACAGTCGGGCATCGCCGGTACGGTGATCGACGTTCAGGTGTTTACCCGCGAGGGTATCGAGCGCGACAAGCGCGCCCAATCGATCATCGACGACCATCTGCGTAGCTACAAGCTTGACCTTGCCGATCAATTGCGTATCGTCGAGCGTGATGCATTCGCCCGCGTCGAGCGGATGATCGTGGGCAAGCCGGCCAACGGTGGACCGAAGAGGCTGGCCAAAGGTACGCTGGTGACCCAGGAGTATCTCGACGGTATCGAGCCACATCACTGGTTCGATATCCGGATGGCCGACGAAGATGTCGCGCATCAACTGGAGTCTTTGCGGGAGGGGCTGGAACAGACCCGCAAGGGCTTCGATGTCGCCTTCGAGGAGAAGCGCAAGAAGCTCACCCAGGGCGACGAATTGCCGCCCGGTGTGCAAAAGATGGTCAAGGTCTACGTTGCCGTCAGGCGCCGCCTGCAGGCCGGCGACAAGATGGCCGGACGGCACGGCAACAAGGGCGTGGTTTCGCGCATCGTGCCGGTCGAGGACATGCCGTATATGGCCGACGGGCGTCCCGTCGATATCGTGCTCAACCCGCTTGGCGTGCCTTCGCGGATGAACGTTGGCCAGATTCTCGAGGTCCACCTGGGACTTGCTGCCAAAGGCCTCGGTTTCAGGATCAGTGAGATGCTTCAGCGGCAGGCGACAGCCAAGGAGGTGCGCGGTTTCCTCGAGCAAATCTACAACAGCACCGGCAAGTCGGAAGACCTGGATCAGCTCAACGACGGCGAGATCCTGGAAATGGCAGGCAACCTGGAAGCCGGGGTGCCGTTCGCGACGCCGGTTTTCGACGGCGCCAAAGAATCGGAAATCAAGGCCATGCTGGCGCTGGCCAGGATGCCGGAGTCCGGCCAGATGACGCTCTACGATGGGCGCACCGGTGAGCAGTTCGAGCGGCAGGTGACGGTGGGTTACATGCACGTGTTGAAGCTGCACCACCTGGTCGATGACAAGATGCACGCGCGCTCGACTGGCCCGTACTCGCTGGTTACCCAGCAGCCGCTGGGGGGCAAGGCGCAGTTCGGTGGTCAGCGCTTCGGCGAGATGGAGGTGTGGGCCCTCGAAGCCTACGGTGCTTCCTACGTGCTGCAGGAGATGCTGACCGTCAAGTCCGACGACGTGAATGGGAGGACAAAAGTGTACGAGAACATCGTCAAGGGCGACCACAAGATCGAAGCTGGCATGCCCGAGTCCTTCAACGTATTGGTCAAGGAAATTCGTTCGCTGGCCATTGACATCGATCTCGAACGCTTCTGATTGTTTGCCGAGGGGCGAGCAGTGAGGCCTGTGAATCTGCCAGCCTCGCCGCTTGTGGCCCCTGACACCTCTCTCCTTACTGGAGCAAAAGATGAAAGCACTGCTTGATTTGTTTAGGCAGGTGACGCAGGAAGAACAGTTCGATGCGATCACCATTGGTCTCGCTTCGCCGGACAAGATTCGTTCCTGGTCCTATGGTGAAGTGAAGAAACCCGAGACGATCAACTATCGGACGTTCAAACCGGAACGTGACGGTCTGTTCTGCGCCAAGATTTTCGGACCGATCAAGGACTACGAGTGTCTTTGTGGCAAGTACAAGCGGCTGAAGCATCGCGGCGTCATCTGCGAGAAGTGTGGTGTCGAAGTGACGCTCGCCAAAGTTCGCCGTGAGCGGATGGCGCACATTGATCTCGCCAGTCCGGTCGCCCATATCTGGTTTCTGAAAAGCCTGCCAAGTCGCCTCGGCATGGTTCTCGACATGACGCTGCGCGACATTGAGCGCGTGCTCTACTTCGAGGCTTTCGTGGTCTACGATCCCGGCATGACGCCGCTGGCACGCGCCCAGCTGCTGACCGAAGACGACTATCTGGCGAAGGTCGAAGAGTACGGCGACGATTTCGACGCGGCCATGGGTGCCGAGGGAATCCGGGAATTGCTGCGCTCCATCGACCTCAGCCGCGAGGTTGAAACGCTGCGCTCCGAGCTGGAGACGACCACTTCGGAAACCAAGAGCAAGAAGTTCTCCAAGCGGCTCAAAATCCTTGAAGGTTTCCAGAAGTCGGGTATTAAACCGGAATGGATGGTGCTTGAGGTGCTGCCGGTGCTGCCGCCGGATCTGCGTCCGCTGGTGCCGCTGGACGGTGGTCGTTTTGCGACCTCCGATCTCAACGACCTTTATCGCCGGGTCATCAACCGGAACAATCGTCTCAAGCGCCTGCTCGAGTTGAAGGCACCGGAAATCATCGTGCGCAACGAAAAGCGGATGCTGCAGGAGGCTGTCGACTCACTGTTGGACAACGGGCGTCGTGGCAAGGCAATGACCGGCGCCAACAAGCGCCCGCTCAAGTCGCTGGCCGACATGATCAAGGGCAAGGGCGGTCGTTTTCGCCAGAACCTGCTTGGCAAGCGCGTTGACTACTCGGGCCGTTCGGTCATCGTCGTCGGCCCGCAGCTCAAGCTCCATCAATGCGGTCTGCCGAAACTGATGGCGCTCGAGTTGTTCAAGCCGTTCATTTTCAACCGTCTCGAAGGCATGGGCCTGGCGACCACCATCAAGCAGGCGAAGAAGATGGTCGAGACCCAGGAAGCAGTGGTGTGGGACATCCTGGAAGAGGTTATCCGCGAACATCCGATCATGCTCAACCGTGCGCCAACACTGCACCGTCTGGGCATTCAGGCCTTTGAACCGACCTTGATCGAAGGCAAGGCGATCCAGTTGCATCCGCTGGTTTGCGCCGCCTTCAACGCCGACTTCGACGGTGACCAGATGGCTGTTCACGTGCCCCTGTCGCTCGAAGCGCAAATGGAAACACGGACGTTGATGCTGGCCTCTAACAACGTCCTTTCGCCAGCGAACGGCGAGCCGATTATCGTTCCCTCTCAGGACATCGTTCTCGGTCTCTACTACGCCACCCGCGAGCGCATCAATGCCAAGGGTGAGGGCATGATCTTTCCCGACCTCGCCGAGGTGACGCGCGCCATGCAGGCGGGTGAGCTTGACCTGCACGCACGGGTTGCTGTCCGGATCACCGAATATGAAGCCGATGGCGACAACGGCTGGCAGGAGAAGATCACTCGTTACCAGACGACGGCCGGCCGCGCTCTCCTTTCCGAGATCCTGCCGAAAGGACTGCCGTTCAGCCTGATCGACAAGACCCTCAAGAAGAAGGAAATATCGAAACTCATCAACGCCGCTTTCCGCCGCTGTGGTCTGAAGGAAACGGTGGTTTTTGCCGACAAACTGATGCAGAACGGCTACCGCCTGGCGACTCGCGCCGGCATTTCGATCTGCTCGGACGACATGCTGGTTCCAGCGCAAAAGCGCGAAATCATTGCCAACGCCGAAGAGGAAGTCAAGGAGATCGAAAACCAGTACACCAACGGTCTGGTCACCAACGGTGAGCGCTATAACAAGGTGGTCGATATCTGGGGGCGTACCGGCGATCAGGTCGCCAAGGTGATGATGGATCAGCTCGGTCACGAGGAAGTCACCAATCGCCACGGCAACAAGGAGAGACAGGAGTCATTCAACTCGATCTTCATGATGGCCGATTCGGGCGCGCGCGGTTCGGCAGCGCAGATCCGTCAGTTGGCGGGTATGCGGGGCTTGATGGCGAAGCCGGATGGGTCGATCATCGAAACACCGATCAAGACCAATTTCCGCGAGGGCCTTAACGTTCTCCAGTACTTCATCTCGACGCACGGAGCACGCAAGGGTTTGGCGGATACGGCTTTGAAGACGGCCAACTCTGGTTACCTGACGCGTCGACTGGTGGACGTGACACAGGACCTGGTGGTGATCGAGGATGATTGCGGAACGACCAACGGGGTCACCCGGAAAGCCCTGATCGAAGGCGGTGAGGTGATCGAGGCCATTCGCGAGCGCATCCTCGGGCGCGTCACGGCTGCTGATGTGGTGCACCCCGATTCCAACGAGACGCTCATTGAGCAAGGAACACTGATCTGCGAGGACCATTGTGATCTGATCGATCGCCTGGGTATCGATGAGGTCAAGGTGCGCACGCCGCTGACCTGCGATACGCGCTATGGTCTGTGCGCCATGTGCTACGGCCGCGACCTGGGTCGTGGTTCCCCGGTCAATGTCGGCGAGGCGGTCGGTGTAATGGCCGCGCAATCGATTGGCGAACCCGGAACACAGCTGACCATGCGGACGTTTCACGTGGGTGGTGCGGCGTCACGCGCTGCGGTTGCCAGCCATGTCGAAACGCACAGCGCCGGCGTGGTGCGCTTCACGTCCACAATGCGTTACGTGACCAGTGCCAAGGGCGAAAAGATCGTCATTACCCGTTCCGGCGAGATCTTGATTACCGACGACAGTGGGCGCGAACGCGAGAAGCACAAGGTCCCTTATGGAGCGACGCTGCGGGTGGTCGATGCTGAGCCAGTCAAGGCCGGTGCCAGACTGGCGGCCTGGGATCCTCATACGCGTCCGATCATCGCGGAATACTCTGGCCTGGTGAAATTCGAGAACGTCGACGAAGGCGTTACCGTCGCCAAGCAGATCGACGAGGTTACGGGGCTGTCCACGCTAGTGGTCATCGATCCGAAGCGCGGCGGCAAGGTTCCGAGCAGAGGTCTACGCCCGCAGGTCAGGCTCTTCGAGGCTGATGGCGAAGAAGTCAAGATGCATGGCAGCGAGCAACCCGTGACCATCACCTTCCAGGTCGGTGCGATCATCAACGTGTTTGATGGGCAACAGATTTCGGTAGGTGACGTGCTTGCCCGCCTGCCGCAGGAGTCGGCCAAGACGCGTGATATTACCGGTGGTTTGCCGCGCGTCGCGGAACTGTTCGAAGCGCGTACCCCCAAGGACGCGGGAATGCTGGCGGAGTTCACCGGCACCATGTCGTTCGGCAAGGACACCAAAGGCAAGCAGCGCCTGGTCATTACCGATCTTGACGGCGATACCCACGAGTATCTGATCCTGAAGGACAAGCATGTCCTGGTGCATGACGGACAGGTCGTCAATAAGGGGGAGTCCATCGTCGATGGCGCGCCGGACCCGCACGACATTCTGCGGCTGTTGGGCGTCGAAGCGCTAGCGGTCTACATCACCGATGAGGTTCAGGATGTCTACCGGCTACAGGGCGTCAAGATCAACGACAAGCACATCGAGGTGATCGTTCGCCAGATGCTGCGCCGAGTCAATGTGCTGGACCCCGGCGACACCAAGTTCATCAAGGGCGAGCAGGTGGAGCGCGCTCATCTGCTGGACGAAAATGACGCCATGCTTGCCGGAGGGAAGCTTCCAGCGACCTACGAACATGTACTGCTGGGTATTACCAAGGCATCCTTGTCTACCGATTCGTTCATCTCGGCGGCCTCATTCCAGGAAACGACACGAGTTCTGACCGAGGCTGCGATCATGGGCAAGCGCGACGAACTTCGTGGCCTCAAGGAGAACGTCATCGTCGGCCGTCTGATACCGGCTGGTACGGGTCTTGCCTATCACAACACGCGCAAGAAGAACGCGGCCGGCGAAGATGTTGCTGACGGAAGCGGATTGTTTGCGGATGATCTGTCTGCCGCCGAAGAGAGCGTACAGGACGAACCCGCCGCTTGACTTGGGGCGTGATAGACCATAGAATCGCCGGTCTTTGTCGCCGTCGCCGTGTGCTGCGTCGGCTAGTCATTGAAATCGCCAAGGCGGCCTTTTTTGGTCCGCCTTGGTTTTTTGCAGACGCCATGTGGTCCTCACGACGGTTTCTGCACTGAACATAAGGGTAGAACATGCCAACCATCAACCAGTTGGTGCGCAAGCCTCGCGAGGCTGTCCGCACCAAGAGCAAGGTCCCCGCGCTGGGAAATTGCCCCCAGAAGCGGGGGGTCTGCACCCGTGTCTACACGACCACGCCAAAGAAGCCGAACTCCGCGCTGCGCAAGGTCTGCAAGGTTCGCCTGACGAATGGTTTCGAGGTGATTTCGTACATCGGGGGTGAAGGGCACAACCTGCAGGAGCACTCGGTTGTGCTAATTCGCGGTGGCCGGGTCAAGGACTTGCCGGGTGTGCGTTATCACACCGTCCGCGGTTCGCTGGACACGCAGGGCGTCAAGAAGCGTAAACAAGGTCGTTCCAAGTACGGTACCAAGCGCCAGAAGGCTGCTTGATTTCCGTCCGAGTAAGGGTCGCTCCAGATGGGCGGCCAGGAGGGGAGGTCATGTTGTCCGCCCCTTCAACTGAATTGTGACTATGAGAGGTTGCTATGCCCCGTCGTCGTGAAGTGCCAAAGCGCGATATCCTGCCGGATCCGAAGTTCGGGAACGTGGATGTCTCGAAGTTCGTCAATACAATCATGAAATGCGGCAAGAAGTCGGTCGCCGAGCGCATCGTCTACGGTGCTTTCGAGCAGGTTGCGACCAAGACTGGCAAGGATCCGCTGGAGGTCTTTAGTCTGGCGTTGGGTAACATCAGGCCACTCGTCGAAGTCAAGAGTCGCCGGGTTGGTGGCGCCAACTATCAGGTGCCAGTGGAAGTTCGTCCCAGTCGCCGCATGGCTCTGGCCATGCGCTGGTTGCGGGAGTCCGCGCGCAAGCGTTCCGAGAAGTCGATGGGCCAGCGTCTGGCTGCCGAGATGCTGGAGGCCTCAGAAAGCCGTGGTGGTGCAGTCAAGAAGCGTGACGAAATCCATCGTATGGCAGAGGCCAACAAGGCCTTCGCGCACTTCCGTTTCTAAGTCGCACCAAGAAAGTCACACCAAAGGCGTCGGCGTTTCCCCGCCGGCGACCGCTCTTTATTCGTGAAGGTCTATTACTGTGGCACGTAAAACCCCCATCGAGCGTTACCGGAATATCGGTATCAGCGCCCACATTGACGCCGGCAAGACGACCGTGACCGAGCGCATCCTGTTCTACACGGGTATCAATCACAAGATCGGCGAAGTGCATGATGGCGCTGCGACGATGGACTGGATGGCGCAGGAGCAGGAGCGCGGGATTACCATTACTTCGGCGGCGACCACGTGTTTCTGGAAGGGCATGCAGCTCGATCGCCCCGAGCACCGGGTCAACATCATCGATACGCCGGGCCACGTTGACTTCACGATTGAAGTCGAGCGCTCAATGCGGGTGCTGGACGGTGCGTGCATGATCTATTGTGCGGTTGGCGGTGTACAGCCGCAGTCCGAGACGGTTTGGCGTCAGGCGACCAAGTACAAGGTCCCGCGCCTGGCCTTCGTGAACAAGATGGATCGCCAGGGTGCAGACTTCTTCAAAGTCATGGAGCAGATGAAGACCCGGTTGAACGCCAACCCGGTGCCCATCGTGATCCCGATCGGCAAGGAAGAATACTTCGAGGGCGTCGTCGATCTGATCAAGATGAGGGCCATCGTCTGGGATGAGGCCTCGCTGGGAATGAAGTTCGATTATCGCGATATTCCGGCCGAGCTCCAGGCTCAAGCAGATGAGTGGCGCGGCAAGATGGTCGAAGCAGCGGCCGAATCGTCAGAAGAGTTGATGAACCGCTATCTCGAAGATGGGGATCTGAACGAGGCTGACGTGATAAAGGGTTTGCGCGCGCGCACTCTGGCCTGCGAGATTCAACCCGGCCTGTGCGGAACGGCCTTCAAGAACAAGGGCGTGCAGCGTATGCTGGACGCGGTGATCGATTTGCTCCCGTCGCCGATTGACATCCCGCCAGTGACTGGCGAGCTGGAGAATGGTGAGCAGGGTAGCCGCGAAGCGTCCGACACCGCCAAGTTTTCCGCGCTGGCGTTCAAGCTGATGACCGACCCGTACGTCGGGCAGTTGACCTTCATTCGCGTTTACTCCGGGGTGCTCAAGACCGGCGATTTTATTTACAACCCGACCAAGGGTCGTCGCGAGCGTATTGGGCGCGTGCTGCAGATGCACGCCAACAACCGCGAGGAGTTGAAAGAGGTCCTCGCCGGCGACATCGCGGCCTGTGTGGGCCTCAAGGATGTGACCACCGGCGAAACGCTTTGCGATCCGGCCGCGGTAATCACGCTTGAGCGGATGATCTTCCCGGAGCCCGTGATCCACGTCGCAGTCGAGCCCAAAACCAAGCCCGACCAGGAAAAGATGGGTATCGCACTTGGCCGTCTGGCACAGGAGGATCCGTCTTTCCGTGTGCGTACGGACGAGGAGTCGGGGCAAACCATTATCTCCGGCATGGGCGAACTGCACCTGGAGATCATCGTCGACCGCTTGCGGCGCGAGTTTGGCGTCGATGCGAATGTGGGTGCGCCGCAGGTGGCCTACCGTGAATGCATCAAGAAGACGGTCGAACAGGAAGGCAAGTTCGTCAAGCAGTCGGGTGGCCGTGGTCAGTATGGCCACGTCTGGTTGAAGATCGAGCCGAACGAGACGGGCAAGGGCTACGAGTTTGTCGATGCCATCAAGGGTGGTACGGTGCCGCGCGAGTACATTCCGGCAGTCGACAAAGGCTTGCAGGATGCCATCACCAGTGGTGTCCTGGCTGGTTTTCCAGTAGTCGATATCAAATTCACCCTGTTCGAGGGCTCCTACCACGACGTCGACTCCAACGAGAACGCCTTTCGCATGGCGGCATCATTTGCCTTCAAGGAGGGGATGCGTCGCGCTTCCCCGACCCTGCTGGAACCGATGATGGCGGTGGAGGTCGAGACGCCGGAAGAGTACATGGGTAACGTGATGGGCGACCTGTCGAGTCGTCGCGGTATGGTGCAGGGGATGGAAGATGCTCCCGGCAATATCAAACTGATCCGGGCGGAGGTGCCGCTGGCGGAGATGTTTGGCTATTCCACGAGCGTACGTTCGCTGTCGCAAGGTCGCGCGACTTACTCGATGGAATTCAAGCATTACGCCGAAGCGCCGAAGAACGTCGCCGAGGCGATCATTAACAAGAAATGACTCTGTAACCGACTCAGTTTTTGAAGGATACGATAAATGGCCAAGGGAAAATTTGAACGTACCAAGCCGCACGTGAATGTGGGGACGATT
>NZ_JAVTWB010000071.1:0-2799 GCF_032229525.1 Accumulibacter sp. | reverse complement strand
CGCGCTAAAGCCGCCGGATCTTCTCGAGCAGGGTAGTCGTGGACGTCTGGTGGATGAACGGCAAAGACACCACGCGGCCACCGCTACCGGCCACCTCGCGATTGCCGACAATCTTCTCGACCGGCCAGTCGCCGCCTTTGACGAGAACCTCCGGCCGGCAATCGAGAATGCGCTGCAGCGGCGTATCTTCCTCGAACCAGGTCACCATGCTGACCGACTCCAGCGCGGCGATCACCGCCAGCCGGTCGGACAGCGTGTTCACCGGGCGATCGTCACCTTTGCCAAGGCGCTTTACCGAGGCATCCGAGTTGAGTGCGACGACCAGCGCCGCGCCAAGCGTGCGCGCCTGGGCAAGCAAGGTCACATGACCCCGATGCACGATATCGAAACAACCATTGGTAAACACCAGTGGGCGCGATAGACGGGCGAGGTGCCCGAGCAGTTCGGCCGGGGCGACGATCTTGCTTTCGAAAGCGGGAAATCCCGCCGGGGCCAAGGGGATCGAGTCGGCCATTTTCACTCCATGGGGGTCATTTGTCGTACCGCCTTGCGCCTTGCCGGCGCCAACCTGCTCACCTGACGATCGCCAGCAGTCTCTCATCTGCCGGCGTGACCAGCAAGGCTCGTCGATCGACAGGGTAGGCGGCCAAAGCCGGCACGGCGTGACCAATCTCACGAAGAGCCAGCGCTTGACTCGGTATAATCGCCGCTCGATAGACCACCACCTGCCTGGCAGGCGGTACCCGGGTAGATTCCCGCAACAGGAGACGGCATGGAGATCAAAAGCGAGGTGGTAGCGGTTCTTGACGAGGTACTGAGCCTCAAGGGCCGGGCCAGCGAGTTCGCGCTGGATACACCCTTGCTCGGCGCAATTCCCGAGCTCGATTCGATGGCCGTGGTGGCGCTGATCACGACGCTGGAAGAACGCTTTGGATTTACCGTGGACGACGACGAAATTGACGGATCCGTCTTTGCTTCATTGGCCACCCTGATCGATTTCGTGCAAGGCAAACTGGCTTCCTGAACCGCGCTGGCCATGGCTCTCGAAGCCTTTTTCCTGCCCTCTGCGACAGGCCAGCGCTTTGCCCTGCTGCATGCGCCGGCGCCGTCGGCAAAACCGCGCGGCGCGGTAGTGTATGTACACCCCTTCGCCGAGGAACTCAACAAGTCCCGGCGCATGGCGGCCCTGCAGGCCCGAGCGATGGCAGCTGCCGGCTATACGGTGCTGCAGATCGACCTGCTGGGTTGCGGTGACAGTGCGGGCGATTTCGGCGACGCTACCTGGGAGGCCTGGCTGGCAGACGTCAAGCTCGCTTGCGACTGGTTACGGCAACGGACGACGGGGTCGCTGTGGTTGTGGGGCCAGCGCACCGGCTGCCTGCTGGCCAATGAAGCTGCCCAGCGCATGGAAACACCGGTCAAGCTGCTTTTCTGGCAGCCGGTGGTCCTGGGAAAACAGTTCCTGCAGCAGTTCCTGCGCCTGAAGATCGCCGCCGAGATGCTTGGCGGTGACAGCAAGGGCGTCATGGAACGCCTGCGCAGCCAGCTGCGACAGGGCGAATCGGTGGAGATCGCCGGCTACCTGCTGTCTCCCGCACTCGCTGCCGGGCTCGAGCAGGCAGAGCTGCTCCTGCCCCACCGATCGGGCCGTGTCGAATGGATCGAGATCTCGGGCAAGCCCGATGCCAGCCTGTCACCGCTTGCCGTGGCGCGGCTGACCCAATGGCAGGCGGCCGGCCAGACGGCGCGCGGCACCGCGGTGAGCGGCCCGGCCTTCTGGCAAACCAGCGAGATCAGCGAGTGTCCGGCGCTGATCGAGACCAGCATTGGCGTCATGTCCGAGGTGAGCGGCGCATGAATTTCGTCGAAGAAGCCGTGCTTTTCTCCCTCGGCGACGACTGCTTGCCGGGCATCGTTGCCCGGCCGCAAACCCCGCTTGCAGATGCTCGTGCCAAGCGTGGCGAAGAAGCGGCTCCGGCCGGCCTGGTGAACGGATCAAGCACTGACCGCCTGGGCGACACTCGCCAGCACCGCGCCAGCTGCGGTGTGCTGATCGTCGTCGGCGGCCCGCAGGTCCGCGTCGGCAGTCACCGCCAGTTCCTGCTGCTGTCGCGCCGTCTGGCCAGCGAAGGCTATCCGGCAATGCGCTTCGACTGCCGCGGCATGGGCGACGCCAGTGGCGCGATGCGCAGCTTCGAAGAAATCTCGGCCGACATCGGCGCCGCGATCGAAGCGTTCCAGCGCAGCTGTCCCACGCTACGGCGCGTCGTCCTGTGGGGACTGTGCGACGCGGCATCGGCAGCCTTGTTGTACGTTCAGGCGACTGCTGATGAGAGGATCTCCGGCCTGGCCTTGCTCAACCCCTGGGTGCGCTCGGAAACAAGCCTGGCGCAGACCCACATCAAGCACTACTACGGCCAGCGCCTGCTGGAGGGCGAGTTCTGGCGCAAACTGCTCAGTGGCAAACTGGAAATCCTGGCCTCCCTCCGCGGCCTGCTCAACACGGTGCTGCTGGCGCGCCGTTCGAGGCCGCAGCGCACGGCAGACATGCTCTCGTTCCAGGATCGGATGGCCGAAGGGTGGCGAAGATTTTCCGGCGGCCTGCTGCTGGTTCTCAGCGGTCAGGACTACACGGCGAAGGAGTTCCTCGAGTTTACCGCGACCAACCCGGCCTGGACTGGCCTCATCGAGCAGGCCAGGGTGCGCCGAATCGACCTTGCCGATGCCGATCACACCTTCTCGTCGCGGGCTTGGCGCGCGCAGGTGGAAGAGGAAACACTGGCGTGGCTTGACACCCTG
>NZ_JAVTWB010000070.1:0-2804 GCF_032229525.1 Accumulibacter sp. | reverse complement strand
AGCTGACCATCCCGACGCCGGTTGCCAGCAGCAGTCCCAGCGCCAGTAGTCCGGCGGCGTTTCGCGGCATGCGTCGCTGCGCGAAGGCGTTGCCGTTGGCCAGATATTGCACCACCAGTGCGACACTGGTGATCAGGCCGGCGACGAAGCCCCCGCCGGGCACATTATGCCCACGCAGGAAGATATACACCGACACGGTCAGGGCCAGGGGCAGCAAGGGGCGCATCAACATCGCGAGAAACAGCGGATGGGCTTCGCTTGCCCACGGTCGGCCCTCGCTATCGCGTCGCGGCGCGATCAGGATCAGCCGGTCAAGGACGGCGTGCGAAGCCAGTGCGACCATCGCCAGCACGGTGATTTCACCGAGGGTGTCGAAACCGCGAAAGTCGACCAGGATTACATTGACGACGTTGGTGCCGCCACCACCGGGAACCGCTTGCTGCAGATAAAAGCCCGAGATCGTCTCGAACGGCGCGGCGAGCATCTGCAAGGTGACCAGCATCAGGCCGCCGCCAGCGAGGCTTGCCAGCAGCACGTCGCGTGCCAGTCGACTGGCGCTGCTTGGCGGTGCCGTGCGTGCCGGCAGGTAGTAGAGCACCAGCAGCATCAGGATGATCGTTCCGGTTTCGACGGCAAGTTGGGTGAGCGCCAGGTCAGGCGCCGACAGGCGAATGAAGATCAGCGCCACCACCAGGCCGACGATGCCGACCAGGATCACCGCCAGCAACCGTTGCCGGTACAGCAGCGTGGCGCCCACACTGCCGAGGAGGAGGGCGAACAGGGCGAGGTAGGCGGCTTCGCCGGCGGGCTGGGCGGGTAGCCGGACGGAGGCCGCCGGGCCAGAGAAAAAGGCCCAGCCTCCGAGGACCAGGATGAAGGCGAACAGGAGGGCGTTGTAGCGCTGCAGCGAGCCGTTATCGAGCGCAGCCACGAGTCGTCGCGCGCTGGCGGCAAGCAGGCGGTAGACGCGCTCGAAGGCGGTGCGCGGGCGCAGTGGTGGCAGTTGCTCTTGCCAGGCGAACAGCGGACCGCGCAGGGCGTAAATGAGAACGCCGCCGGCCAGCGCCAGCAGGCTCATCATCAAGGGCCGGTTGAAACCATGCCACAGCGCCAGTTCGAAGGTCGGAAGTGGTCCCTGCAACGTGGCCTGCGCGGCGACGTCGAGCAGCGGCGCGACGGTCCATCCCGGGAACACGCCGACCAGCAGGCAAAGCAGTACCAGGAGTTCGATCGGCGCGCGCATCCAGCGCGGCGGCTCGTGCGGCTGGCGCGGCAGGTCGATCGGCTCGCCGTTGAAGAACACGTCGTGAACGAAGCGCAACGAGTAAGCGACGGCGAGCATGCCGGCGATCGTCGCGATCAGCGGCAGCAGCCAGGCGACGGCTTCGAATTGCGGGTGAGCGACCGTTTCGGCGAAGAACATCTCCTTGCTCAGGAAGCCGTTGAGCAGCGGTACGCCGGCCATCGAGCTGGCAGCAATGATCGCCAGGCTGGCGGTGATCGGCATCCGTTTGAACATGCCGTTGACACGGCGCATGTCGCGCGTGCCGCATTCGTGGTCGATGACCCCGGCAGCCATGAACAACGAGGCCTTGAAGATCGCGTGGTTGATGATATGAAAAACGCCGGCAACGATCGATAAAGGCGTGTCGAGACCGAACAGCAGGGTGATCAGTCCGAGATGGCTGATCGTCGAGTAAGCCAGCAGCCCTTTGATGTCGTGTCTGAATAGCGCCGTTGCCGCGGAGTACACCAGGGTCACCGCGCCGGTGCCGCTGACCAGCCAGAACCACAGGTCGGTGCCACCGAGCGCCGGGTGCAGGCGAGCGAGCAGGAAGACTCCGGCCTTGACCATGGTCGCCGAATGCAGGTAAGCCGATACCGGCGTCGGCGCCGACATGGCGTTGGGTAGCCAGAAGTGGAAGGGAAACTGTGCCGACTTGGTGAACGCGCCGAGCAGGATCAGGATCAGCGTTGGCGCGTAGAGCGGGTGTGCCCGTATCTGCTCGCCCGCAGCGAGGATTACCGAAAGCTCGTAACTGCCGGCGATATGACCGAGCAGCAGGATGCCGGCGAGCAGTGCCAGACCACCGCCGCCGGTGACCGCGAGGGCCATGCGGGCGCCGATTCGAGACTCGTATTTCTCGTGGTTGTAGGCGACCAGCAGAAACGAGGAGAGGCTGGTGATTTCCCAGAAGACGAGTAGCAGCACCACGTTCTCGGAGAGCACGATGCCCAGCATCGCCGCCATGAACAGCAGCAGGATCGAATAGAAGCGGCCCAGGCGATCGCTGTCCGGCAGATAGTAGAAGGCGTACAGCACCACCAGCAAACCGATGCCACAGATCAGCAGGCAGAAAAGCAGGCCGAGGCCGTCCAGGCGCAGGCTGAGGTCCAGTCCATAGGCGGGCAGCCACGGCAGGTGTGCGAGTTCGGTGTGGCCGGCGAAAGTGGCCGGCGCCAACTGCAGCACCAGGCCCAGACAGGTGGCGATGACCGCTGCGGCAGCCAGCGCCGAGGCGCCACGTCCGAAGCGCTGCAGCAGCAGCGGCAGCAAGAAGGCACCGAAGGCGGTAGCAGGGATTGCCGCGAGCAGCAGGCTCGAGTTCACAGGGGCCGATCCAGGATTGAGTTGTCGGAGCGTGACGCAAGGGCGTTGGAGGTGCGATTATAACCATCCTCGGCATTGGCAGACGCGGCAGGCGGCGTCATCTCCCCGAAACATTGGCGGCGTAGGCTGCCGTCAATCATTGTCTTGCGAAGGCGAGCCCAGACTCATGAGTGACCACCTCAGCAAACAGTTC